>CAZXYP010000252.1:0-8326 GCA_964644955.1 uncultured Anaerolineales bacterium | reverse complement strand
AATATCTGCGGCGCATGACGTTGGTGATGGGGCAAAAGCAGCAGCTCAATTGGGATTTGCCCGCAATCGAAACCTTTTTGGTGAATCAGGCGATTTATGAAATCCCGGACGAGGCATTCAAACAAACGTTGGATGAATTGACGGAATTGCTCGACCTCGCGCCGTTATTGAAAAAGCAAGTGCGGAAACTTTCATTGGGGGAACGGATGAAATGCGAACTTGCCGCCGCGCTGTTGCATCGTCCGGATATTTTGTTTTTGGACGAACCGACGATTGGTCTGGACGTAACGATGCAGACCAAGATTCGGCAGTTTGTCGCGGAATACAATCGGCGTCATCGGGCGACGGTGATTTTGACGAGTCATTACATGGCGGACGTGACCGCGTTGTGCAAGCGCGTGATTGTGATTGACCACGGTAAATTAATGTACGACGGCGCGTTGGATGACTTGTCCGCGCGGATTGCGCCGCACAAATTGATGCGTGTGGAATTGGCAGCCGAATGGGACGGTCGGCATTTGGACGGGTACGGCGAAGTGGTAAAAGCGGAAGGGCAGCGCGTCGAACTGTTGGTGCCGCGCAACAAAACATCGGAAACGGCGGCGCGCATCTTGGCGGAACTGCCGATTGTGGATGTGACGATTCAAGACCCGCCGATTGAAGATGTGATTACGCGTGTGTTCGAAGAGGCGGCGTTGGCGCGGCAGCGAGATACGGCGTACGCGTCAGATGACGAGGAATAGCGCCGGGATGCGAAAGCTGTTTTCTAAATATATCGTCTTGACGCGGCGCAGTATCGCCGTGCAATTGGAATATCGTGTGGCGATGGCGATTTGGATTCTGTCGGCGTCGTTTCCATTGGTGATGATGGCGGTGTGGTTGTCGCTCGCGCAGGATGGACCGGTCGGCACGTTCAGCGCAAGTGATTTTGTCGGATACTATGTGCTGAGTTTCTATGTGCGACAAATGACGGCGGTGTGGGTGGCGTGGGAATTGGATTATGATATTCGGCACGGCGATTTGAACACCAAGTTACTGCATCCGATTCAACCGATTCACGATTACATTTCGTTCAATCTGGCGGACAAGGTGATTCGCGGGCTTTTGTTTACCCCGATCGTCATTGGAATCGCATGGCTGGTTCCGGCGATTCATCTCGCGCCCACCGCGTCGAATGTGTTTTTCTTTGTCGTTGCGTTGGTCGGCGCGTGGGCGCTGCGCTACTTGACGCAGTTTTCATTGGGTATGTTTGCGTTTTGGTTTTCACAGGCGTTGGTGTTGACGGACGTGTTTTGGATGTTGTATTTGTTGTTTGGCGGCGGCATCGCACCGTTGGAATTGCTGCCCGAGCCCTTGCGAACGATTGCGTATTATTTGCCGTTCCGTTTCATGATGTCGTTTCCGATTGAAATCATGATGGGGCGCTTGACCGCACCGGAAATCTGGAGCGGCATGGTCGCGACGGCGTTGTGGGGAGTTGTGTTGTTCGGGGCGTATCGCGTGTTGTGGGCGCGCGGGATGCGGCGCTTTGGCGCGTTTGGGGCATAAGAGAGCGCGCGCGGAGACGGGAGATTCGAGTCGAACTGCGAGGTTGTTTCTGCAAAGGGGCGCTGGCTAACGCTTGGTGAAACACAAATCCGTATGCAAAAACATTTGAAATTGCTCGCCATCTTTTGGCGCTATTCGATTTTGCGTGAGCTGGAGTATCGCGTCAATTTTTTGACGAATGCGCTGATGAGTGTCTTTTGGTTGTTTTGGGGCATCATCGGGGCGACGATTTTTTTCGCGCACAGCGACACGGTTGGCGGATGGACGTACGACCAGGTGCTGGTGGTGCTTGGTTTGTACACCATGTTCTCGGGCGTCATGGAAGCGTTTTTGCGTCCGAACATTTCGGAAATGATCGAGCATGTGCGCGTGGGGACGTTTGATTTTGTGTTGGTCAAGCCGGTCAATTCGCAATTCTATGCCAGTTTTCATTCGCTTACGATGTGGCGTTTGGTGGATATTGTGGCGGGCGCGGGTTTGATTGTGTATGCGCTGCGCGCGATGGGCATGACGCCGACGCCAATGGAATGGTTTTCTTTCGCGCTCCTTTTCATCATCGCGTTGATTTTGGTGTACTGTATTTGGCTCGGCATGATGACCCTGTCTTTTTGGTTCGTCAAGATTGATAATCTTGCGGAATTGTTTTACGCCTTTTACGAAACGGGACGTTTTCCGATTTCGGTGTACGGCGGTCTGCTGCGCGCGTTCTTGACTTTTGTCATTCCGATTGCGTTCATTACCACATTTCCCGCGTCGGCGTTGATGGGGATGTTGGAGCCGCGTGATTTGTTGATTGGGATTGCATTGGCGTTGCTGTTGTTGTTGTTCACGAATCGTTTGTGGCGTTTTGCTGTGCGTTCGTATGCCAGCGCAAGTTCGTGATGCCGATTTATTTTTTTCGGCGGTTACTTTTTCAACCGCACGGAACCATTTCAACCATGTCCTATTTCATTCTGATTCTGCTCGGCTCCATTTGGGGCGCGTCGTATTTGTTTATCAAGGTCGGCGGCGAATCCATTCCGCCGGTAACATTTGTGATGGGGCGCGTCGGTTTGGCAGGCATCACCTTGTTTTTGATTGCGCTGCTGCGCCGCGAGAAATTGCCGTCGTGGCGCGCGCCGGTGTGGCGGTGGCTGTGGGCAATGGGTTTGCTCAACAGCGTTGTGCCGTACACGCTCATTACGTGGGGCGAAACGCGCGTGTCGTCCGGCTTGGCTGCCATTCTCGTCGGCGCCATGCCGATTTTTACGGTCCTGCTCGCGCACTGGTTGACCCAAGACGAAAAAATCACGCCTTTGAAAGCGGTCGGCATTGCGCTGGGCTTTTGCGGCGTGGTGATTCTTTTCTTGCCCGATGTGGTGACAGGCGCAACTTTTAATCTCGTCGGCGGTTTGGCAATTTTGCTCGCGGCAGTCAGTTACGCGTTCGCTTCGATTCAGGCGCGCAAACATCTCAAGGGTTTTCCGCATGTGAGCGTGGCTTTGGGTCAAATGATTACGGCGTCTGCAATTCTCATTCCCGCGAGTTTTCTGCTGGACCAACCGTGGACTTTGACGCCGACAATGCCCTCCCTGGTCTCACTTTTGATTTTGGCGGTGGTTGGTACGGCGCTGGCGTATTTGATGTACTATTGGTTGATTGAGCATGTCGGCGCAACGCGCACCTCGTTGGTCACGTACATCAGTCCAGTGATTGCAGTGTTTTTGGGCGCGTTGGTTTTGAATGAGACGCTCCATTGGACGACGTTCGCGGGCTTGCTTTTGATTGTCGCGGGGGTTGGTTTGGTCACACGGAAACGCGCGCCGGATGCGGTGCCGTTAGTGACGGCAGAAGAAATGTAGGGACGTTCAATTGTAGGGATGTTCAATTGTAGGGGCGTTCAATTGTAGGGACGTTCAATTGTAGGGACGTTCAATTGAACGTCCCTACGATTCGTTTGTATGAACGAGTACGACATTCTCATTGTCGGCGCGGGACCGACGGGTTCGGCGGCGGCAATTCGTTTGGCACAGCGCGCACCGCATCTGGCGGCGCGGACCTTACTGTTGGACAAAGCGGTGTTTCCGCGCAAGAAATTGTGCGGGGGCGGGGCGACACAGCACGCGTGGGATTTATTGCGCGCGCTGGATGTGACGCTGAACGTGCCGGCGTATCCGATTCATCACATGCGGTTGGTATATCGGGATTTGGAGGCGACGTTTCACTGGCGCGATTTGTTTCGTGTGGTGCAGCGCGATGAATTTGATACTGCGCTGCTGCACGCGGCGCACGCGCGCGGAATTCGCGTCGCGCAAGGGATTGCATTGCGCGAGATGGCGCGCGATGAGGCGGGCGTGCGAGTGATAACGGACGCGGGAGAATTACGCGCGCGTGTCGTGATTGGCGCGGACGGGGCAAACAGCATCGTGCGCCAAAAATTGGGGCTGATGCGTTCCGACCGCATTTCGCGGCTGATGGAAATTGTGACGCCGGTGAACGACGCCGCGCGTTCTGACGAATTTGCCAATCACACGGCGGTCTTTGATTTTTCGCCGATTGCGCGCGGGGTGCAAGGTTATTATTGGGATTTTCCTTCGTTCAAAAAGGACGCGCCCTTGATGAATCGCGGACTGTTTGATTCGCGCGTGCGTCCCGAGCGACCGCGCGCGGAATTGAAACCCGTATTGCACGATGAATTAAGAGCGAGAGGACTGGAGATTGGAGACTGGAAACTGGAAGGACACCCCGAACGCTGGTTTGACCCGCGGGAAAAACATTCCGCGCCGCGCGTGATTTTGGCGGGCGATGCGGCGGGAACGGAACCATGGCTGGGGGAAGGGATTTCGCACGCGTTGGATTTTGGAATGCGCGCGGCAGATTATGTATGCGATGCGTTTGCGCGCAATGAATTTTCGTTTGGCGACTATGCGGACGTGATTGCAAATTCTCGTTTGGGGAAGCGGTTGCGCTTCAAGCGTTTTATCGCCCATTATGTGTACGGGAATCGCGGCGAGCGCTTTTATCGCGGCGGTTGGCGTATGCTGCGAGTGGGTTTGATTTTTTTGCGGCGTCCATGAAATCAAAACCTCGAAGGTTTACGACACCTTCGAGGTTTTTTGTCACCGGGTGGTGCGTTGAAAAATCAAAAAGTAGCGGACGTGCGCTTTGCCGCAAGGCGGCGGGTTATGCCCAGGTGGCGGATTGGTGGCGCACAATTGCAATTGGGTAATGGTGTCGCTTGGCAATCCGGGCACGGAAATGTCATTGCCCTCGCCGTACATTTCCTTTTCGTAATCCTGATCGCAGGCAAAGCCGTATGGATTCCACGGGAACTCTATCTTTTTGAGCATATCGGGCGTGAGCGGATGTTTTGAACCGTCGTTGAGGATATCGTTCACATCTGTGGTGATGCAATTGCCGGATTCGTCCACCACCATAATGTAAATCGAATGTCCCATTCCGCCGGCAGGAAAGCCCGGGCAGGTTTCGAAATTATCGTTCGGCGCCCAATCACAATAGCGCGCGTATTTGAGATGAAAGTATTGCTGCCCCGGACTCACTTGCGCAGGTATGAATTTGATGGCATTCCACCATCCCCCCGGAAAAGGAGGAATGAATTCCGTTGTCACCGGCGCAGCGGCGGGGGGGGGGACAGCGGTGGGTTCGGCAGTGGGCTTGGGCGCTTGGGTTGCCGGAATTGCGGTGGGTTCGGCGGGCGCCTCAGTCGCTGCCGGTTCGGCGGTGGGTTGGGCGGTCGGTTTCTTTTTCTGTTTCGTCGGCTTGACGGTTGGGGTTGGGTCCTCGACGTCCTCATCCGAAGGTGTCGGTTCTTGAGCGCCGGAATCGCTGCGCGCGATTTTGGTCGGTTCCTGGCTGATAGGGTCGCCGGTCACATCGCTGCCGACGCCGGCTGCCATGATCAGCAATGCCTCATCGTCCGAACCGAGCGCAACGGCAAGGTCTGCGACATTCGCGGCGGACGCGTCCTTGCGCGCGCCTAACGATTTCGCCAAACGTTCAAGCCGAGCTTTAATGTCCTTGTCCTGCAAAAGATTCAGGCGCTGTTTTGCGCGCGGCAAATCCTGGTCATAGGCGTACGTATTGGCCACCAGAACAATGTAATCGCTTTGCGCGGAGGTAGAGAGTCCCGAAACATTGGAGCCTCCGATATTGGGAAAGACAATCCATCCGGCGACCAGACCAATAAGCAGTCCCATTGCAATTCCCACCAGCGCGATGACCAACAGCCAACGCCATGTGAAACGCGTTTCAGTCATTCAAACATCCTCTGTCATGATTTCGGGTGATCGGGTGCGAGAGCGCCTTTGATGATTTGCGCGAACGCGATACGGAGATGAAAAACCCATACGTTGTGCGGAGCGCTGCCGATTGTAGCATCAAAGTCAAGGCAATCCAAATATCCGTCACTTGATTTCGACGGATTTGCCATACGGTTCGATATCGCCGTTGATATTTTCGTACATTCCAACCAAAAACGCGCTTGTGCCTGGCGGCGCGGGTTTGAACACATCAGCATAGATTTGCCCCGGCTCCCACTCGCGCGTGCGATAGCCGTACACGGCTTGACAGCACGCGGCGCGGTCGTCCTGCGCGATTTTATTGCCTTGCGCGTCGAGATAATGGACATAAGTCGCCAAATCCTTGTCCAATCCTTTTTTCACGCGCCAATACAGCACCAACGCATCGGGCGTGTTTTGATAACCGACCAATTCCACGCGGTCGCTCAGCGGCACGCGCTTGCGCGTCATGTCCACCGGCGCGCGGGTGATTTGCACCAAATCATTTTCTGATGCGTTCAACGCGTAACCTGCGGGCGCGCGCGACCAATTCACGCCGCGTTCGATAAAGACCGCGCGCCCGGCATCCACATTTTGCAGCGCGCGCCAATACTCATCGCGCTTGTGCATTTCAATCAAACGCGCTTCCAAATCGGGACGCAAATTCTCGGTCGCTTGCAAAAAACGCAGCGCAGTCGCGGTTTCCCAATCCAATTCCAGAAACGCATTGGGGGGCAAGTTCATTGCCGCAATCGCGCGCGCCCGCGCTTCAGGTCCCGCCTCCGCCGCCACCGCCGCGTTGATTTCACTCCAACGCGTCAACCCAAACAACGCAAGCAGTGTCACCACGATGGCGTAAACAATTTGCAAACGTGACGCGCGCGCACCGCCAACGCGTTGGTCAAGCCAATCCATCAGAAATGCCGCGCCCGCGCCAATCCACAAAGCCACGACGACAAAACTCGACGTGAGAAAAACCTCAACATCCGGCACACTGTACACCAGCGCAAACAACACAGCGGTGAGATAAATGAGCCATAACGCCGCGTTCAAATGTTTGGCGCGGCGAAACAATGTAATCGCGCCAAGTAACGCAAAGGCAAGTCCGATGTGAAAATTCTTGAATGGAATATCCATCAAGACGGGCAGGGGACTGAATTCGCGCAGCAATGAACCCGCATACTCGCGCCCGAGAATAATGTCATTGAGAATAAAATCGGTGGAATACCCTTCAGGCAGCAGTCGCAGCGGCACGTACGCGTACAAGAGCAAGCCGGGGAGGACGAGCAAAATACACAACAGCGCGCGTTTCCATTGAAACAGAAAGCGGCGGTCGGTCGCAAACAAAAAATAGAGCAGCGCGGGAACGGTGAGTACGGTCGTGCGATGATGCGCGAGCGCGAGACCGAAAACAAAAAACGCGAGATACAACGCGCCATTCGCGTGCGGCGCGCGTGACCAGCGCCACAGCAGATACCACGTCAGCGCGAGCAAGAACGCGTGCAAGGGATACACTTCCAAAATACTCGCGTTGAACCACATCACCGGCGTCAACGCCAAAAAAATCGCGGCGACCAACGCGGCAAGGGTGCGCGTGGTGACGGCGCGCGTAAAAACAAAAACGACTGTGACGGTGAGCGCGCCAAAAAATGGCGTCAGCAAATTCAACTGCCGCGCGACATTCGCGTCGAGGGGCAGCAAATGCCACGCGTAACCGATGAGTGTAAAAAGCGGATAGCCGGTCGCGTGCGCCACATTCAGCGCAGCCATCGCCCATTGAAATTCGCCGCTGTCGCCGCGCAACATGCCGGGCGCAAGAGTGGAGACATACAACGCAAAGGTTGCGGCAAAAACAAGGAACGGCGCGAGCCGATGGAGGAGTTTCAAATGCGAGGATTCGGTCAGCAGAAAGCAGTCATCCGTAATCAGTTATCGGTAACCGGTCACCGCAATTCACTGCATACTGTTTATTGCTCACCGATTACGGTTCACTGATTACTGCTCACTTGACTGTTTTTTGCCACGTCAATACAAAATTGACCGACAAACCGTTGGGCATGCCGAGCCCGATCACTTTGTCGGACGGCAAATTCGCCACCCACGCCGAATACGGACCGCTTTCGCCTTTTTCGGGATTGTACGTTTCCCACATGGGAATTTTTGCGCGTCCGAACGCGTCGGTAAACGAATCGGCTTGAATGTCTGCCAGCCCCTGGAACACGCGCTGCACCAGCACCGGCTTGCCCTTGTCGTCGAGCAAATTGTAGAGCATATGATGATTGCCGCTGGCTTTGGTCGTGTCTTGATATTCCGCCCGAATCAATTTCCAATAACTCTCGCCGGGTTGGACGTTCGCGTATTCCACGCGCACATTGAGCGCGCCCAATCGTGGGTCAAGCGGCGACGCGACGGACGGCGCGCGCGGGGGTGGCGGCGGCATCGGACGCGACATTGGCGCGCTGGATTGCATTCCTGCGGGAACGCGTTCCGGTTGCGGCGGC
>CAZXYP010000251.1:0-8372 GCA_964644955.1 uncultured Anaerolineales bacterium | reverse complement strand
TCCCACCGACCACAGTCGTGCCGCCGACGACAGTGGTCCCACCGACCACTGTCGGCCCGCCGACCACCGTGGTGCCATTCACTGTGACGGGCGTAAATGCCGCCGTGGCGCCGCCGTCAAGTAATGTATGCCCGCAAGTCTTTACTTTTACGGGTGACATTACCGTGACGGGAACGGGCGTCGTGACGTATCAATGGGAACAAAGTGATGCGGCGACGAGTCCCGTACAGACGCTGACGTTTCTCGTGCCGGGCACGCAGCCCGTCGCGCCGTGGAATTGGAATATCGCAGGCGCACCGGCATTCATCATGAACGGTTCCGCGAAACTCAAAGTGCTTTCACCGAATCCGCTCAATTCAAGCGACGCCAATTTCACGCTCACGTGTCCGCCATAAAAAGGAAAATGGGCTGCGTACTTTGCAGCCCATTTTTTTTCGATTGAATTTCTATGCTGCCGTGCATCATGTGCGCGGCTTTTTATTTTCCTTCCTGTTCGCCGACTGGTTCCGGCTGCGCCGTGCCCAAAAAACCGACGCCGGTGCCGGTATCCAGATAAATATACAACGGCTTTTCAAAACGCAGCATGCCCATCACGGCTTCAAATCGGCTGATGGGATAATTGATGGCGGGAACTTTGACGCCGGTCGGTTGAATTTCCCCGTTGGGAATGATCGGACCCGCGTCAGGATAAAAACCGATGCGCCCGTTGAAAATTCCCGAAGCATACACTTGAATCACGGCTTGAAACTGTGTCGGTCCGCTGTAATAGAACGCTTGATACGAATCAAAGCCGTTGGTATATTGCGCCATAAATAAACTCCTTGTGCGTTGGCACATCGCGTGTGCGAGACGAATGGTTGGTTGCACCCATTATAGCCGTGTTGGCGATTCTTTCAAGCGGGATGCGCGCGGGCGTTTCGATGCGAATTGCCGCCTATGTATTTTCTACGCGGCGATACCGTGTCACGCGCCCCTCCAACCTTTCCGCGCGCCCTGCGTGTACCAAAAATTCCAAATGCGCCAACGTTTCCACCAAAGCCATCCGCGTATCTTCGGCTGTACCGAGACGTTCAAAGGTCGCCAACGCAATCTCATACGCCGTTTTTTCCTGCGCGGCGTTCCAACATGCCTGCGCGCGTTCGGCATGATGAACGCGCAGCTCTTGAATGCGCGCGGAAACATTTTCAATCGCCGCGCGGTGCCCGGTGTACGCAATGCGCGCGCCGAGCGCCTGTGTTTTGTCCAACGAACTCAGAAACGCTTGCAATGGATTTGCCGCATGACGGGGCCAGATTCCGATGTTGGGCGTGATTTTGGCGAGAATCATGTCGCCTGCCATGAGCAAGCCATCATGCGCGCGATACAGCATCATGTGTCCGTCGGCATGACCGGGCGTCCAAACGACGCGAAACTCCGACCCGGCAAGGCAAACGGTATCGTTTTCGTGCAGTGGCGAAAATTGCGGCAGCGGATGCACCCAACGCAGTAACAGATGGGAACGCTCGCGAATGTTGGCGACAATTTTGGCGGGGACTCCGTGCTGTAAAAAAAACGCGCAGAGCTGTTCCACGTGCGCGGGGTCTGCATTCCACGCCAGCGGCACGGTTTCAATTTCGCGGGCGAGTGTATAAACGGGCGCATCGGTCAATTGTTGAAAATAACCTGCCAAACCAAAATGGTCGGGATGCGTATGCGTGAGAAGGATGCGGCGAATGTGACGCGGGGAAATTTGCAATTTCGCAAATGCCTCGTTCCACGCGTGCAAGCCGGGTTCGTCCTTCAAGCCGGTGTCAAGCAGCGTCCAACCGTTTGCTTCGCGGAACAGATAGCAGTTGACGTACTTGAGCGGGAACGGCACCGGAACCCGAATTTGAAAAATACTTTCTTGAATGCGTGTGATGAGCGACATGACTTTGTGATATCAAGCCGACAGCAAAAGTTTGAGCTGCCGCGCCGTGTCAATGCCTTGCGCGCGATAGTGGTTGTTGGCAAAGACAAAGGTCGTTTCCGCCAGCGCGTGCATGTGCTGAATGTTTGGAATCCACTCGCGCAATTCTTGTTCCGTATAGGTGTAGTCGTAACGTTCGTACGCGTGTTCGTGCCGCCACCATTTTTGCGCGCTGCGTCCGTGAAAACGCACATAGGCAATCTGCGACGTGACCTCTGCAACGCGCGGAAAAAACGGTTCATCCACCGCGCAAAATCCAAAATTCTGTGCGCGCAAGAATTGAAAAGTTTCGGCGGTCAGCCATTCTTTGTTACGAAATTCAATGACGACGGGCAAGCGTTCCATTTGTTCGCGAAACCATTGCAAATAGTCGCGCGCGGCTTTGCCCGCGCGAAACGAATTCGGAAACTGCGCGAGGACGGCGCCCAGCTTGTTTTGTTCGCGCAGCGGCGTTAACGCGTTTTTGAAGTGCGTAACAATCGCGGCGTCGCGTTCGCGCGCGTGCGTCATTTCTTGCGCGGCTTTGATGGTGAAAACGAAAGCATCGGGCACTTTGTTTGCCATGCCCGCGAGCGTGCGCGCGGTCGGCATCCGATAGTACGTAAAATTGATTTCGAGCGTGTTGAATTCCTGCGCATAGAACGCGAGCCAATCCTTTTTGGGCAATCCCTCGGGATAGTACGCTCCCACCCAATCGTCGTATTGAAACCCGCTTGTCCCAATGTATAGCATAGTATTTTCTTTCCCGCCTTTATTTTAGCCGCGAAGGGGCAATGATGCACAATTGCACATTTGTGCGAAATGGAGAAAATGAAACCGCCTCAGAAAAGCACATGGCAAATATCGTTACGGTTTATCGCGGCAATGGGTTTGCGCTGGATGACATGGCGGGGATTCGCTGGCTGAAAATTTCCGAAACCCTTGCGCGCGCGGGACATCAAGTGGATATGGCGATTCGCGGTGACGCCGAGCCGCTGCCGTCTCATCCCAATTTGCGGCGCGTCCAATTGCAAGCGGTGAATTGGCGCGCCTATGATGTCGTCAAGACGCTGTTTCATCACGGTTTTGACGTATTGCGAAAATACGGCGGCGCAGACCATCCTTTCATTATTTCCAAACTCGGGTCGGTCGTCGGACAGCGCGACATGAACGGCATTTATTTTTACGGACGGACACGCCGCGCCTTGTTTGCGACGCAACAAAAAATCGTGCGCGCAAGCAAATACGTCACAGTCCTCAGTCCCGAAGCGCGGATGCTGTGGCATGTTTCGCACGGCGGCAGGGAAAACGTGCTGCTCGTGCCCGGCGCGGTGGATGCTGAAATCCCCCCCCCCTCACGCGACCCGTATCCCAAAGCAAATGTGCCGCGCGCATTGTTTGCCGGAAACATCTATCGTCCCTCCACGCAGCGGCAAGCTAATCGCGTTTTGGTGCAAAAACTCAACGCGTTGGGAAAAGCGCTGCACGCGCGCGGCATTCGCCTATTCATGTTGGGCACCGGTGACGTGAGCAAATTAAACCCGCAGTATGTGACCTATCTTGGCGCGGTGCCCTATGCCGAATCGTGGGATTATATGCAGCTGTGTGATGTCGGTGTCGTTGTGAGCGCGGGACCGTTTCAGCACAATAACGAAAGCACCAAAATTTATCATTACCTGCGCGCGGGGCGTGCGGTGGTCAGTGAAGAAGGTTTTCCGAACGATTATGTCGTGCGGCGCGCGAAATGCGGTTTCGTCGTGCCGCACAGTAACATGGAGCTGTTGGCGGAACATGTTGAACGCGCGATACATCAAGCATGGGAGCGCGCATACGCGGTGCAGTATATTCTTGACCATCATACATGGGACAAGCGCGTCGGGATATATAACCGAATTTTGGGAACACCGTAAACATGTCGTCTGCGCCAAGAGTCTCTCTCATCGTGCCTGCGTACAATGGCGCGCCCACATTGCGCGCGTGTCTTGAATCCTTGTGCGCGCAGACGCATCCCCGAACGGAATTTGAGATTTTGGTTGTTGATAACGGCTCGAAAGACGAAACGCGCGCCATCGTCGAAGCGTTTGCGCCGCGTGTGCGCTATTTGTACGAAGGCAAACGCGGGCGCTCCGCCGCGCAGAATTGCGGCATCGCGCACGCGCGCGGTGAAAGCATTGCGTTCACCGACGCGGACTGTATTGCCGAGCCGCAGTGGCTTGGTCAATTGATTGAACCCTTGCAGGATGAAAACGTCGGCGTCGCGGGCGGGGCAATTCATTCCGTGTCAACGGACAGTCCCATTGAATTGTTTGGCGAACAAATTCACAATCAGGAAAAAGCAATCTGTGTGTACAAGCCGCCGTATGTGGCAACCGCGAATTGGGCGTCGCCGCGCGAATTGCTGCAAACTTTGGGCGGCTTTGATGAATCGCTGGTGCGCGGGCAGGATACGGATATGGCGTGGCGCATTTTGCAAGCGGGCAAACAGTTGGCGTATCAACCGCAGGCGATTGTGTATCACCGCAACGAGCGCACCGTGCGCGCGTGGTTT
This sequence comes from uncultured Anaerolineales bacterium, assembly GCA_964644955.1. Classification (GTDB taxonomy): domain Bacteria; phylum Chloroflexota; class Anaerolineae; order UBA4142; family SHND01; genus SHND01. The sequence continues at coordinate 3,897 of CAZXYP010000251.1, read as the reverse complement.
CACGCCGGTTACGCGCACGGGTATTATTCCGTGTGGGTTACGCGCAAGCACGAAAAATTTTTACAGTCGTTCGGCTATCGGCGCGTGAACCGAAATGTTTATCGCCGTGTCATTGCAAGTTTCCGCGAATATCTGACGACGCGTTCGATAACGGCGTTATGTGATGCCGCGTTCAACAGCGGGAAGCGTTTGGGCAAGCTCACCGGCTCGCTGCGCGCAGGGTATTTGGATTTGTAAAAACATGACACGCGCCAAGTATTGGAATTTGCTGCGCGAACTGACGGTTTCGCAAATCAAACTCAAAGACCAAAGCACCTTTTTCGGGCTGGCATGGAGCTTTTTAAATCCGCTGCTCCTGGTGGCGGTATTGTATATTTTTTTTCAGGCGCGGCTGGGCTCGGAGATTGAACACTATGCACTGTATTTACTCATCGGCGTCATGCACTATACCCATTTTTCCACCGGCACCAGCGCGGCAATGCATGTGCTGCTTTCGATGCGCCAACTGACCGCGCAGGTGATTTTTCCCAAAGAATTGTTGGTGCTCGGCTCGGTGGTGGCAAACAGTTTCGAATTTGTTTTGGAAATGCTTCTGGTTGTAATCCTCGCGGCGCTTGGGGGGATTCCTCTCACGGGTGAGTTGTTGTGGCTGGTGCCGGTGATGGTATTGCAATTTGTTTTGGTCCTTTGGGTTTCGCTTGTGCTGGCATGCCTGAACGTCTTTGTTCGTGATTTGACGCATCTCTACAATGTTTTTTTGCGCTTGCTCTTTTTTATCACGCCGATTTTTTACGCGCCCGATTTTTTAGGCAGCACCCCGGCGCGTCTGGTCCTCTATTTAAATCCGCTGGCGCAGTTAATGACCATGTCGCGCTCCATTATCCTGGATGGCATTCCCCCTTCTCCCGGAGGAATCCTGCTGTTTTTCGGGTTGAATGGCGCGGCACTGTTTACGGCGTGGCGTTTGTTCAAGCGGCTGGAACCGCGATTCGCCGAACGTTTATGAGCGCCCCGATGATTTACGCGCGGGGTCTCGGCATGACGTTTCCGCACAACACCGCGCCTTTGACACTTTATCGCCAGGTTGAACGGCTGACGCGGCGGCGCGCGGAAAACAGATTGCGCGCGCTCGATGACTTGAATTTTGAAATCGAACGCGGTGAATGGGTCGGCATTGTGGGGAATAACGGCGCGGGCAAAACGACGCTGCTCAAGCTGATTGCGGGGCTGTACCGTCCGACAGGCGGTATCCTCAGGGTGAACGGCAGCGCTATGCTCCTGTCCGGTTTGGGTATCGGCATGATTGGCGAATTGACGGTGCGCGAAAATGTTTTTTTGTACGGCGCGTTATACGGCATTTCACGCCCGCAGCTCGCGCAGCAGTTTGACGAAATCATTGCGTGGGCGGAACTGCAAGACTTTGTGTATGCCAAATTTCAAACGCTCTCGACCGGAATGCGTTCGCGTTTGGCGTTTTCGGTGGCGCGGCATGCCGCGAGCGCTATTCATTTGCAAGACGAAGCGCTGACGGCGGGTGACAAGGATTTTGCCGCCAAGTGTCATGCGTACTATGAAGCGGCGCGCGCAAGCGACCGTACCTTTTTGATTGCGGCGCACGATTTGAGTTTCATTGCGAAATTTTGCGAGCGCACCTTGTGGCTTGCGAAAGGCAAACAACTCGCGTTCGGGGATACGGCGGAGGTGCTGGAAAAATACCGCGCGTATCATGCTTGAAATCATGCCCAAGAAATTCTTGCTCGGCGGCTACGAAGTGCCCGGCTATGGCGGCGCAAGCACCGTCGCGTATCGCATGTTTGAGGACTTGCAGGCGCAGGGATTTGACGTTGCCTTTGTGAATCTTATCGGTCAAGACATTGCGCCGTACCTGCAAGCCGTGTACGGCAGCGCGCTGGGCAATCCGCGCGGTCTGGCAAACGTGCACAATCTCGTTTTGGAACGCGCCCCGTTTTATCCGGCGCCCGCGCATGAAAATCTGGCGCGCCTCATCCAAACATTGTCGCCCGACGTGGTCATTGGCAACGATTTCATTGCCGTGCTGCTGCTCAAGGCATCGGCGCCCGACAAACGCGTTATCTTTATCACTGCCGGCTGCGACCAGGCAAAACAGGCGCTGCTCCACCGCGAGGTTGCGGACGTGACGGAACTGTTGCGCCGCATTGACAAAGCAAAGGCAAAGGCGTCGCAATCCTTTCGCCTGCCGCCGCATACGCCCGGAATCCGTGAGGCGCAGGCGGTGGCGAACGCGGATTTGATTCTGTTACATTCGGATATGATGCGTCCGCTGTTTGAATATTATTTTCCCGCGCACGCGGTCAAACTCTTTCCCGAAACGTTGTGGTTTGCAGAATGGATTGATCGTGATGCGGCGCCCTATACGCAGCTGCGCCAACCCTTTGCGGAACGCGCGATCGATGTGCTTTTTGTCGCGAGTTTGTGGAAGCGTATCGAGAAAAATTGGACGCTCGCGCGCGAAATCATTTTGCGGCATCCCGAATGGAACATTCACGTGGTCGGTGAAAGCGTCGAACGCGCGGGGCATGCCACATACCACGAGCTGCTGGCGGACCGCGCGAAACTATTCGAATTGATGGGGCAGGCGCGTGTGGTCGTCTCCCCGTCACGTCTGGATGCCGCGCCGGGCGTTTTGTGGGAAGCCGTCGCGATGGGCTGCAACATTGTCGCCACGAAAAATTGCGGCAATTGGGAATTGTGTCATCCCGCGCTGTTGGCGCATTCCCTGCGCGCGGAGGAATTTGGCGAACGCATTCGCGCGGCGCGTGTGCGCGAATACAAGCACAACGCGGAAAAATTCTTGCAGCCGTCGGCGCGTCAAACACTGCGCGAAATTTTGGAGGTGTTTTGTGAATGAGCAATGCGGCTCCGGAATGTACATGTCACACTCGAAATGCCTTGCCCATTCTACTGCAAAATCACGCCGTCCGCTTCACGCGCCAGCACGCGCAGCGGCAAAACCTCCAACAAATCTTGTTCCGACGGTTGAAACCAGCGGTCCGGGTAGCGGTCAATTAACACAATCACCGCGCGCTTTTCCGCAAGTCGCCTGCCGATTGCTTGCATTTGCTCGACATACGCTTGATTCGCAATGAGATTCATCTTGTTCACTTTATCCGGCAAGCGAATTGTCGGACGCGTCAACAGAAAATAGATGGCATCCGAACCATTGCTGTAAATCGTAACATCGGCAGGCAGTCCACGCACACGCGCAAGAATCGCCGATTCCTGCCATGTCTTGCTCGCATAGCCCAAGCCGTCGTCGCGCGTGCGCTGCATCCAGCCCGCCGCCGCGCGCAGGTTCAAGCCAATCGCCAGCAATGCCAACCCAATCAAGGCATAACGAAGCGCCGCATGTTTTTCGCCGAGGGTGGAATAGACGAACCAAAGCGCGCTCAATCCGAGTATCAGCAGCGCGACAAAAACCGGCGACATGGCGCGTTCGTGCAGTAATAACGACGGACCCATAAAAATCCGCGCGCCGAGATTTCCTGCCAAGTAGCAGAGCAAGAACAAAGTCCAGACCCAAAACAAAATTGGCACATGCGCCAACATTTCGCGGAACGTCAGACGCCGTTTGAGCGTGGCGAATGCCAGCGTGAGGGCACAAACCGTTGCCAGCACAAAAAGGATGCCGAGCCAGAGGCGCGCTTGGGTTAACCAGGGCACGCCCGCCGGTACCAACCAGACGGCAAGCAAGCGCAGCGGCATTTCAAAATATTCCCATGGCGGCAGTTGAAGAGTGAGCAAACGGCGTGTGGGTTGTTGAAACAAGCGCAGCGCGAGCGGCAAAAACGCGAGCGCCGCGAACAAAACCAGCGCGCCGAGTTTGTGCCGGCGGTCGCCGCGCTGGAGTATAAACAG
>CAZXYP010000250.1:0-8440 GCA_964644955.1 uncultured Anaerolineales bacterium | reverse complement strand
GCGTTCGTCGTACAAAAATACGGTGCCTGCAATCACGGGGTCCACCGAGGTGACGATTTTTTCAATCGCTTCGTGCAGCAGCACATTCAGGTCGAGCGACGCGCCGAGAATGCGGCACGTTTCAAACAGCACAGTCAGTTCTTGCGCCGAGCGCGCTTGCGCTTCAAAGCGTTCGTGATTCAACCGTTCGATGCGCCGGGCGTACTCGGTTTCAAACACGCGCAAAACGCGCACGATAAAGATGGCAGCAAGCGCGCCGACGAGCGCGCGAAAGAGTTGAACCGGAATGCCGGTATAGTTGAGAAATGTTACCGTGTTGATGTCGGAAGCGGGAAAAAAGGCGGCGGGCGGAACAACCAACTGAAAAATTCCGTACCACGCGAACGCTAACGCCGCGCCAATCAAGTCGCGGCTGAATTGCGCGTATCCTTCGCGGATAAACGCGCGGCGCTGAACCAGCATCGCCGCCGCGGCGAGAAACGCGCCGGGGATGCCGAGCGTGTAGCGCGCCATAATGTCGGCAAAGCGCCAATACACCAATTCGTTCCCGTCGTAATAGACAATGCGATTCGCGACGAGACTGATGACATACAACGCTGTCAAACCCAACGTCAGGTGACGCAGGGGCAGATATTTTTCATCGAGCAGGCGCATGAGCCGCACGGCAAACTCGATTAAAAAGACAAAGGACGCCGCGAGCAGCAAGATGCTGATACCTTCGATAAATTGCAGGGTCGCGTTGGTCTCGGACGACATGAGCAGAAACATTTCAATCCACTCGTGAATGCCGTGTACCAGACCAAACGCGGCGAGAAAGGGCAGTGCGCGTGTCAATGCCAATTGACTATTGCGCCCGCTTTCGAGCGCGACGACCACGCCCGTGACAAAAAATGCCAAGCCATACAAGCCGTAAATCAGCGGCAAGTTGGATTGGCAAAAGGCAGGAAACCCTCCGTCCATAGGCGCACCGATCCCACGCGCATTTTCAACTTGCGCTCTGCCATTCTAGGATGGTTGCGTGTCGCCGTGAGTCCTAATTCCGTCCAATTCACGTCACTTCGCTTGAGAGCATGATTCGGGTCTGTTACTTGCCTCCTTTGGCAGATGGAAGATTTGCCGTGCAGAGTCTATCGCAGGTCTCGAGTTCATTTGAGTTTCGAGTCAAAGCAAATCGCCGTGAGCGCGCCATTGCCCAAGGTGCCCGTTGGTGTGCCGGCAGTATTTTTGTTGCCTCTCAGTGAAAATGTTGTCGTCGTCCCATTGGACGGGATTTGGCGCGCCACCGTCATGGTGCTGGCAATGATAACGCCCTCGTCGTTATCCGCGTTCGCCGTGAATTCATACGTGCGCAGACTATCAACAAGGCGCCCATTCCCTTTCCAGAGGTGAATCCAGTACTGCCCCGCGCCGTTGTAGTGTGCCTGCACGTTGCCAAAGAGCAGGCAGGTCCATTTGTTCTCTCCGGAAGGTTTGACACTCAAGGTCAGAAGTGTTGTCGGATCGGTCAAGCCATCCACGCCGACAATATCCGGCGCATCGGTCGTCGTGATTGCATTGCCGCCGCCCGCGGCGAGCGCCGCGCTATAAAGATGCACCGGCGATTCGGTCGCCGCTTGCGCCCACCACGCGTTCACGCCAAGCGAAAGCAGCAGCGCGACGCCGAGAACGATGTTCCAAATCACAAACAGTTTTTTGGATTTTGTGTTCATTTTCGTTTCTCCGATGAGAGGGCAAGACAAATTTGCAATTTGTCTGCCCTTTCATCCGCGCACGTGACAAATTACTGCGATGTGCGATGTATTCCATCGCCTTCATCGCCTTTGTCATACGCATCTCTTTTTTCTGCTATTGTGCTGTAATATCCACCCCGCACGCATCCGCCGCCGATTCGCCCGCGGCGTTGAACGCGCGCACATCAAAGTGATATTGAACGCCGGACGCCAGTCCGTTTAGGATCGCGCTGCGCGCCGACGGTGCGAGATTGTCCCGTTCGCGGCTGCTCACGCCTTGATAAACGCGAAAGCCCTGCGGCGCTTGCTCGACCTGAAGGAATTGCGGAAACTCCCAATTGAGGCGCACCTGCCCCGCGCCGGTGACAGTCGCGCGGCAGTTGGTCGGCGAAGGCGGACGCTGCGCGGCAGCCCCGCCGCCTCCTTCGGCACACGTCGCCGTAAAGGTCGCGCGATTCGAGGTTATGCGATTGGGGGCATCAATGACAATCCATGCCGTTCCGGTTTGACTCTGTACCACATTCCATCGTATGCCCGCAAGCCGATTGTCGCCCGCATTGAGAGCATGGCTCCGGTCCCACGTAAAACCGTCGCTGCTTTCCCAGTGATAATTCACGGTTCCCGCGCGGTTCGTGGTGATGACGCTCGAATACTGGAACTCTTTGGGGCACGGACCATTGTACGTTGTCGGTTCAACGCTGGCGGTGACACCGGTCACCCTGAACGCGTCGTCTCCTCCACCGTCCTGCGCAGTTGTCACATCCACCGCGCAGCTGCCAATGGGCGATTCGCCAAAGGCGTTGAACGCGCGCACGTCAATGCGATAACGCGTTCCCGCGTTCAAATTGTCCACCGACGCCACGCGCGCTTGTCCGCCTGCGGCAGCCACGCGCTGTGTGCGCGTGATATAGATGTTGAATCCGCCCGCATTGCCGCTGTAATCCCATTGCATCAACACATGGTGCGCGGTCACTTCGCTCACGCGGCAATTTGTGGGCGCAGCAGGCGCGCTGCCTTGTTGTCCTTGCCCGGCGCCACCGCCTTGATTGCTGTCGCCTGGTTGACCACCCGTCACCGTCACGGTCGCCGTGTAATCGCGCGCGCTGCCATCTTGAAAAATTACGTGCAGCACGAACGTCGTGTTTGAGGACAAGTCACACAGTCGTCGCTCTTCGTGTCCGGTGACACCCGCACCTTCAAAATAAATTTCGCGCACGCCGTCCGCGTCCCAACGCACCGTCGTACATTCTCCGGCTTGGATGTTTGTCGGGGTTGCAAAGAAATTGACGCTCGCACCGGAAGGCGGCGGCGGGGGCGCGGGTTGATTGGACGGGGGCTGCTGCGCGGGTGGCGGATTCGCAGAAGAGGGGAGCTGCGGCACGGGCGTCGGTGGATCATCTGCGGCGGGCGCGTCGCTCAATGCGGTAACGCCCACCACGCGAATCACTGCGGGCGCGCTTTTGGTCCCCGCACGATTCGCCGCCGCAACACTGATGGTGTGAACGCCTTTGGTTTGGACGGTTACGGAGAAAGACGCGGAAAAGATTGGCTGCGCGGAACCGTCTATCGGTTCACTCGCTTGCCCGTCAATCGAATAGCCGACGCGCGCAATACCTGACGAATCGTTCGCGGTGGCGTGAACGGTAAAGGGCTGCCCAATGCGGACGCGCGCGCCGTTGGGGGGCCAGGTGATAGTGACTGTTGGCGCGGTAGAGGAAACGGGCTGTGCTGGGACTTGGGCTGCGGGTTGTGTCGGCTGGGCAGGCGCTTGACTGCGCGCGCGACAACCCAAAAACGCGAGTACGAGTCCGACCAGAACGACAAGGGCGAGTTTTTGCTTCATGTGATTGCTCCTTGACGCGTGTTATGACGGCGACAGATTGTCGCAGCGAAAACGCTTTTGCCTCCAGAAAATTCATCCGCGCGGTTATTCGGTCAAATTCACCCACGCTTTGTACATGACGATTGTGTCCGTAAGATTCGCAAAACTCAGATGGACACTCATGCCCAGCGAAGATCTCCAGACCGGCGGATTGAAACCCACACTGTGGCAGTGTACCTTGTTGACGGGCCAGCCGGTTATGGTGCCGATGTAGAAACGATTGTCAACGTCCCACAAATCTATCTCTGTGGGTCTTGAATTGGCGCTCGAAATCTTGGCGCAAAATTCGACGCTGGAAATTTTTTGCGAGACGCCCTTGACGTAGGTTGCGAGTGGAATGGGGATGTGGACCCATTCACCGCCGGCTGCCTTTTTCTTTTGAAAGATGGTACCCCAGCCGATGTACGTGAACTTGATTTGTCCGCGTCGTTCCGGCACCCATGCCGTTCCGTACATTACCAAATGTGTATTGTTGAGCGCGGGTGCGGCTGGCTCCGATGGGCTGATTGCGATTTGCGCGGCGTCGTAGGTTGGTTCTGCCGCGCCCGCCGCGCCGCTGTTGGAAAGCAAGAGCAGCAATGCCATCACTGTCAAAATGCTGCTGTAGATCAAACGCGCGTGTTTCATTTTTCCTCCCACTTTTGTTACGCGCTCACACGTGCACCCGTTGGCAAAAAGGTTCAAACTCTCAAATGCTTGTCAGCGTACCATCGGGCGCACGTATCAGAACTCTGAACCTTGCCGTGTTGTTTCAAGGCGCTGTGTTAGCGCGTCAACGGCTGCGCGGTCGTCGCGTTTTCACGCACATAGAAATAAACAAACACGACCGCAAAGACCGCGAGCGTAAGCGCCATGATCCATCCGGCGGTAATCATGCCTTCAAAGAGGACAGCATACACCGTCATCAACGCGCCAAGCACCGTCCATCCGATTTCCATCTCGGTCACAATCTTGACGTGCGACCAAAACGTTTCACGGTATGCCCACCACGAGCTCATGCCAAACGCCAGAATGGCAGCGCCGAGCACACGATAAATGCCCAATTCCGCGAGCGACTGCCCGAATAACGTCGCCCAAAATTGCGGCACCACGACGAAAACCAAGCCGACGACGAACGCCACAACGGCGTGAATCAAAAACGTCAGCTTGAGACCGGGCAAAATCTGTTTCTCCATACCTTTCCCCCTCGCTAGAAAATAAAAACCGACTCGGTTTGAGTCGGTTCCATCGCCTTACGATACGACGCTTGCAGACTGTAGCGCAGTCCACATTGAAACATCACAAGGTCGTACACGAAAATTATACACCGTATTATGCACGCGAGCTCCGGTCAATTTTGCCAAAAAAGAATCCCTTGCAAGTGGAGGCGCAACCTGCAAGGGATATGTCGGCGACATCACCGACATTAGAACGCCAAGAAACGGCTATTCGACGCGGACAGGTTGGGCTGTCAATTCGGTTTTTGGCGAAGGCGGCAAAATCGGCAGCCATTTCACGGCGGCGACGTATGCGGCAGCGGCAGCCGCAATCAACGCGAATGTGATTACCCATTCGCCGAACGACGGAATGTAGGTTACGTTCAACGCGCCGAGATAATCGCTGAATCCAAAGAGCGCAATGTTAAAGCGTCCCAACACAACTCCGCCGATAGCCACCGCTGCCGCGCTCATACGCACGCGCGGATTTGCGCGCGCTTGCGGCGTGAGCAAAATCGCCGCGGGAATAAGGATGCACAGAACTTCTAGCCACCACAACGCGCTCATGGCGGTCGGGGTCAATAGGCGAGGCAATTCGCCGCGTACAAACACATCGCCGAACTTGAGGATGAAATAAAGACCCAACACGATGGCGGTCGGTTTTGCCAGCGTTACCAGCAGTTCTTGACGACTTTCGCTGCCAAACGCTTTGGCATTCAACACCGGTACAATCAACATGAGCGCCAACCCGGTTGCGACGGCAGAGACGAAAAAGAACACCGGAATCAACGGCGACCAGAACAGCGGGCTCAATTTGGTGAATTGAATCAGGTACAGCGAACCGAGCGACGACTGATGCAGGGTGGAAAGGACCACGCCCGCAATCACCAACGGCACCACAATTACGTGCATCACTTTTTCCATGCGATGCCAACCGAGCCGTTCAAAAAACGCGGGACTGAATTCGGCATACAGCACGGCAGTGTACAACATGACACACCACGCGATTTCAAACATCACCGAGTGCGGATTCCACATCACTATCGGGTGCCAGATATTGTACCAGCGTCCGAGGTCAAACACCAACGAAATGATAAAGATGGTGTAACCAAGCAAACCGACGAGAATGGCAGTGCGCACGAGCGGGCGATATTTTTCAAGACGGAACACATACACCATCGCCGCAAAAGTAAAACCTGCCGCCGCGCACGCGACAAACGAGAGCTTGAATGCAATCCACAAACCCCACGGCATCGCATCATTCAACGCAGTCGCCGTTTCGAGTCCCCAGAAAAAGCGCGCAATCAAAAAGCCCGCCGCTGCAATCCACAACAGGATGGCAACGAACATTGCCATGATTTGCCGCGCCGTGAATTCGGGCAGCTGCGTCGAAGGCAGTTCGCGGATTTGGGTTACAAATTGTCCAAAGCGTTCGCGCTGCGGGACGCCAAGTTTCAATGGCGCCGATTCGGGCGCAAAGAATCGCCACAACAGCCAACCGACGCCAAATACAAAGGCGAGCGGCAGTACCAGACGCAGCAGCACGAACGATGCCAGCGCCAACAGTTCATTCCAGAATTGCGCATATTGGTCAAACATGATTCCTCCGAAGTAAGGATACAAGATGAGCGCTGAGAGCGGAGACATTAATCTGATTCATCTTTCATCCTTCCACCTTTATCCTTTCTGCCGCGCCACCACGCGACGCCGCCTGCCACTAACGCAACGCCAATCGCGAGGCTCGGTATTTTTTCCATGACACTGATGGTGTATTCGGGAATGGGCGCTTCGGGCAGTTTCATATTCAAACCGATTTGGTCGAACGGCACACTCGCCAGATACATGACGCTCGTGCCGCCCACTTGCTTGTAACCGTAAATGGCTTGTGTATATTTGTCGGGATTGGAACCAATGCGCGCCTGCGCTTCCGCGACCAATTCTTGGCGCGCCCCAAAAGTCAACGCGCCCGTGGGGCACGCCGCAACGCACGCGGGTTGTTCGCCCTGCGCAACGCGGTCCGCGCACAGGTCGCATTTACGAATGCGCGGGTTTGCCGAACCCCATTCAAATTTTGGGATATTGAACGGGCACGCCGCCATGCAATAGCGACAGCCGAGACATTTTTCCGCGTCATACGTCACGGGTCCTTGCGGCGTCTTTACAATCGCGCCGACGGGACACACTGCCGCACATGCCGGTTCCACGCAGTGCATGCATTGGCGCTTGATGCTCGTAAACACCGGCGCGTCTGCCGTTCCGCCGGTTTTGTAAAATTCGACATTTGTAAAGGCGGCAGCGGACAATTGTTCGGGGTACGTTTCGTGCGCCGGCAATTTTTCCGGCAGCGCGGGCAAATTGTTTTTGGCTTGACAGGCGATTTGACACTGCCGACAGCCGACGCATTTGGTGGTATCAATCAAAATCCCGTATTGCTGTGCCGCGTTCTCTGAACCCAAAAAATCGGCGAGCGCAATTTTGTCAAACGCGGGAATGGCGGTTAACGCCAACGCGCTTGCTCCGGACCATTTCAAAAAATCACGACGGCTAACCTGTGCAGCGTTCATCTCTATCCGCCTCCCAAAGTTCATTTCCGTGGTTGCTGCCTTGTACCGCGTAACGCGGGCAGTGATAACAGTCATCGGTGACGCCTCCGCCTTCGCGCTGGACCGCCAGCCAACAGGGCAGGTCGGGGTGCGCGGCGGCAGCGGCTTGCGCGCGCAGAGTTTGCGCGTTGCGATGCGTGTCCCAACAGTATGGCTCGCCCTGATGCGCCAACTGCTCGCGCCGGTCGGCTGCCGCCATTTTGGTCTGAATCCATCTGCCGATCAAGAGAATGCACAACAGCGGCACAAGGACGCGCAAAAAAAGCAGATAGCCGATTACAAACAGGTCACGCAGTCCATCAACAAATTCATTTGGCATCATCGCGCCTCGCTTCCCTCACCGGGTTTTTTCACTTGAGGTTCATGGGATGATGAAGCGCCTGGCGTTCCTGTTCTTGGGCGCGTTGTTCTTCCAATGCTTTCGCATCGCGTGCATCCCATTCCTTCAATTTGCGTTCGAGCCACCACCCGATAAACAAAGTCACGATAATGGGCACGCCAATCCGCAGGACAAACATGTAACCGATGACGACGAGGTCGCGGATGACGGGGAATATATTCTCAAACATGGTTTTTTACTCCTCTCCCTTTGCTTTCGCATTCAAGATACTCCGGTTGGGGCTACACAATCAATTGGCTGAAGCATGTATTTTGCGCGTGGGGTGTTTTCCTCATGTGATGCAGTGCCGCACTGATTTTTGACTGAATTTGAACTTGAAAATGCTAAGATAGGAACAACTTTGCGGGGCAGCGCGCCGCAACCTGCCCCGCTTGAATCTCTATCGCATTGCGAATATACTCGCAGTTGCAAACATTATTCTGCAAAGGTGACGCATCGTCACGCATAATGCCCAACCCAAGCTCTATGCGTGACGATGCGTCAGGAGCAAACGATCCGTGCCGATCAAAATTACTCATCCCGTCCCCAGCGATATTCAGGTCGCGCAGGCGGCAGAACTGCGCCCCATCTTGGACATTGCCAAGGAAGTGGGCTTGCGCGAGGACGAACTCGAACTATATGGCAGGTAC
>CAZXYP010000249.1:1686-8573 GCA_964644955.1 uncultured Anaerolineales bacterium | reverse complement strand
ATTCGTCCTGACCGCACGTACATTGAAGGGCCTGACCCTGACGATGTGCAAGAGGAAAAACCGCCGCATTATTCCAAAGGGAATTATGATTTGGAATATCTTTTCCCGATGGGCTGGAGTGAAATCGAAGGGATTGCGAGTCGCACGAATTATGACCTCGGCGCGCATCAACAATTGAGCGGCAAAGATTTGACTTTCTTTGACGACGAGACAAAGGAAAAATACATTCCCTATGTCGTCGAACCCGCGATGGGTGTCGAACGCTGCTTTCTCGTCGCGCTGCTTGAACATTACCGCGAGGAACAGGTAAAGGCGTCCAGCGGACGCGATGAAAAACGCGTCGTCATCAAATTACCGTACGCGCTCGCGCCGTACAAAGCGGCGGTGTTTCCATTGTTACGCAATCGTCCCGAACTCGTGGAAATGGCGCGCAATCTGACGCGCGATTTGAAATCGGAAATGATGGCGGTGTACGACGACACGGGCGCTATCGGCAAACTCTATCGCCGCCAGGATGAAATCGGCACGCCGTTCTGCATCACCGTTGACGTGCAATCGCTCGACGACCATCAAGTCACCATCCGCGACCGCGATTCGATGGAGCAAGTGCGCGTGGATATTTCGCAGGTGAAGGGGTGGTTGGTGGAGCGGGTGAAACAAGCATGAAAAATCTTACACGCATAACGTTTGACCCAAATGTGATGGGTGGGAAACCGTGCATTCGTGGAATGCGCGTCACCGTTGGCACAATTGTTGGGCTCGTCGCTTCGGGATATTCTAACGCAGATATTTTAGAAGCGTATCCATATCTTGAAGCAGATGATATTCGCGAAGCGTTGGCGTACGCGGCGTGGCGTTCAGAAGAAATTGAATTGCCTTTGGTGACGGCGTGAAAATTTTGATTGACATGAATCTTTCGCCTGATTGGGTTTCTACATTACAGGCAGAAGGATTCGATGCAACCCACTGGTCAAGTGTTGGCGATAAGCGTGCGCCAGATTCCGAAATTATGGAATACGCGCGCACAAATGGGTTTGTCGTGTTCACACATGATCTAGATTTTGGGACATTATTGGCATTTACACATGCGAACGGTCCGAGCGTAATTCAAATTCGCACGCAAGACATCATGCCGTCAGCACTTGCCGGCAAGTTAGTTCCAATTCTCAGAGAGCAACAAGCTGCGCTGGAAAGTGGCGCGTTGGTGACGATTGATGAGGCGAAAGCGCGTGTGCGTGTTTTGCCGATTTGATGAATTGGCATTCCGCGACCGCGATTCAATGGAGCAAGTGCGCGTGGATATTTCACAGGTGAAGGGGTGGTTGGTGGAACGGGTAGAGTAGGAAAGAGGTTCTTATGAGCAATCTCGTAATTGAGCGCGAAACACTTATCGAAATGATGGAAGAATGGCTCAACCAATTGCGCGTTGCACCAACTGACCGCTTGCAAGTAATGGTTTCAGAAGACTCGATGGTCATTCGCCCACAATCGGCGGAACATGCCGAGTTGGATGAATGGCTTGACCAAGTGACGCGCCAATATGACAGTGTGTTTCGCCGTCTCGCGGTTTCGTAATTGAAAGAATGAAATACCTTGTAATTGAACCACAAACAGTAATCATTTTTATCGGAGGAATCACAAATGTCGGTCAAAACAAAAGCAAAAGCGACAAAACCAAAGAGCAAAGTCGCTGTTAAACCAAGCAAGAACGGAAAATCCGCGAGCGGAAAAATTCCGACCAAGGGCAAGTGGGTCTGGCTCTCGAAAGAGGGCAACAAGGATATGCGCGACCTTTTGGGCGGCAAGGGCGCGGGGCTTGCCGAAATGACCAACGCGGGCTTGCCCGTTCCCCCCAGTTTCACCATCACCACCGAAGCGTGCAATTGGTACAGCGCGCACGACAATCAATTTCCGCCCAAGATGTGGGAGCAGGTTGTCGAGGCGATGAAGAAAACGGAAAAGGCGGCGGGCAAAAAATTCGGTGATCCCAAAAATCCGTTGTTCGTGTCCGTGCGTTCGGGCGCGAAATTTTCCATGCCCGGCATGATGGACACGGTTCTCAATCTCGGTTTGAACGACGAGACGATGCAAGCGCTCATTGACCAAGCCGGCGAACGGTTTGCCTATGACGCGTATCGCCGCCTCATTCAAATGTTCGGACGTATCGTCATGGGCATCGAAGCCAAAAAGTGGGACGCGATTTTGGATGAAGCGAAAAAGCAGCGCGGCATTCAACTCGGCAAAGCGAATCCCGAAAAAGATACCAAAGACACCGACCTGACTGTTGACGATTTGAAAGAGGTTGTGCGCCAGTACAAGGAATTGTACAAGAACGAACTCGGCGAGGATTTTCCCCAAGACCCGTACAAGCAGCTCGAACTTGCCATCAAAGCGGTGTTTGGTTCATGGATGGGGAAACGCGCGGTGGACTATCGCCGCCTGAACAAAATTCCTGACAATCTCGGCACTGCCGTCAATGTTTGCACGATGGTTTTCGGCAACATGGGCGAGGATTCGGGAACGGGCGTCGCGTTCACGCGCAATCCTTCGACAGGTGAAGATGTGTTGTACGGCGACTATCTCATCAACGCGCAAGGCGAAGATGTCGTGGCGGGCATTCGCACGCCCATGCACATTGACGAAATGAAAGAGCGCATGCCCGAAATGTATGACCAATTCCGCAAAATCGCGCGGAACATGGAAAAACATTATCGCGAGATGCAGGATTTGGAGTTCACGGTCGAAAAAGGGAAATTGTACATGCTGCAAACGCGCACCGGCAAACGCACGGCGGCAGCGGCGGTGAAAATCGCGGTGGACATGGTGAATCAGAAACTCATTTCCAAAAAAGAAGCCGTCCAGCGCATTGACCCGATGCACGTGGTCCAATTGCTCGCGCCGCGTTTTGACGAAAACGACAAAGCCGCGGCGAACGCGCGCGGCGATTATCTCGCGAGCGGCATTAACGCGTCGCCCGGCGCGGCAACAGGGATCGCCGTATTCGACCCCGACACCGCCGACGAATGGAACAAACAAGGCAAAGCTGTTATTCTCGTGCGTTATGAAACAGCGCCCGATGATGTGCATGGCATGTACGCTTCGAAAGGAATCCTCACCCAACACGGCGGCGCAACAAGTCACGCGGCAGTCGTCGCGCGCGGCGCGGGGCTTCCATGCGTCGCGGGCTGCGAAGAAATTCACGTCAACGAAGCGGCGAAAAAATTCAGCGTGAACGGACGCGAAATTCATCAAGGCGATTTTATTTCGATTGACGGCACAACGGGTCAAGTGTACGCGGGCAAAATTCAAACCATCAATCCCGAATTTGAAAAGGAAGTTGAACTGCAAACGATTCTCAAATGGGCAGACGAATTCCGCCGCCTGCAAGTGTGGGCGAACGGTGACTATCCGCGCGATGCCGTGCGCGCGCGCGCGTTCGGCGCACAAGGCATTGGACTCTGCCGCACGGAACACATGTTTTTTGAAACCGAACGTTTGCCGATTGTCCGCGCGATGATTCTGGCAAAAAGCGCGGAGGAACGTCAACCGTTCCTCGACCAACTCTTGCCGATTCAACGCGGCGACTTTTACGGCATCCTCGAAGCGATGGATGGTCTGCCGACGGTGATTCGTCTCATTGACCCGCCGCTGCATGAATTCTTGCCGCCGTTTGAAGAATTGCTCGTGGACGTGACGCGCTTGAAAGAGCAAATCCGTTATATGGAACGCGAGAATGTGGACGCGACCACGCAGAAACAAGAACTCGCGGAAAAGGAACACATGCTTCATGCGGTCGAAGCGATGCGCGAAGCGAACCCGATGCTCGGCTTGCGCGGTTGTCGTCTCGGCATCACGATGCCCGAGATTACCAAGATGCAAGTGCGCGCGATTTTCGAAGCGGCATGTCAACTCAAAAAAGAGGGCAAAGACCCGCGTCCCGAAATCATGATTCCGCTTGTCGGATTCGTAACGGAACTGAAAAATCAACGCGAGATTCTCGAAGCCGAAGCCAAAGCGGTGATGCAAGAACAAGGCGTCGAGGTGCATTACAAATTCGGCACGATGATTGAAGTCCCGCGCGCGGCGTTGACGGCGGATGAACTTGCCGAGTACGCTGAATTCTTCTCGTTCGGGTCGAACGATCTATCGCAGTTTTGCGATGCGATTTCCCGGGACGATGCCGAACGCGGCTTTTTGATGAAATATATCGAGGGCAAGATCCTGACAGACAATCCGTTCCAGGTTTTGGATCGGAAAGGACCAGGCGAACTAATGCGGATGGCAGTTGAAAAGGGACGCAAGACGAACAAGACGTTAGAAATCGGCCTGTGTGGGGAGCATGGTGGCGATCCGTCCTCCATCGAGTTCTGCCACATGATCGGCCAAGACTATGTTTCCTGTTCACCGTTCCGTGTGCCGGTTGCAAGGTTAGCCGCAGCGCAAGCGGCGTTAGGGCAAGTGACAAAAGACAAATAGCGCAAGCCGAAATCGTGCAAAGCAATTGCTTTGCACGATTTTTATTTTTTGTGGGCTTTCATGTGACAGTTGGGACACAGAACCAAAAGATTTTCTGGGCGATTGTTTTTGCGGTTCCCGTCAATGTGATGAATGTGCAGAATTTCTGGCTCTTGCAATCCGCAGCGTTGGCACCGCGTGAACTTGTTCAGCGAATCTTCGCGGGCCGCCCACAAACCGCGCGCGGAATGGTTTCGGCGAAATTCGGACATACATTTTTCGGAGCAAAAAATCGCGTCCTTGTTTTTGAGGCGCGACGGGCGCAAGTACATTTCTTTGCCGCACTGCGCGCACATTACATTGTGCTTGCCCCAACGTCCATTGGGGCGATGTCCTTCGGGAACGTCGGCTCGCGCACGTTCGTAACACTCGCGTGAGCAAAACGCCCGTGTCGAATTGTTACGCGCGGTTTTGGCAATTTCAGAGACGGGGCGATGAAATTGCGTGCCACAATAGCCGCAGACAAGATTGGGTGCGCGTTCGGCTTGCCATTTGCATTCGCGCGAGCAGTAATTTTTTGTTCCATAGATTTGCGACGGAAACCGCTCGAACTCTTTTCCGCAATACCCACAAGGCAAGGCTTTTTTCTTTCCAAAAAGCGGCATCGCTCTATCTCCCCCTCAATAACGCGGTGAGTCTGCTCAAAATGCCTTTGTGGATTCGCGCATGACAGTTGGCGCAAACGACCATCAAATTCTCACGCCGATTATTCTTGCGATTGCCGTCGAGGTGATGGAGAACGAGAACCTCAAAGTCTGGTTCACCGCACACCGCGCACCGCGCACCGAGTTCCAAAACCGAACGAGCTCGATTTTCAGTAATCAAGTTCACACTCGTCGTGGTATAGAATTTTCCCCTGCATTCGTGCGAACAAAAGTGATGCTTGTGCGCGCGCAATTTTGATGGGCGCTTGTGAATCAACTTGCCGCACGTATCGCAAGCTACTTGCTCATCCTCCGACCATGCTGCGGGCTGCCGCACGGACATCCCTGCGCGCTGTGCGAGAACGTTGCACTCGCGGGAGCAATACGTGTGGGTCATGCCCGAGCGATTCAAGCCCGATGGCGAACGATGAAATACTTTACCGCAAAAATCCCAAGTAGCGTTTTGCGGTAAAGCTGTGGCATAATACTGTGCGCGACAGGTCAACGAGCAAAAATGCAAACCACTTTTCGAATTGTCGCGCCTCGCTTGCCCGAGCAAAAATGTGTTTCCGCAAAAATCGCAGTGCCATTCTTCGGGCTGCTGGGGTGGTCGGCGTTTGGTTTTCAATTTGTTTCGTCTATTAGTAAATTTCTATAGTCTATAGACTTAAATTATAAGGCAAAAGCGGATTTTGTCAAGAGGTTTTGCATGATCAAAAATCGGCTCAAGGTTCTGCTCGCAGAACGCGACCTGAATTACACGCGGTTGAGTGAAATGACAGGCATTTCGATCAGCGCCCTGTCCGAAATTGGCCGCGGCGACACGACCAAGATTTCCTTCGACACCCTCGACAAAATCTGCGCCGCGCTCGAATGTCAAGTGGGCGATTTGCTCGTCTGGAAACCGAATGAGGAAAAGCGGTCAGCGGATAGAAAGCGGATAAGCAGATAGTCGCGCCGCGCCTGTCATTCTGAACGCAGTGAAGAATCTCTCCCCCGCGCGAATCGAGATGCTTCACGCTGTTCAGCATGACAACCCAATCTCCAATCTCTAATCTCCAATCTCCAACCTCCAATCTCCAATCTCTAATCTCCAATCTCCTATGCCCAAATCCAATCCACCCCAATACGGTCCCGAAAACCCGCATCCGCTCTCGAAACTCAAAACCGAACTCGTCTGGGAAGGCAAATACGACGAATACGGCAATCGTCGTCCCGTCAAACTTCCCGCGTCGCCGCTGCCGCTTCAGCGCATCGAAACGATTGACGAACCGCATGACCGCAAACACGCGGAGGCGCAGCAACTCGGTTTGCCGTTCGGCGAAGATGATTTTCATCGCGCCGCCCACCGCGACGATTTTCGCAACATGCTGATTTGGGGCGACAACAAACTTGCAATGGCGTCGCTCTTGCAAAACTATCGCGGCAAAATTGACCTCATCTACATTGACCCGCCGTTCGACGTGGGCGCGGATTTCACGATGCAAGTCCAGTTGGGCGATGAAGGCGACGCGGTGCAAAAAGAACAATCCATCCTCGAAGCCGTCGCGTATCGTGACACGTGGGGCAAAGGCACCGACTCGTACCTGCACATGATGTACGAACGGCTCACGCTGATGCGCGATTTGTTGAGCGAGAAGGGGAGTATTTATGTGCATGTTGGTTGGCAGGTAAGTGACACCGTTCGGTTATTGATGGACGATGTGTTCGGGAAAGATTCTTTTCTAA
>CAZXYP010000249.1:0-1676 GCA_964644955.1 uncultured Anaerolineales bacterium | reverse complement strand
ATTTGGGTTCACTGCGACTGGCGAGTAACATCGTATTTGCGCGCAATGCTTGATGAAATGTTTGGGGATGGTGCAGCAACTGGAACAACTCCGGGATTTCGGAATGAAGTTATCTACTGTTACAGCGGCGGCGGTATTCCGCGTAATGAAATGCCTCGAAAGCATGACAACATTTATTGGTACACAAAGTCTGAGGGTTGGACATTTAATCCTGTTTATCGCCCTTATTCACAAGGGACGATTGAGCGTGGTAGAACCGCAGTTAAGGGTGCTGATGCAAAATTGAGAGATGAAGGTACGCCTGTTAATGATTGGTGGCCTGATGTCAAAAGAATTGCCTCACCGACAGATTACGAGAAACTTTATTACGACACACAGAAATCGGAGGAGTTGTTAGAACGAATCATCAAAATGTGTTCCAACGAAGGCGACCTCGTCGCGGATTTCTTTTGCGGCAGCGGCACCACGCTCGCCGTCGCGGAAAAATTGGGGCGGCGGTGGATTGGCGTGGACTTGGGACGCTATGCCGTTCATACTTCACGCAAACGTTTGATTCAAGTCCAGCGCGAATTGCACGACGCCAACAAACCGTATCGCTCGTTCGACGTGTACAATCTCGGACGCTATGAACGGCAGTGGTGGCAGTTGGAACGCTTGGAAGGCGCAGACGAAAATCATCGCGAACTCGTTTTACAATTTTACAAAGCCGCGCCAATCGAATTGGACAGGATTAACAGGATTGACAGGAGTAAAAAAGAAAATCATTCCAATCTTGTTAATCCTGTCAATACTCTTTTGCACGGCAAAAAGGGCAGCGCGTATATTCACGTTGACCAGATAGACACGATATTTGAATACGACGAACTGCGCGCCGTCGCCCTCGCGGCGCAAGCGGCAGGCGCGCGGGAACTGCACATTCTCGCGTGGGAATTTGAAATGGAACTCGCGCTCAAAAAACAAGCGATTGAAGCGGAAACAAATTTAAAGATTCGTCTGAAATATATCCCGCGCGAAATCATGGAGCCAAACCGCGCCGAGGTGCAATTCTTTGAAGCGGGCGCGTTACAAGCGCGTGTGATTCAGACAGGATTAAGAGGATTGACAGGATTAGAAAGACAGAAACAAAAAAAACCTGTTCATCTTGTTAATCCTGCAAAATCAAATTTGGTCGAATTCGATATTGAACTCGTGAACTTTATTCCATCGCTCGCCGAAGCGCCCGAAGCGGAACTCGACGCCTTGCGAAAACGCGCGGTCAAATCGCCGTTTGATTTCATTGACTTTTGGGCAGTGGATTTCGCTTACCGCGCCGACAAACCCTTTGAACATCACTGGCAAGATTTCCGCACGCGCAAAGACCGTTCGCTCAGAACAAAAACGGATATTGGGTGGAAGTACGAGACGCGCGGCAAAAAGCAAATCTGCGTCAAAGTGATAGATGTGTTTGGCGTGGACACGACGACGGTGTTGGAAGTAGAAATTTAGACAGGATTAACAGGATTAACAGGATTAAAAACAAAAGGGATTCCAATCCTGTAAATCCTGTTAATCCAGTCAAAAAAATGATGGACATCAAACAACTCACAGACCAAGTAATCGGCGCGGCGTACGAGGTGCATAAAGAACTGGGACCGGGATTTTTAGAAAAAGTGTATCGCAACGCGCTGCAATATGAA
>CAZXYP010000248.1:0-8585 GCA_964644955.1 uncultured Anaerolineales bacterium | reverse complement strand
CGCCCTCCATCGCTTCCGCGCCAATCACTGCCGCCGCGTCGCGCGCTTCTTGCCGCCGAATTTTGGTGAGTTCATCGGGCGGAATCACAAAATGTCCCTTGTCGCCGTTCGCGACATGACACATTACCACGTCATCGCCGCGCGCGCGATATTTCGCCAACGTTCCCGCGCACAAAATTTCCAAATCGTCCGGATGCGCGCCGACTGCCAAAACTCGCATGATTCAACTCCTCTCGCGTGTCGCGTATCGCGAATCGCGTATCGCAAATTGAAAATCGCGTATCGCATATCGCGTATCGCAGATTGCATTCGCGACTACCGATTACTGATAACCGATAACTGATTACTATCGCACTATCGCACTCAAAAAATTCCGTACTTTTTGAACGCGTCCACTGCCGACATGCCCGCTTCCAAATCTTGACGCAATGTTTTTTCGGCGCGCGATTTTTGCAGCGCGTCGGTGATGATTGCGGCTTCGATGCTTTGCGGCACGACGACGACACCGTCTTCATCGGCGTGCAAAATATCGCCGGGCTGAATCGTCACGCCGCCGACCACAATGGGAATACGATACGCCAGCGCGCGCCCGCGCATTTTTTGGTCCGCCGCGTAACTGCCCCACGCAAACACCGGAAAATTCAATGCGGCGATGCCGTCCATGTCGCGCAAATAGCCGTTCATGATCGCGCCCGCCGCGCCGCGTTTTTTCGCCGCCGTCGTCATCAATTCGCCCCACATGGCGTACGCGTGCGACGCGCCGCTGGCGATGTAAATCTCATTCGGTTTCAAATCGTCGAGCGCGTGAAATAACACGCCGAACGGTTCGTCGGGATCGAGACTGTCGGTTTCCAAAACCGTGAGCGCGCGCCCGCACGCTTTCATTCCAACGCGCATCGGGCGAATGTTGGGCGGCAGCATTTGATTCGTGTACCCGTGCGCGTCGAGCGTGTCGGAAATAACCGACGTAAATAATTCGCGGCGAATGAGCGCAAACAATTCGTCGTCGTTGTTCCATTCGGTTGGCATGTTCATTCTCTTATGGGGCACAGATTACACAGATTGCCCAGATAAAAATCTGCGTTATCTGTGCAAGCTGTGTCTAATATTTTCCAGCTTGTTTCTAGCGCGTTGCATTTATTTTTATCACCCTGCTTGTTTCACATGACGCGCGCGCGGCGTTGGCGAGCGCAATGGCTAGGCGCGCTTGCTGCGGCGTGCCGAGTTTGGGTTTTTTGTTTTGTTGAAGGCATTCGACAAAATATGCGGCTTGCCGTTCGTATGCATCATTGTTTGGTGTTTCGAGAATGTACGCCCGGTCGTCGGTGAACACATTGACGACAGACGAACTGCCCGTGCCGATTTCGGCGCCGCCCGCGCAATAGGAAAATTCCACCGCGCCGCGTTCGCACAACACCTTGAGCGACATGGTAAAGGGAAACGCGCGCGGCATCATGACACTGCCTCGTACACTTGCCGACGCGTTTTTGTATTCCACCATCGCTTGTACGTCATCCCACGCGCCGTGTTTGCTCTGTCGCCCGCGCGCGAAAATTTTACGCGGTGTGCCAAACAACGCGTTGAGTATGTCAAAATCGTGAATCATTAAATCAAGCACCGCGCCGCCGCTCAATTTCGGGTCGCGAAACCATTGCGCCCATTGCGGACGCGTGGACAAACGCGTGGCGACGGCGGAACGCGGTTTGCCCAACGCGCCGCTGCGAATCAAGTCCAACACCGCCACGTATTCGCTCCAAAAACGCAGGACATGCGCGACCATCAACGTCTTGCGGCTGTTCCGCTGTGCTTTTATCATCGCGTCACATTCCGCGACATTCAGCCCGAACGGTTTTTCGAGCAGCACATGTTTGCGCGCGTTCAGCGCGGCGACCGTAAATTTCCTGTGGAGATGTGTGGGCAGTGTGATGCTGACCGCGTCCGCGTCGGGGTGTTGAATGAGCGCAAGGTTGTCCGCCGTCGCGAACGCGTTGACTTTCGACGCGAGGGCTTGGGCTTTCTCAAGACTGCGCGATGAAACGCCGATGACGCGCACGCCGGGAATTTTTGCGAACGCGCGCGCATGGGCTTGCCCCATGACGCCGGAACCGAGAACGACAATGTTCATTGTGATTTTTTCAGCGCGAATTTATTTTGCGCCGCCGAGCCGAATCAAATTCCGCACGCGCTGCGGGTTGGTGACATCGCGCGCGTATTCGGGCGGGCGCAGTTCGCCGCCCATGAACGGGCGCGGATTGCGGTACTGCATCGCGCTGTCAACGGTGGAGAATGCCGTCATGTGAAATTCGCGCGCGCCCGTTGTTTTTACCACGCGCGCAATGTTGTGTTCTTTTGCGCCGCCGGGCATGACGATGATGCGATTGTTTGCGCGCTTGACAAGCTCCGCAATCAATTCCATGCCCTCGACGACCGTGGCTTCCTGTCCGGTTGTAAGCACGCGGTCCACGCCGAGCTCGATGAGCGTTTCGAGCGCGGCGAACGGGTCGCGCGTCATGTCGAACGCGCGATGAAAGGTCACACTCAGCGGACGTGCAAGGTCAATCAACGCTTTGGTGCGCTTTTTATCAATCGTGCCGTTCGGCTTCAATAAACCAATGACGACGCCGTCCGCGCCCAATTGTTTTGCCACCTCGATGTCGCGGCGCATGATTTCGTATTCAATGTCCGAATAATAAAAATCGCCGCCGCGCGGGCGAATAATGACATTCAACGCGATGGTGAGATGTTTGCGCGCGAGTTCAATCGTGCCTGCGCTCGGCGTCGTGCCGCCTTCCATCAAGTTATCGCACAATTCCACGCGCTGCGCGCCGCCGTTTTGCGCGGCAATCGCGGATTCGACGGAATCCACGCAGATTTCGAGAAATAATTTCGGTTGTGATTTTTTCATGGGGGTTTTTCACGTCGTCGTGTAATGTATCAGGATTCTAAATCAAGTCGTGCGCGCGGTCAATGGCGCGTTGTGTCGAGCGATTCAAATCGCGGCAACAAAAACACGAAACCTGCCTTCGCAGGTTGAGTTTCGAGTCTGCGCAGGCAGACTTTGTGTTTTCGTTGCTGCGGTTTCCAACCGCCCGCAAAATCGGCATTGACAACGCGCCGTGATGCCCGTTACAATTCACAGCAACAAAGGAGCAACGATGAACAAATTCGACCTTGATACCCCCTCGCTCTTGATTGATTTCAGTAAACTCGAAAACAATATCGCGGTGATGCAAAAAATCGCGGATGACAATGGCGTGAAACTGCGCCCGCATACGAAAACGCACAAGACGCCGTACATTTCGCACATGCAAATTCGCGCCGGCTCGCGCGGCATCACGGTTGCCAAATTGGGCGAAGCGGAAGTGATGAATGCGACAGGCATTGACGATATTCTCGTGGCGTTTCCACTGCAAGGCGCGGCGAAAATGGAACGCTTGCTGCGTTTGGCGGAACGCGCGCAGATGCGCGTTTCATTGGATTCGATGAAAGTGGCGCAGGACATTTCCGATGCGGCGTCAAAACGCGGGATAAAAATTCCGTTTTATGTCGAAGTGGACCCGGGCTTGCATCGCGTCGGTTTGCAACCGCGTGAAGCGACGCGCGATTTTGTGCGCGAGGTTGTAAAATTGCCCGGCATTGAGTTTATCGGCATTCTTACGCACGCGGGGCACGTACACGCGGCGAAAACATTGGAAGAGGTCGCGGCGATTGGAAAACAAGAAGGCGAGTTGATGGTCGAAACGGCGGAAATGATTCGCGCGGATGGCATTCCCGTGCAAGAAGTGAGCGTCGGTTCGACGCCGACCGCGCGTTTCGCCGCGCAGGTGAAAGGCGTGACGGAAATTCGCCCCGGCACATACGTGTTTTATGACACGATGCAGGTCAACAAATTCGCGTGTGCGTGGGACGACTGCGCGCAAACGGTTTTGTTGACCGTCGTCGTGAAACATCCCGACCGTTTGATTTTTGACGGCGGCAGTAAAACGCTCACGTCCGACCGCGGACCGGGCGGCGCTGCTGCGTTTGGCACGGTCGTCGGTTTCCCGAATTTGGAAATTTACGCGTTGTCCGAAGAACACGCGCACGTAAAAATTATCGGCGACGGACCGCTGCCGAATATCGGCGACAAGGTGCAAATCATTCCGAATCACGCGTGCGCGGTAATGAATTTGCACAATCAATTTGTGGCGACGCGCGGCGATGAGGTGATTGGCGCGTTTGACATTGCCGCGCGCGGAAAAATACAATAACCATGCTAGACGTGACAGGTTTTTTGGAAACCTGTCACGTCTGACACCCGACTATCATGCGACCACTCAGTATCGTTGCGCCGGGCTGGTGGGACTATACCACGCTCGACCGGGCACTTTTGGATGATGCGGCGCGATTGTCTGCCGACGATTTGCTGCAATTGAGCCGCCCCGGTTTTCAAGTCGTGTTTTATGACACCCTTGAAGATTTTTATCTCGCCGAAGCGCTCGAGTACATCAACGCGTGGCGGCAAGCAACCGAATCGAGCCCTGCCGGAATTTGCGGACCGATTGGTCCAACGGAACAGCTTCCGTTGGTTGCGCGTTTGGTAAACGAACTCGAAATCAATTTACGCCACGCGCATTTTTGGGGCATGGACGAATGGGTGGTGAATGGGCGCGAAGCAGGCATGGATTTTCCGCTCGGCTTTGCGCGCGCCGACATGGAATTGTGTTTCAATCGTATTCGCCCCGAACTGCGGATGCCGACGGAAAATATCCATTTTCCAAAATTCGACACGCGCGCATACATGGAAAGTTACAATCACGCGCGCTGTGTGGTGATGCAAGGCGGGCAGGGCGAAGTGAAGCATTGGGCGTTCAATGACCCGCCGAAACGCGAACCGCCGTACACCGAAAATCCCCCCCCCCCTGAAGTGTATCGTCAATTGACGACGCGCGTGGTGGCTGTGCAACCGATGCCGTGGATTCACAATGCGCGCACGTCCGGGGGCGGCGTGGTGCAAAACGGGCCGACGCAAGCATTGTCCGTCGGTCCCGTCGAAACATGGAAAGCCGAAAAAGTTTCCATCTGGCAGGCGGGCGCGCACGACAATCCGTTCGGAATGCGACTCACCACGTTCATGATTTCCAAACAGCTGCCCGATTCCGCCGTGCCGATGTCACTGCTTGCCGACCATCCGAATGTACAGTTTAATTTTTATCGCGGCGGATTGGGAACCACGGACGCGGAGATGCACTGATTCCCCAGACCTGACAGGTTTTTGACGCGGATGTTTCAGTTGAACATTGCGCGCAGCGATGCACCAATTGTGATTCGTGAAGCAGATGGTGTGAAAACCTGTCAGGTCTTTTCAATATGCGATTCGAAAATCAAGTTGCCCTCATCACCGGCGGTGGAAATGGAATGGGACGCGCGACCGCGCTGCGTTTTGCGCGTGAAGGCGCGCGCGTGGTCGTCGCGGATATTGAAAGTGAGAATGCCGCGCGCGTGGCGGGCGAAATTCGCGCGGGGGGGGGTGACGCGCTCGACGTATTTGTAGATGTGTCGCAGCGCGAATCCGTCGAAGCGCTCGTCGCGCGCGCAGTAGAAAAATATCAGCGCATAGATGTTTTGTGCGCCATCGCGGGCATCGCCGGAGGCATTCCGTTTTTGGAAATGGATGACGCGCGTTGGAATCGAATGCTTGCGGTGAATTTGACCGGCGTATTTTTGTGCGGACAAATCGTCGCGCGCCAAATGGTGCAACAAGGCACAGGCGGCAAAATCGTCAACATGTCTTCGACAAACGGTTTGGTCGGCGAAGCGGATTTCGCGCATTACAACGCGGCAAAATTCGGCGTCGTCGGTCTGACAATGACCATGGCGATTGAACTCGCGCCGTACAACATTCGCGTCAATGCCGTTTGCCCCGGCTTGATTCAAACGCGGCTCAGCGCCGAAGTGTTTGAGAATGCGGCAGCCGCGGAGGAATACAAGAAAAAAATTCCAATGCGCCGTTTTGCGACGGCGGATGAAGTCGCGGGTTCATTTTTGTTTCTCGCGTCGGACGATGCGAGTTTTATCACCGGCACGACGTTGGTGGTGGATGGCGGGCAGTTGACGTTTTGATACCCCCCTTGACGCGACAAAAAGTTATCTCTATAATCGTCCGCATTACGGTACGGCTTCCACACACCGTCTGGGCAATGGCGCTCTACTTGGATTCTCGGCACCTCGAGTACGAATGGTCTTTGCCCGAGCCCCGGCTTTTGGGATGAATATTTTGCCGGACAGGAGCAATGCAGTTTTTTTCCAACAATTTTTTTCGCGTGGTTGGTTTGGCGCGATTCTTTGTAAAATGATTTTACAAAGGGCCGAATTGTCATCGGTATCGCGCTGAAAGTAAGACAACTTCATTACTGGACATTGGCAAATGCACGGATTTTAGTTTTTATACGGTCCGGCTAAAGCCTTGATTTCAGTTTGTTCTGGGGGATTTGCCAAACTCCAGTCCATGACAGCAAGGAGGTGGTGCCAATCGTTGACGATGACGTATCGCTGTGCCAGATATCAAAACAGACAGAGGATTACTCAAGGAGGAGAGAATCATGTCCGGTCAGAACGATCCGATTGAACAAGCATTGAAAATTGCCTTGCAGCAAGGCAGCATCTCGCGCCGCCAATTCATGCAAGGCATGATTGCGGCGGGGCTGGGTTTGGGCGGCGTCAGTGTCCTTGCCGCGTGCGGCGCACCCGCAACCACCGCACCCACCGCCGCGCCGCCCACCGCCGCGCCTGCGCAGCCGACTGCCGCTCCCGCGCCGCCCACCGCCGCGCCCGCCGCCACGACGCGCATTTTGACCCCGTCGTTCTATCAGTGGATTATTGACTTGCACCCCGCGATTCCAAGCATCAACAAACAATTCGGCGAAGTGAATGCCCAAATTGCACCCGTCGAAGGGTTCAATGTTTCGCGTTTCGTCGCGGAAGCGCAAAACAAAGAAAGCACGTGGGATGTGTATGTCGGCATGACGCCGTTCGTCGAAATGGGCGACCTCATCAAAGCCGGCGTCATTGAACCGTGGGACAATTACATTCCGAAAGATGTGCTTGACGACATCATTCCCTCGATTCGCGCGGAAGGCACAGTGGACGGGAAATTGTACGCGTGGCCCTTTTTGCTGGATATCATCGTGCAGGGCTACAATTCCGCTATCACGACCAAAGCTGGTTTGCCCGACAAAGCGCCCGCCGATTGGGATGAATATCTGGCGAACGCAAAAACGGTTCTCGACAAAGGCGCAGCAAAATATGGCGCGACGTTCGATGCGCATGGCTGGCGTTCGCTCGCGCCCATCACGCACAGTATCAGCACCGACGTGTACTATATGCTTGAAGGTGACAAGAGCGGACAACCGTTGTTTGACTTTACACATCCCGCCGCGATTCAGGCACTTGAAATCATGAAGCAAATGTTGGATTTGTCCTCCGCGAATGCATTACAGCCCGGACAAACCGACGGCGGTGTGAATCAAACGCCGGATGAAGTTGCGTTCGCCGCGCAAAACGTCGCGTACTATATCAAATACCAGAATGCGCCGCTGCGTATGGCGGCTACGTGGACCGACCCGAGCGCGCTGCGGATGGCGGCGTTGCCCAAAGCCAAGGGCGGCGCGGGTTCCACCGTGTTCTGGACCACTGGCTGCTGCTTGTTCAAGTACGGCAAGAACAAAGAAAAAGCCGCCGAGTACTTGAAGACCTTGACCTACGACCAACAAATCTGGAAGGATTCCATTGGCGGCACCTCGTCCGGTCATCCCGGTCAACTGCCGCCGTACAATTCCATCTATCAAGCGTGGAATGCGAATCCGCCGGATTATCTCAAAGCGAACCCGTGGGTGCCGGTCGTGTTCAGTCAATTGCCCATCGCCAAAGCCATTCCGAACAATCCGTTTGGGCTCAACCAATTCGTGATTGGTCAACCGATTTGGGAGACGTACCTCAAGGGCGAAGAAAAGGACCCGAAAGTGGCGATGCAAAAAACCAAAGACGCGGTTGCCGAAGCCGTGCTGAAAGCGCAATAAAATTTATATGCTCGTGGGGACGTTCAATTGAACGTCCCCACGTTTGAACGTCCCTACCCATCCCGATTCGGATTTTTGTCAAGGACGACAATGGCAAGTTCCACGTATACGCCCGCCATCGCGCGCGCGCATGCTCGCCGCCGCACGCTGCGCAACAATATCAATTGGCTCTTTGTCATACCCGCGCTGATTTTTTTCGTCGGTTACAGTCTGTACCCCATCATTCATGTTTTCGCCATCAGTTTTACCGACTATCGTTTCCTCGCGGTGGATGAGCCAATCCATTTCGTCGGGCTGCAAAATTACATAGAGGCGCTCAACGACCCCAAATTTATAACGGGGCTGTGGCGCGCGCTGTACTTTACGATTCTCTTTTTACCCGGCGTCATTTTCATTCCCCTCTTTGTCGCCATTCTTGCGGACCGCGTCAAAAATCCGAAACTGTCCACGTTGTATCGGCTCATTCTTTTAATCCCCGCCGTCATTCCCGGTCCGATGATTTTTGTCTTGTGGCGCTGGATGTATGAT
>CAZXYP010000247.1:0-8597 GCA_964644955.1 uncultured Anaerolineales bacterium | reverse complement strand
ACAAACCCGCCCCCCGCCCCTGCCCGCGCAAATTCTCGACGAATTTCACGCGGTGATTGACCATCGCGTGCCGCCCATTACCGAAGATTCGATGCCGGGCGAATTGCCCAATATCGTTTCGGGACGCGTGGCGAATGTTTTGAATTTGCGCGGACCGAATTTCATTACCGATGCCGCGTGCGCGTCGTCGCTCGCCGCGCTGGATGCTGCGTTTGAATTGCTCGTGGAACACGAAGCCGACGCGGTGCTTACGGGCGGCGTGGACCGCAATATGGGCATCGGTTCGTTTGTAAAATTTTGCAAAATCGGCGCGCTCTCGGCGACCGGCACGCGTCCGTTTGGCAAAGGCGCGGATGGTTTCGTGATGGGCGAAGGCAGCGCCGCGTTCCTGTGCAAACGTTTGGAGGACGCGGAACGCGCAGGCGACAAAATTTACGCGGTCGTGCGCGGCGTCGGCGGCGCGAGCGACGGCAAAGGCAAAGGCATCACCGCGCCGAATCCCATCGGACAGCAATTATCCGCGCGGCGCGCGTGGGAAAACGCGGGGCTCGACCCTGCCAGCGCGGTCATGGTGGAAGCGCACGGCACGTCCACCCGGGTCGGCGATGTGGTGGAAGTGGATTCGCTCGCGCAGACGTTTGGCGCGGCGCGACAAAACGCGATTGCGTTGGGTTCGGTGAAATCCAACATCGGACATCTCAAAGCGGGCGCGGGCGCGGCAGGATTGTTGAAAGCGACGCTCGCGCTGCATCACAAAATCATTCCGCCGACACTCAATGCCCAAACGCCGAATCCCGATATTCCGTTTGACCGCACACCGTTTTATTTGGCAAATGACACGCGTGAAATGCCCAAACGCGGTGACTTGCCGCGCCGCGTCGGCGTGAGCGCGTACGGTTTCGGCGGGACGAACTTTCATGTTGTGCTTGAGGAACATGTGCCGGGAATGTTGACACGCGAGAAACAGTATGCAGGGATACAGGTGGAGAGGGAAACAAGTAATCCGTCTCCAGTCTCCAATCTCCAATCTCCTCTTCCGCCGCGCGGCATTCTCGCCATCGGCGCGTCGAATGCGAATGAATTAAAGAATAAACTCGACGAAATGTTTGCGCGCGTGCAAAACGGATATACCCCGCCGATTGAATTGCCGAACCTTAAAGAACTAAAGCAGCAAGAACGCATCGTCATTGATTTTGGAACGCAGGATGAATTGCTCGAACGCGTGGACAAGGCGCGCAAGGCGATGGCGTTCGACAATCCGCAAGCGTGGAAAGCATTGCAAGCGCAAGGAATTTTTCGCGGCAGCGGCGACGCGCCGGGCAAAATCGCGTTCTTGTTTCCCGGTCAGGGTTCGCAATATCTCAACATGGGACGCGAACTCGCCGCGTATTCGCCCATTGTCGCGCAGGTGTTTGCCGAGGCGGACGCGGTGATGAAACCGATTCTCGGCAAACCGCTGACGAGTTATGTGTTTGTCGAATCGAGTGACGCGGAGGTTTTGAAACGCGCGGAAAAAGAATTACAGCAGACGGCGATTACCCAGCCCGCAATGCTCACGCTCGATACGGCGCTTTATAAACTCTTGGCGGAGTTTGGATTCAAACCCGATATGGTGATGGGACATTCACTCGGCGAATACGCGGCGTTGATTGCGGCGGGCATTATGCCGTTCGCGGACGCGTTGGAAGCGAGCGCGGCGCGCGGCGCGGAAATGACCAAGGTGAGCGTGGGCGATAACGGTTGGATGGCAGCGGTCATGGCGCCATATCCGGTGGTCGAGCAAACCTTGCGCGAAATTGATGGCTATGTCGTCGCCGCGAATATCAATGGTCCGAATCAATCCGTCATTGGTGGCGAATCGAAAGCGGTCGAACAAGCGATTGCGCTTTTCCAAAAACGCGGTTATCAAGCCCAGCGTTTGCCCGTGAGTCACGCGTTCCACACCAAATTTGTCGCGCCCGCGAGCAAACCCTTGCGCCAGGTTTTGAATCGTTTGCACATTTCATCGCCGACGTTACCGCTCGTGGCGAATGTGACCGGCGAGTTTTATCCGACGGGCGTTGAAGCAATCAAAGATATTTTGGAACTGCAAATCGCGTCACCGGTGCAATGGGTGAAAGGCGTGCAAACGTTGTACGCTGCGGGCGTACGCTGTTTTATCGAGGTCGGTCCGAAAAAAGCGTTGAAAGGTCTGGTGGACGATATTCTCGCGGACAAGCCCGATGTCGTTTCCCTGTTCACCAATCACCCGAAAATGGGGGAAATGCCGACGTTCAATCAGGCGCTGTGCGGACTGTACGCGGCGGGATATGGGGCAAAGGATGAAGGCGGAAGGATGAAGGATGAAACGTCAAACGTCGAGCGTGAAGCACCGATTGAGATTGCGAACGAGGAGATAAATATGGGTTCATCCAACGGCACGAATGGAAATGATTTGAATGAGTTGCTCGCGCAAATTCTCAAACTCAGCCCGCAGTCCGCAGCACTCGGCACTGCCTTTGACCGCAACGAAACTCCGCGCGGTTCCATTATCATCAGCGGCACGGGACTTGGACTGCCGGGCGCGGACAAGCCGGTGATGGACCCCGACAATGCGATGCGAATTTTGCGCGGCGAACAATTTGTGGATTTGATTCCCGAACGTTTCCGCAAAGCAATGGCGGCAAAACGCGTGACGCGTCTGGTGAAATCGGAAGACGGCAGTGGGCGTTTTGAAACGATTGACGACCCGGGCGACGTAATCAAACTGGCGGGGCGTCCGGGTCCGTTCAACTTGGCGGAAGAATACGGCGTCTCTGAAAAATTGGTCGAGGCGCTGGACATTACGACGCAACTCGCAATGGCGGCAGGGTTGGACGCGCTGCGCGAGGCAGGCATTCCGCTCGTGCAAACGTACAAAAAGACGAGCGTCGGTTCGTACTTGCCCGAACGCTGGCTGCTGCCCGAAGCGCTGCGCGATGAGACCGGCGTGATTTTTGCGAGCGCGTTTCCCGGCGGCGACCGCTTTGTGCAAGAGTTTCGCGCGTTTTATCAATATCAAAATCGCGTCGAGCAATTGAACGCGCTGCAAGATGTACGCAATTACACCACCGACGACAACACCTTGCGCGAATTGGACCGCCGCATCAATGCGCTGCGCGAAACGCTCGCGCGCGAGCCGTACGAATTCGACCGCCGTTTTCTGTTCCGAATCCTCGCGATGGGGCATTCGCAGTTTGCCGAATACATTGGCGCGCGCGGACCGAACACGCATGTCAATGCCGCGTGCGCGTCCACCGCGCAAGCTATCGCGCTGGCAGAAGATTGGATTCGCAGCGGGCGCTGTCGTCGCGTGATTGTGATTGGCGCGGACGATGTGACCGACAACAATTTGATGGAATGGATTGGCGCGGGCTTTTTGGCGACGGGCGCTGCCGCCACCGACGACCGCGTGGATCAAGCCGCGCTGCCGTTCGACCGCCGCCGGCACGGCACACTTTTGGGCATGGGCGCGTGCGCGTTGGTCGTCGAAAGCCAAGACGCGGTGCGCGAACGCGGGATGCGCGGCATTGTGGAATTGTTGAGCAGCGAAACCGTCAACAGCGCGTATCACGGCACGCGGCTCGACGTGAATCATATCGCGATGGTGATGAACAATTTGGTCAGCGCGGCGGAACGACGTTTTGGTTTGAATCGGTACGCCATCGCGCCGCAAACAGTTTTCATGTCGCACGAAACGTTCACGCCCGCGCGCGGCGGCTCCGCGTCGGCAGAAGTGGTCGCCTTGCGCGAAACGTTTGGCGAGGCGGCGAGCGAAATCATTGTGGCAAACACCAAAGGATTCACCGGTCATCCGATGGGCGTCGGCATTGAGGATGTGATTGCGGTCAAAATTTTGGAATATGGCATCGTGCCGCCCGTGCCGAATTACAAAGAAGTGGACCCCGAGCTCGGCAAACTGAATCTCTCGCGCGGCGGACGTTACAATGTCAATTACGCGCTGCACCTCGCGGCGGGATTCGGTTCGCAAATTTCCATGACGCTCACGCGCAGAATTCCCGGCGCGCTCGACCGCGTGGACAACAAAGGTTTATACAACAAATGGCTTGCGGATGTGAGCGGTTATGATTTCGCGGAAACGGAAGTGGTGAAACGTGTGCTGCGCGTCGTCGCGCAAGGCGCGCCAAACCGCGTACCGATGCCAAGCATGTGGCAGTACGGTACGGGCCCCGTGATGCGCGCGATGGCGGGAGACGGAGTGGTCGGTAATCAGTTATCAGTTATCGGTAATCAGTTATCAGTTATCGGTAATCAGTCGTCGGTGGTCAAGCGCGAAACATCAAACGTGATGAGCGAACCTATTCCGGTCGCGCCAAAAAGTGAAATCGTCGCGCCGAGAGTTGAAACGCGCGTTGAACCGGTTGCGGTGAAAACAGAAATCGTCACGCCAAACGTTGAACCAACTGTTGTCAAAACGAATAGGCATGAACAACCACTCGTCGAATCACCCAATCACCCAATCGCCCAATCTCCAATCTCCAGTCTCCAATCTCCCTCTGACGCCATCATCGAAAAAGTTCTTGACATTGTCGCGGCAAAAACGGGTTACCCGCGTGACATGCTCGATTTGGATTTGGACATGGAAGCGGATTTGGGCATTGACACCGTCAAGCAAGCCGAAACGTTCGCCGCGCTGCGCGAAGAATTTAACATTCCTCGCCAAGACAATCTCAAACTGCGCGATTATGCAACCCTGCGGCGCGCGGTGGATTTTGTAAAACAATTTCGACCCGAGTTGGCAAAGGATAAAGGCGGAAGGATGAAGGATGAAGCGGCGCCGCCAATGGTTGCGCCCACTCAATCTCCAGTCTCCGGTCTCCAAGTTCCAACCGACACAGTCACGGACAGGGTTCTCGAAATCGTTGCCGCGAAAACAGGTTACCCGCGCGAAATGCTCGACCCCGATTTGGATTTGGAAGCGGATTTGGGCATTGATACGGTGAAACAAGCAGAAACGTTTGCGGCGATTCGCGAAGCATTTGACATTCCGCGTCAGGACAATTTGAAATTGCGCGATTATCCGACGCTAAAAAGTGTGATTGGTTACGTGCGCGTGAGCAAGCCGGAATTGGCGTCACTAGTTATCAGTGAACGGTCATCTGTTGTCAATGACCAGTCTCCAGTCTCCAACCTCCAATCTCCAACCGACACAGTCACGGAAAGAGTTTTAGAAATCGTTGCCGCGAAAACGGGCTATCCGCGCGAAATGTTGGAACTCGACGCGGACCTCGAAGCGGATTTGGGCGTGGATACGGTAAAACAAGCGGAAACGTTCGCGGCGATTCGCGAAGCATTCGATATTCCGCGTCAGGACAATCTCAAGCTGCGGGATTATCCGACCTTGAAAAGTGTGATTGGGTTTGTTTATGCAATGCGTCCGGACTTGAGGACGGCATTGCATAACGAGCGAGAACCTGTCTCTTCCGAGTCGAGCAGAGCACCGGCGTTGACGAGTGCAGGACTCGCTCCCGATGCGGCATCACACACAACGCGTCACCCAAACACCATGCGTGATGACGCATCATCGCCCGACGGCAGCGACGAGATTACAGCAAAGGTGCTGGAAATCGTCGCTGCCAAAACGGGTTATCCGCAAGAGATGTTGGAACTCGACGCGGACCTCGAAGCCGATTTGGGTGTGGATACGGTGAAACAGGCGGAAACGTTCGCGGCGGTGCGCGAAACATTCGCTATCCCACGGCAAGACAATCTCAAATTGCGCGACTACCCGACGTTGAAAAGCGTGATTGAGTTTGTGAAAGCGAACAAGTCAACAGGAATCAGTGACCAGTCTCCAATCTCCAATCTCCAATCGCCCGTCTCCGGTCTCCGGTCTCCGGTCTCTTTGGGTTCGCTCGACGACGCCGACCGCATTCCGCGCCGCGTGCCGACGCCGACTGTGCGCCCGCAGCTCGAGTGGTGCAAAGCGACGGGCGTGACGCTCGACGAAAATTCGCGCGTGCTGGTGATGATGGACCGCGGCGGCGTGGGACGTTCGCTCGTGTCACGTTTGGAAAAGCGCGGCGTGCAAGTTTTGGCGATAGACGAAGTGTTGGAAACGGATGCGCTGGAAGCGCGCGTGCGCGCGTGGTTGAGCGAAGGCGCGATACAAGGCGTGTACTGGCTTGCCGCGCTGGATGTGGAACCGAATATTGAAGAAATGGATTTGGCAGAATGGCGCGAACAAAATCGCGTGCGCGTGAAAAATTTATACACGACAATGCGCGCGTTGTACGAGTCCGTCAGCGGCGCGAACACGTTTCTTGTAAGCGCGACGCGTCTGGGTGGATTGCATGGTTATGAAGTGAACGGCGCAAGCGCGCCCCTCGGCGGCGCGGTCGTTGGTTTTACGAAAGCGTACAAACGCGAACGCAATGCTGTTTTGGTCAAAGCCGTTGATTTTGAAGTGTCGCGCAAAACGGCGGAACCCGCCGACACGCTCATCGCGGAAACGTTGTTCGACCCGGGCATTGTCGAAGTGGGTTATCGCGACGGAAATCGTTTCGGTGTCACGTTAGTCGAAACGCCGAATGTGCCAACTGACACGGGCATCGAATTCAACAAGGACACGGTCTTTGTCATTACGGGCGCGGCGGGCGGCATCACGAGCGCGATTACGACCGACCTTGCGGTCCACAGCGGCGGCGTCTTTTATCTGCTCGACCTCGTTGCCCCCCCCCCTGCGGATGACGTGTATGTAAAACTGTTCCGCGAAAACAAGGACGCGCTGAAAGCGAAACTGATTGAGGATGCCAAACACGCGGGCGAGAAACCGACGCCCGTCATGATTGACAAAAAGATGATGGGCATCGAACGACAGGAAGCGGCGCTGCGCGCGCAAGAAAGCGTTCAAGCCGCGGGCGGCACGGCATACTTTTTCGCGGGCGATTTGCGCGACGCGAACACAGTGCAAAACGTGATGGACGAAATTCGCGCGCGGCATGGCAAGATTGATGTTATCGTTCACGCGGCAGGTTTGGAAATCAGCCGCGCATTGTCCGACAAGGACGCGGCGCAATTTAATCTCGTGTTCGATGTCAAAGCCGACGGTTTCTTTAATCTGCTGCGCGCGGCAAAAGGTATGCCGATTGGCGCGACCGTCGTGTTCAGTTCCGTCGCCGGACGTTTTGGCAACAGTGGACAAACGGATTATTCCGCCGCGAATGATTTGTTGTGCAAAGTTACCTCATCGCTGCGGAATTGGCGCCCTGAAACGCGCGGCATTGCGATTGATTGGACGGCATGGGGCGGCATCGGCATGGCGACGCGGGGCTCGATTCCCAAAATTATGGAAATGGCGGGTATTGATATGCTGCCGGCGGAAAGCGGCGTGCCGACTGTGCGGCGCGAATTGACGTACAATGATTTTCGCGGCGAGATTGTGGTGGGGCAGCGTCTCGGAATCTTGACACAAGAGTTTGACGAGAGCGGAGGACTGGAGATAGAGAAGGTCTCTCAGTGGCTTGAATCACAAAAACCAAAATTCGCGCAAATCGGAAAAGTGGTCGCAGCGAAATTGTACGGCGGCATTCAAGCCGAAACAAAACTTGACCCGAACGCGGAGCCGTACTTGTTCGACCATCAACTCGAAAATG
This sequence comes from uncultured Anaerolineales bacterium, assembly GCA_964644955.1. Taxonomy (GTDB): domain Bacteria; phylum Chloroflexota; class Anaerolineae; order UBA4142; family SHND01; genus SHND01. The sequence continues at coordinate 963 of CAZXYP010000247.1, read as the reverse complement.
TTCCGCTGCTGCCGGGCGTGATGGGCACGGAAACGTTTGCGGAGCTCGCGCAGCTGCTCGCGCCGGGGATGCGCGTGGACCAGGTGCTGAATGAAAAGTTCGAGCGTCCGTTCAAGTTTCATCGGATGCAGTCGCAAACGCTGTACCTCACGGCATGGGCGGAACCGACGCGCGAGGGAGTGGGACCCAACTCCGGCGAACTGCTCGCGCACGCAACTTTGAAATCCATCACCCAAATGCCGCGCGCCGAACTACCGCCGCAAGAAAAAATTCATTTCACCGCCGACATACGGCTCACGCGCAATGAACCGGAAAAACCAAACATTGAGTTTCACGCGCCCGACGCGAACGAATTCGACCTTACCGCCGAACAAATCTACAAGATTTATTTTCACGGACCGGCGTATCAGGTTCTCGCACGCGCGCGGGTAAACGGCGACACCGCCATCGGCGAAATGAAAATGAATCTGCCTGCCGATACCTCGCACGGCGAAGGCGATTGGATTATCGCGCCGCGTCTCGTCGAATTTTGTTTCCAGACGGCGGGACTGTGGGAAATGAAAACAAAACAGGTGATGGCGCTGCCAATGGCAATCGGTTCCGTCACCGCGTATCGGCAGCTGCGCGAGGCAAATGACAAAACGTTATATGCGCTCGTCACTGCGCTGGACGACGGCAAGGCGTTTGACTGCATCGTCGTTGATGCAAGCGGCGACGTGTATGTAAAAATGTTTGGCTATCGCACGGTGCCGCTGCCGGGAAGTGTAACCATCGGTTGAACGTTCCAACGTTTTGACGTTCCAATGCTCAAACCCACAACACCCATGATTCACTGGCTCATCGAATCCGCTCAAGACCTGACCGAAAAACCAGAATGGTTCTTGAGCAAACCCGAACAACAAAAATTAAAAACCTTTTACATGTACAAGAGCCGTGAGGAATGCCTGCTCGGGCGTTGGACCG
>CAZXYP010000246.1:0-8598 GCA_964644955.1 uncultured Anaerolineales bacterium | reverse complement strand
CTGCGCGCGTTGAAACGCGGCGGCAAATTTCTCGGGCGGATTGCCGACTTCGTAACCGCCGAGTCCGAGCGCGCTCACGCCGTTGCCGTGCGCCGCAATCGCCCATTCCGCCGTGACCATGCCTTGTTCGGGTTTAATTTCGCGCGCAATGTCCAGGGTGAGAGTCATGTCCACGCCGAGCGTTTCTTGCGCCCACGCGCGCGCGCGATTGATGGCGGCAAGTTGGTCGGCAAATTCGATACCGCACAATTTGTAAATCGTGTATGCGGTGTAGGTGACTTCGCTGTGTTTGATATTTTGCGCGGCTTGTCCCGCCAAAAATTCGCGCGCAATCAGTTCAATGTCGTCGGCGGTTTTGATGCAGCTGGAAATTGCGATGTAGATTTCCACAAAATGCGGAAAGTCGCGAAACACATACCACCGGCGCACGCCGTCGAGCGTGTCATACGGCAGAGCGACTTGATTGCGCCGCGCCAATTCAAGCAGGGTTTCCGGTTGAATCGAGCCCTCGAGGTGGACGTGCAGTTCCACTTTGGGCATCGCGCGGATAAACGATTCGAGATGGGCGTTCATTCGACTTTTAGCAAAATGTCGCTGTTGGGATGCATCCCGCGCACCGAAAGCCATTCGACCCGTTTGTTCGGCGCGATAATGCCTTGGGTTAGTGGAATGTGCATGAACGCCTGCGCATTGTCGTACGAGCGCATCCAGTTCACGTGATGTTGGCAATACAAATCGTGGTCGAAATACGCGTTGGCTGGCACGCTCCCATTGCGAATATGCACGGTTGGGAAAAAGAGCAGTTTGGGACTGCGCGTTTGAAACTCGAATGCGATCGGATGCACGGTGCGCGCGTCGGCGCGCAATTTAAACACCGCAAAGCCAAAATCAGAATATTCCGGCAATTCATCCCACACGGCATCGTCAATGCGAAAGGGCGCGTCGAGCTGCGCGAGCGCTGTGCGTGAGGGGGCGAACGAGGCGTCGAAACTGCCGACGCGCTGTACGGAAATCTTTTGCGGCGGCACATCGCCCGGCTGTTCCATGCCGCGGGGTTTGGGCATGCCTTTTTCGAGGTCGGCAAAAAATTCTCGATACGCGGACAAATCAATGAAACGCACCGCGTCTTGCCCGGCGTCCGGCGGGGTGGGCAGCGGCAAGAGCATGGCAAGGTCGTTATCCGTCGTGTAGTCCATTTGATAGACCAAGAACTGCGAACCTTTGCCGGTAGCGCGCGCGAAAATGCGCGTATTGGCGACGTGTGAAACGGTACCTGAGAAACAGCTCATGATGAACCAGACCTGTAATTGGGAAATGGAATTGAATGTGTTTCAAAACGTTTCGGATAATAGCGGATTGCGTCGTGTATCGCAAATTCAGGCGGGTTGTTCCACGCAGGCGGCGGACGACGCGCGCGGTGTCAAAATAATCTGCAATGCGCTGCTTGGCTGCCAGTGATTGCCGCTGAATTCGGGCGGACCGCTCTGCGTCACGCGCCAGTCATAACCGCGCGCCAATTCTGTGACAAAGAGTGTCCCCAATTTGAGCGTCAATGCTTCTCCCAAACACGCTTTCTCGAATGCCCCAAACGGCATGTATTCCTCGCGCGTTGGGCGATGCGTCAAAAAACGGTCGGGATTGAAACGCGCGGGTTCTGCAAACGCGTCCGACGAACGGTGACTCTCGCGAATGCACAAGCGCACGAACCAACCTTTCGGAATGACGAAATTTTCAAAGCGAAGGTCGCGCGTCGCTTGGCGAATCAAAAATTCGCTCTGTTCCATCCGCAGCGTTTCCAAAACAATGCGCGTCGCCAAATCGGGAGGGGCATCGGCGGCGCGCAATTGCGCGAGCCATTCGGGATGATGCACCAGCATCTGAAGCATCCAATAGAAAAGCCCCGTGAGGTCATTGCGCGCGAGAATTTGGAAATAAATCAGATTGTATGCCAAAAAATCGTCTTGCAATGCGTTCGGGTGCGCGCGCTCCATTTCCGAAGCAAAGCAGGTCTCGCGCGCGGCTTGTGCCTTCAGCATGTGTTTGAGGCGAATCAACGCGCGCTTGACGCTTTCGTCGGAAACGCGATGCGCGTTTTGCGGCGTCACGGTGACAAAATCATTCTGCGCCGCGCGCGCGTCCGGCGTGTCGGGCATCAAGCCAAAAAACAAACGCGCCAGAATGTCTTGAAGCATCCGTTGAATGTACGGTTTGAGATACAGACCGACGTTGGACATTTCCTTTGCCCATGCCTGAAAATGCGCGCGCATCGTTTCCTCAATCCATTCTTGGCGAATGCGATACACGTCGAGCGTAAAGGCGTGTTGAAAATACGGGCGATACGTTGTATGGCGTTCGGCGTCGGTAAAACGCAAAAAACCGCCGGGAATGAATCGTCCAAACGGAAATGGCGGCACGCGCAGCGCGTCGCGATGTTCGTCCAAGAACGCGCGCGCGCGCGAAATCCCCAACATGCACGCGGCGGGGCGATACAGGTCATTCATTTTGAAAACGGGACCATAGCGCGCGAAATGTTTTGCGTAAAACTCTTGGTCGTCCCATTGGTCGGGGAGCAGCATTCGCAGTGTTCCGGGCGGCAAGCCGCGCGCGCGTCCATAGTCGGCGCGGGCGCGCCATTCGTACGCCAGCCATGCGCAAAGCCCCATCAAAAATACAAAATGCAAGAGGAACGGGAAAAAGAGCGCGAGGAGGACGATGCCGCCAAGATACCCGACGGGCGCGAGCGCGATGAATACGCTCATTCCGCGATGGGCATACAAGCGACGGCGAAAACCGTTCGTAGCCGCAAGGCGCATGGGCGGGATGAGCAAGCAGGCGAGAAAAATTGTTTCGGTGAGCGTGAGGAGGGGCGCAAGAACCGTGTTCACAAATTCTGTAAGCGGGCTTGCCACTTGGCAGTCACTTGGATGTAAGTTGCTTCCGAAATTTCACCGTTGGCGAGACGCACGTCCAATTTGTCGAGGAGCGACTGTATTTCTTGACGCGTTTGGGGAACTGAAAGGATTTGAACACTTGCGCGCGCGTCAATGGCATTGGTGAACGAACTGCCAATTGCGCGGCTCATTGCCGTGCCCATCCCAAATCCCGCGCCGAGTTCGAGCCAGTCGGAAGAGTCCATCCTTGCCTCCACACGCGATTATAGCACGAACAAAAAAACCTGCGAGGTCTCTGCAATTGAATTCATCGCCAACCTCGCAGGTTTGATTATTATCCGCCCATATCTTTTAGCCGCTGCTGCCATTTGGCGGTAAGGGTCTTGTACGTGTCTTCGGAAATTTCGCCGTTGGCGAAACGCATATCGAGATTGTCCAACATTGCCTGGACCTGCTGTGGTGTTTGTGGAGATGCTGCGGGCGCGCTGCCGCCGCCGCCTTGATTGACGTTACTGCTTTGCGGATTGCGCATCGCATCGCCCAGCGCGCCTGCCATCATGGCGCCCATGCCCAAGCCCGCGCCGACGCCGACGCCGGTGGATGCGGCGCCGCCCGGATTCGCCGCCGCGTCACCTAACGCGCGCGCGGCTTTGAATTTCAGATACGCGTCCATGTTGCCGATAGCGCCCATCGCCGCGCGTTCGTCAATGGCTTTCGAGGTTTCTTCGGTGGGCGTAATGGCGGTGACATAGAATTGCAGCAAGGTGAGACCGAGCGCCGCAAAATCGTCTGCCAAATTGGCTTTGGCGCCCGCGCCAATTTCGTTATAAAACGCGGCGAGGTCGAGCAGCGATTTTTTCTGTTCGCCCAACAAATCGGCGAGTTTGGAAACAATCATGCTCCGCAAATAGTCGGCGAGACTATCCGTGGTGTAAATGCCTTGCTGTCCGACAATGACATTCACAAACATGGCGGGGTCTTTGACCTGATACGCGTACGAGCCAAACCCGCGCAAGCGCGCCATGCCAAATTCCGGGTCGCGGAACGCGATCGGTTCGGGCGTCCCCCACTTTTGGTCGAGGAACTGTTTCATGTTCACAAAGACCACTTCGGCGGGGAAGGGAGATTGTCCGCCGGTTGCCCAACCGATGATGCCCGAAATAATGGGCAGGTTGGCGGTGGTGATGGTGTGTCGCCCCGGACCCAAAACATCAAGCGATTTGCCGTCGCGGAAAAAGACGGCGGTCTGGCTTTCGCGCACAATCACTTGCGAACCGAGAAAGAAATTGCCGGGACCGCCCGGTGGTTCGCGGTGGACAATCTCGCGCCCGGTTTCGTCCAGAAATTGTACAACATCAATAATGTTTGCCATAGCGCCTCCCGAATTGAATAATGAGCATTGAGTCTCGAGTATTTTACACGTTTTGCGCGCGATACTCAATCCTCAATGCTCAAGCAGTGTTCCTATTTTCCCATTTTCGCTTTTAATGCCGCGAGTTGTTCTTCGACCTGTTGGTCATCGCCCAATTTCGCGAATTCGTCTTCGACGCTTGTCTGGCTTTCCGCCATCTCGGCGGTGGCGTCGGCGCGCGCTTCTTGTTCGCGAATCTTGCGCTCCATACGCTCCAATTCGGAACTATAGTCCACGCTGCCGGCTTGTGTGGTGGCTTTGGTGATGTCGCTTTTGGCTTGCGCCGCGCGCGCGCGCGCGACGAGCATTTCTTTGTTGCGCTGCGCGGAATCATATTTGCTCTTGAGTAAATCGCGTTTGCCCTTGAGTTCGGCGACGGCGGCTTTTTGCGCATCGAGTTGTTTGGCATAAATCGCCGCTTGTTCGTTGTAGTCGTTGGCGCGCACCAATGCTTCGCGCGCCAAATCATCGCGGTTTTTGGACACGGCGAGTTCGGCTTTGGACTGCCACGCGGCAGCATTTTTCTGGGCGTCATCCAAATCGCCTTCGAGCATTTTTTGTTGTGCGATTTGGTCGGCGATATCGGAATCGGCTTGACGGAGCGCGTCGCTCATGTCGCGCAAAATCTGGTTCAACATTTTTTCCGGGTCTTCGGCGCCATCCAACATGTCATTGATGTTGGCGCGAATGATGTTGCTGATACGGTCAAATACGGTTGGCATAATACTCCTCGTTTTATGTGGCAGGTTGCAAGTCACAGGTTCAAAAAGTGATTTGCAGGCATGCGCCTAGAGTTTGCGATACAATTTCACTTCAAACGGGTCCACCAGCGTTCCGGCAGAAACGCGGACTTCGGTGCCCCAATTCTCGACCCACACGCGCGCGCCGCCGTCGGCTTGATAGCGGTGATAATTGACGGCGCCGTTTTGCGTGCCGCTCGCGCCTTCGACTTGTACGTTCGCCGCGCCTTGTTCGGCAAGCGAGTAATTTTTGCTGTCGTAGGCAAGCGCTTCGGGCAGCGGGTCAGGCACGCTGAATTTGATTTCGGTTGCGACGGCGAGTTCGTTGTTGGGTCCGACGCGCAGCCATTTTTGATTGTCGCGGTCGCGCAGCAAATACGCGTAAAACTTTCCGGCGGCGACGGAATAGGTGACGCGCCCGGCGACGAGATAATCGGTCTTGTCGTACGAAATCGCGTCGTTGAGTTTCAATTGTTCGTACGGATTCGCGCCCGCGGGTTGCGGCGTCGGCTTGTCTTTGAGCGCGCCCAGCGGCGACGCCGATGGGGCAGGGCGTTTGCCGCGCGCCAAAAATTCTTCGCGCGCGTCAAGGCGTTGATTCAACGCATCCACTTGTTCGCGCAGCGCGTAATAGGCATCGTTCACATTTTCTTTTGCGCGCACGGCGGCTTGCATTTTGTCCAACGCGCCGCTCAATTCATCTACCCCGTTCGCCAGCGACGCGTCGAATTGATAAATCAAATCCAAATCGGCTTCTTCAATCGTCGCCGCGTCGAACCAACCGGCGTATCCGGTGGGCGCGACGCGCAAGCGCGAAATGAAACGCGAGAGCTGTTGATTCGCGCCCTCCAAATCGGAAACGACTGCGAGTTGTCCGCCGCGCACCGCGTCCTGTTGAATGCGCGTCAAGCGGTCACGCTGCGTGTTGTATTGATTCGTCAAACGTTCGCGCAAGATGCGGTCGGCATCGCGGCGTTGTTCTTTGCTCTTGTATCCGGAATAACCGGGTAGCGCGTTCGCAAGTCCGGTGACGGTTTGTTTGATGTCTGCCATAAAAATTCTTCTCCCTTTTGCCCATCTCCCATTCAGGATTCTTTAATCCATACGTAAGGTTCGGGCGAACGTTACGTGTTGGGAACGCCTTGCGGCGGCTGTGGCGTCGCGGTTGTTTGCGGCGCATCGGGTGGAATGAACAATTCGACGCCGCAGTACGGACATTTGACAATGCCTTTGCCGACGATTTCGCGCACGCCGCCGCAATTCGGGCACTTGTTACTGCCCACGCGCGACGCGTCTTGCGAATAAAAGGTCGCGTTTTTCCAATCAATGTAGCCGCTGAACAGTCCTTGCTGCACGAGCTCGTAAATGTAATTTTGTACCTGGTCACGCGACAGGTGCTGCTCGACCATGATGGTGTTGAGCGTCACTTTGCCTTGCGTTTGAATCAGACCGAGCAGCCGTTCCTTTTGGCGCACGTTCGCAAGTTCTTGTTCTTCGCGGCTGCCGCGAAGGAATAAAAAGATGCCGACGCCCGCAAGCAGCAGCAAGGGAATGATGCCGAACGCGCCGATGCCGAGAATCGCGCCTGCGGTTGTGGTTTGTCCTGTCGCCGCGCCGGAACCGACAAAGAGCGTCACGACACTGCACAGTCCAAGCCCCACGACAATCAAAATTACGCCGATGATTTTTCCGCTGCCAATCATATCTGGAATGGGAGATTGGAGACTAGAGATTGCGCGATACATCGTGCGCGCGTCTCTAGTCTCCAATCTCCACTCTCTTGTTTATCCAAATCCCGACGACCCGCCGCCGCCGCCACCGCCGCCACCACCGCCGCCGCCGGACCAGCCGCCACTGCTGCCCGAACTGGAAGGCGCGCTGGTCATGACCGACGACGTTGTGGAAAGCATCGAAAACAGTCCGTCGCTCATGGAATTCAAGCCGCGAAATCCGGCAGCAGATGCTTCATTCAAAGACGGAATGTGTCCGCCGTCGCCGGATTGTCCCGTGCTGAGCGTGCCGCCGGAAGAACCGCGCGGTCCGTAATATCTGCCATACGGGTAATACCACGTCGGCGCGGGGGTGTCCACCGCCGCGAATTTATTGACCCAGCTGTGTTCGAGACCAAACGCAACGGCGTAGGGCAAATACTTGTCAAACAAATCCTTGGCTTCGGCGACGTTGGTGTATTTCTCAATGTTGGCGAGATAACGTTTGAACGCTTCCCATTTCGCTTTGGCGGTTGCGCCGTTGTCGGTGCGGCGCGGCATGAATTGCGCCATGACAATCAATGCTGCGCCGAGCAAACCAACCACAATCAACGGACAAAACGCGAGCGGCGTAATTTCTACCAGCGCGCCGAATACCAGAAAGCCGACACAGCCCAAAAGGACGAGCGCGGCAACGCCCAACACCGAATAACGCGTACGCGCATCTTGCGGACTCGAGTTGTAATAGCCCGCTTTGACGACCTCTTGATACATTTCTTTTTTGATGTCGGGCAGATATTTGTAAAATTTGAGTTTGAGGTCGTCGAGGTCAATTTCACTGCGCGCGCCAAACATTTTACGCATCAGGGTCTGTTCGTACGCGCGCAAACCGCTTTCATTGCCTAATCGTTCAAAGGTGAAATCGCGCTTCGTGCCAATGCCCATGAAACCGGGTTCGGAAGTTTCGGTCATGCGAATCACGCCGCGTCGCGCCAAATCAATAATGGTGGCGATAATGTCTTGCATGTCCGCGCGTTCGTCCAACAGAACGCCTGCAACGCCCGGCGGGTCATTCGTGGGCGGCGTCGGATAATATTCGGCGACAATGCCCGTCGGTTTGTCGCGTCCCCGCGTGTACCACAACACATACAACGCGAGCCCCCCGCCGATGAGGGCAACGACGGAAAGCAAGCCCGCGCCGAGATTCACCCACGGCGCAATGGTATCGCGTTGGTCGGAAGCCGTCTGCCATGCGGACGGTTGCGCGTTCACGATGTCGTGTGGAAATTGCGCGCGCAGTGTCCATTGGTCGCCTTCGGTAAAATTGCTGCCGGTAAAGACTACCGTGTTGCCGTTCACGACCTGCGCGTTTTCGGAATGTTCCGCGCCGTTTTCATACGTGGTTGCCTTGATTTGTTCGGGCGCGGCATTGCCCGGAATGTGCAGGGTGACAGTGGATTCGTCAATGGGGTACTGGCGGTCGCTTTCGATAAAGTTCCAAAAGAATTGGTCGCCGCCCTCGTAGATGCGCAGACCGCCGTACACGGTGTATTTCAGATTGAACGTGCGTGTTTGATTGGTGGTGGAAGGAAAAAACCATTTGACACAGCGCTCGCCTTGTTCGTTGGTATAGGTGGTAAAGGTATTGGGTTGTTCACCCGAATTCTGGGAATAGACTCTGCCGTTCTCGCTAATCGTCCAATCGCCGCTGATGCGGTCCACGCGGTCGAGGGGAATGCAGCGGAACGCAAACCGAAACGGTCCGCCGATAAAACGCACGACCCACGTTTCGTCAAAATCCATCACGTTGCCTTGTTCCCGGATTGTCACATCGCCATCGCGGCGTT
>CAZXYP010000245.1:3845-8633 GCA_964644955.1 uncultured Anaerolineales bacterium | reverse complement strand
TTCGGCGGGGTTGTGCCTTTCGCTTGGACGAGCGTCATGCCGCGAAAATCGGACCCTGCGCCTGCAAACAACGCATCGGACAATTTTACCGTTGTCGCCGCGTTGGGCGTGAGTTTAAAAGTCGCTTGCGCCAATTTTGCTCCCGTGTTCGGGTCAAACAAACGCACCATGACTTTGGCATTGCGCGCTTCGGTGTTCAACAACGTGAGCTGCGTGTTTTCCGTCGCGCTGCGCGCGGTATTGCCGCACATGTAACGCGTGTTTAACTGCGAATTCGCCAAACCGTCCGCGCCGGTCAACCGTTTGCCCTTGTTCAGGACGCTCAACGCGCTGACGCCGAGCGGTTCACCCGACGAGGTTGCTTTCGCCCAACCGGCGAACGCATTGCCGAGTGAGGCGAACGCGGCGTCGTTCAACAAAAATTGCGCCATGCCGTTCGCGGGAACGGCGGTAGCCGTTTGTGTACCGGACAGTGTGCCATCATTCTTGAAAAACTCAAGGGTGATATCGGTGGCGTTCGCGCCGTTGTTGCGCACAAAAATTTCGGTCCAGGTTTGCGGCACGCCCTTGTCGTTGAGTTTGCGCTCGACCGGATTCAAATAGACGATACGATCTTGTTCGCTTTTCGTGAGCGCGCGCACTGCCGCCGTGTCTTTGAGATAGCGCGTTTGCAGCGCGGCGACAATGTGTTGGGTTGAAGTGATGCCAACGGTTCCGGTAAAGTGCGAACCTGAAAAAATATCGTCGGTGTTGAGATACAATGGCTGATTCGCCGCGACGGTTGTGTTTTGTTGATGCGCTTGCGTGCCGTCGGCATTGTAGAACGTAAGCGTTACGTCGGCGTTGGATGCGGTGGTGTTTTGGACGGCGAGAATACTGTTTTGTGTATCATTCGCCAAGTGTCGCGCGAACGGAATGACCAGATTTGGCGCGGGCGCGCTGGTGCCTTCGTACGCGTCGCGCGCATTGTTGTTCCCGTTCGCGGTGAGCGCGAGCGCCTGCACATTTTTGTCGGAGGAAATGACCGCGCTGCCCTGAAAATTTGCGCCGAGTGAATTGGGCAGGGTGATAATTTTCGCGCCGTTCGCACTAATGAATTCGGTTGTCGTGTATGCGACCGCGCCCGCGCTGTTGTAAATGTCAATCTGCACGGTCGCGCTGCCCGAGGTGTCGGGATTAAAGACGACGATTTGTGAGGTCATGGCGCCGGGCGCAACGGGCGCGAGTTCGGCGTCCGCATTGTTTTCGTCCGGTTCTGCCGTTTCGGTGGGTTCGGGCGTCGGTGTAACTTTGGGTGGACGTACGCGCGTCGGGCGCGTCGTCGCGGTCGGCGCGGCTTGCGCCAACACATGCTCGGACGGCGGCAAATGGGTAATCAACAGCGCCAGGGCTGCCAGACTCAATATACCAAAAATGAACAATCGTTTCATCGTGGTTCACAAACGTTGCGCGCGCGAATTGCTTGTCCGCGCGACAAACCGAAAATCTCTATACGGCGGAGAGAGGCGTATGATGCTGTGCAATAAACGTTTTCAGCGCGGCAACTGCCACTTCGGGTTCGGTGACGGGTATGGTCAGGCGTTCCATCGGACAAGCGCCGTCATTGCGTTTGTTTTTGATTAAAGGCACCGTGCGCTGCGCGTGGAATGGAATCCGGTATTTTGCCAAAACCTCCGCCGCCGCGCGGCTGCCCAACGGCGTGTAGATTTCGGCAATGCCCGCATACACCGCAAGCATTGCCACCGCTTTGCCCACAATTTTGTCTGCCAAACTCGCGCCGCGCACCGCGTCCGGCATTGCCATCAGCGTATCCAATAATTCGCCGACGCCTTCGCGTGTGCCGGTTGCAATGATTTGATTTTCCTTGACCAACACGAACGCGTAACGGTCGCTGTGATAAACCTGCATTGCGCGTTCCAAATCTGTCATGCATCAAGTGTATCATGCAAGAATTTCAAACGCAAAACAACGGGCGCGCAAGAATGGCGGCGCGATGCTATAATGACGGATATAGAGGTGACGTATGAAATTGGCTGTCGGTTCCGATGAAAAAACGTATGTGACCGACCGCGTGGTGGAGGAATTGCAAGCACGCGGACATACGGTGGAATTGTTTGGTCCGCTCTGTGGCGAAACGCTAAATTGGACGCAGGTAGCACAAGCGGTTGCCGAAACCGTTGCGGACACGCGCGCGGACGAAGGCATTTTGTTTTGTTGGACGGGGACGGGCGTGGCATTGGCGGCAAACAAAGTGCCGGGGATTCGCGCCGCGTTGTGTCAGGACGCGGAAACCGCGCGCGGCGCGCGGTTGTGGAATCGCGCGAATGTTTTGTGTCTGAGCTTGCGCGCGACTTCGGAAGTTGTGGCGCGCGAGATTCTCGAGGCGTGGTTTAGCACGCCGTTGGGCACGGACCCTGACGATGTAATGGCAGTAGAACAGGTTCGCGCGATAGAGGCAAAATACTCGGCGCGCGCGAAACGCTGAAACGTTTCCGCGTTCTCAAGAGGGCATATGAAAATTGGAATTCAAAACGCGACCCTTGAACTCGTGCAGGGCGACATTACGCGTCAAGATACGGATGCCATTGTCAACGCGGCGAATGCGTCATTGTTAGGCGGCGGTGGCGTGGACGGCGCGATTCATCGCGCGGCAGGTCCGCAATTGCTTGCAGAATGTCGCACGTTGGGCGGCTGTGCGACCGGCGACGCCAAAATCACGCGCGGCTACAACTTGCAAGCAAAGTATGTAATACACGCGGTGGGGCCGGTCTATCGCGATGGCGCGCACGGGGAACCGGAGTTGTTGGCATCTTGTTACCGGCGCGCGTTGGAACTCGCGCACGCGCACGCATTGCGCCGCATCGCGTTCCCCGCGCTTTCAACGGGCGCGTTCGGCTATCCGATGGACGACGCGGCGCGCATTGCGTTTGCGACGATGCGCGAATTTTTGGAAACGCATGACGCGCCCGAATTGATACGCATGGTCTTGTACGATGCGCGCGCGCTTCAAACACATGAACGCGTCTTGCAGGAATTTTTGGACGCGTAAAGGAAACACGTGGAACGTTTTGAACGGTTCCAACGTATTTTTGTACATGAGCGAAAAATATATTGACGTCAACGGCTGGCGCACGCGCTATGTGAGTGCGGGAACACAGGGATCCGCGCTTGTTTTTTTGCACGGCTTGGGCGCGTCGCTTGATTCCTGGAGTTTGAATCTCAAACCGTTGGGCGAAACGTTTCGCGTGTTTGCGCCGGACATGATTTATTTTGGCAAGAGCGCGAAACCCAAACATCCGCCGAGACCAACGGAATTTATATCCTTTGTGCTTGGATTCATGGATGCGCTGGGACTCGCACGCGCAACGCTCATTGGAAATTCGATGGGCGGCGCGGTGGCGACACGGATGGCGATAACGGCGCCGGAACGCGTGGAGCGCTTGATTCTGGTGGACCCGGCGGGTTTTGGACGCGAATTGGTGTGGTGGCTGCGCTTGCGGACGATGGTGGATTTGCGCGCGCGCGGCAAGCCGTCGCCGCGCATGCTGCGTTACGGATTGCAGCAAGTATTTTACAATCCGGACCGCGTGCCGCAGGAATTGATTGAGGCGATGGTGGCGTTGAATGCGGAACCGGGCGTGTTCGAATCGTATCGCCGCGTGCTGCGCGCCGGTGTGGATTGGCGCGGGCTCAAAGACCGTATGTTATCCGAAGTGCGCGATGAGTCGCACCGTATTCGCGTGCCAACGCTGTTGGTGTGGGGGAAACAAGACCGCGTGGTGCCGCTGCATCAAATGAACGTGGCACAACAAAAAATTCCGCACGCGCAAACGTATGTGTTTGACGAGTGCGGACATGCGCCCCAAATCGAACATGCGGCGCAGTTCAACACGTTGGTGCGCGATTTTGTATTGACGACGGGCGAAAAAGAATTTGCGTGACGCGCCATGAAAAACAAATAATGACGGGCGGTTCTTGTACCGCCCGTCATTATTTTTCGCTGGGTGATGATGGGACGTCCGATTTGCCGCGCAGGACGCGCCACAAAATGCCGATGCCGATGGCGACAAGGATGAGGGGCCAGAGTTGGCCTGCCAATTGCAGCAGATTCAGCGCGGGTCCGCCAACCCACAAGGCGATGCCTACAGCGCCGAGAATGGCTGCCACAATCAATGCCCAACCGTGCAAGGTGCGGGTAAAGAGCATCGAAAGGACGGAAATCGAAGCAAAGCCGACGGCGAGACTGGAAACCATCAGCGCGCCGGATTGCGCGCCGCTCAACGCGGCGCCCGTGTTGAGAATCAAAAAGATGCCCGCCGCGACGCCGCCCAATATGCCGGCGGGAATCAAAAAGCCCGATTCACGTGTGAGAATGCCCCAGCCCAAAAAAATGAGCGCGAGCCCGCCGGTAATCAACCAACCCAATGCTTCCGTCTGCGCGAATTGCGCGACAAAGACGAGCAGCCCGATAAGAATCAACGCCGCGCCGCCAATCAGCCCGTTGCGTTGTTTGGTAGAAAATGGGTGTGACATGATTTTACTCCCTGGAAAACTCACTTGCACGTTTAGCATATCACTGCGCCGCGCAAATCTCGTGTGCCAAAAGTCATATTCGGGTCATGTTCGCGCGGCGACAAAAAAATGGTCTGCGGCGCTATTGACAGTCGGGGGAAAAGCTCCTATACTGTCCTTGCGTTTGCGGTCAACACGGCTTGGCGGCAGATGCTTCCAGAGGTCAGTAACGGCGATGAGCAGTGAAAGCTTGCAGGTGACGAACTAGAATCCAGA
>CAZXYP010000245.1:0-3835 GCA_964644955.1 uncultured Anaerolineales bacterium | reverse complement strand
TTTTGTTTCCCGACTCGTGTTGGGAATACCAAGCCAATGCCCGAGCACACTGTCTCGCGCCGATTCCGTCTCAAGACACATATCTTTTTCACCAAATGGTGAAGCCCATCAACTCAAGGAGGATGTCCGATGGATTCGAGCATGATCGGCAAGATTGAAAAAGCGCGACGGTATGCCAGTGAAGGTCGGGAGCGCATTGCGTTTGAAAGTTTTCGCGCCGAAATTAAAGGCGATAACGATGCGCACACGGTGGAATACACGCACGGCGCGTGGAATTGCGGATGTCACTATTTTGAAACGCACAAATGGTGCAGTCATACCAAAACGATGGAGTATTTGTTGGATGGTATGATTGCCGAAACCGAAGAACTGCTGCCCAGCGCGGCATAGCTTGCCGCAGTCGGTGAATCCAAAGGCGCGAAAAAAAAGAGATTTTCTTTTTCGCGCCTTTTTTTGTGTGTTCGTCAAATACTATGTTACACTCGCCGTTATGCTGAAACAAAAGACTTTGTGGATTGGGGTGGTCATCAGTTTGGGTTTGCTGGCGCTTGTCTTTTACGGAACGGACCTTAATGCGATTGGCGACGCGTTTCGCACGGCGAATTATTTTTATTTGATACCCGCAGTGGTGTTGTATTTTTTTGGCGTGGTGATGCGTTCGATTCGCTGGCATTTTTTGCTGCGTTCCATCAAACCGATTGGCATTTGGCGTTTGTTTCAAGTGACCGTTATCGGCTATATGGTCAACGATTTGCTGCCGTTTCGCATCGGCGAATTGGTGCGCGCGTATATTTTGGGGGAGACGGAAAAAATTAGCAAAGCGTCGGTATTGGTGACCATCATTTTGGAACGCGTTTTTGACGGTGTGACAATGCTGTTGTTTATCGGCATCGCATCGTTTTTTTTGCCGCTGAATGAGGCATTGCGTACGCTCCTGTTGGTGGGGTCGGTGTTGTTTGCGGCAGTGGTCGTCGCGTTGGTCGTTGCGGCGGGCTTGCGCGAACGATTGGATGCATTGATTCATCGCGTCTTGCGGCGCTTGCCCGAGAAATGGGGCGCGCGCGGTTTGCGTTTGGTAGATTCGTTTTTTCACGGCTTGTCCGTCTTGCGCAATCCGGTGGACGCGTTGGCGGCGCTGCTGTTTTCGATTTTGGCGTGGTTGTTTGAAGCGGGCATGTACGCGGTGCTGGCAATCGGTTTCGGTATCGCCCTGCCGTTCCCTGTTTTTGTGCTGGCGACTGCCGTTGCCAATCTGGTGACGATTGTGCCTTCGACGCCGGGGTATGTGGGCGTGTTTGATGTGCCGGTCAAGGCGATTCTCGCGCTGTTTGGCGTCAATGAGAGTGTGGCGGCTTCGTACACATTGTTGTTACATGCCGCTTTGATTGTGCCGGTGGTATTTCTCGGCTTGGTTCTCATGTGGCGGCTGGGACTTTCGTTGGGGCAGCTGCGCAAGCAGAGTACCGGCAGCGTGGCATTGGAAGAAACATAGAATGCCACATCCGCTGTCACGCGTTTGTCATTTCCGCATGGTCATTTTGTAATATCCCGCTATTGTCACACGCGCGCGCGTATGATAAAATTTGGATAGATTCATCCTCTTATGTCCACACCAACCGACCAACAACTGGTTCAGTTCATCGTTCAGGGACGACGTGATGCGCTCGCGCAATTGTTTGAACGTTACAGCGCGGATTTGTACGATTATTTGGCGCGTCTCGTCGGCGACCGCGACCAAGCAGCGCGCATTTTGGATACGGTGTTTATGCGCGTGCCCGGCGCGGCGCCCGGTTTTCAGGCGCGCGATTCCGTGCGCGGCGGGTTGTACAGCATGGCGCGCGAGGCGGGCTTGGACTGGCTGCGCCAGCGCGGTTGGTTGGACGGACTGCCGCCGAGCGACGAACCGATTGCGCCCGGGCTGCAAGGCGATGTGTGGAAAGCCGCGCGCGCAATGCCCGCGTTCTTTCGCGCGGTTTTGATTACCGAAGAATTGCAGCCCTTGTCACCGACGGAAAAAGCGCGCGCCTTGGGCGTGAATCGCACCGACCTGCCGCGCTTGATTGAAGAAGCGCGTCGTTCGTTTCAACGCATTTACGATTCGCAAGCGCGCGCGGAAGGGCGCCCCACGTCGGAACAAATCAATCCCGATACGGTTTGGAATGCGCGGCGACGTTTGCCCGTCGAAGGCGGTTCACTGTTTGGTTTTTTGCCGCTGATTGCTTTGCCCGATTCTCTCAAAGACCAAATTCGCCGGCACGTGGTCGAAGCAATGATCCCCGTTGCCGCGCGTCCGGTCCAAACCGAACAAGAGAATAGCGGCGCGGGCGCGGCAGGGGTGGGCGGCGCAGTCGCGGGCGCGGCTGCCGCATCCATGCTCAACAATGCGTCAACGCCGCCGCCAACACCGCCGCAACAACCTGTGGCGCAAGTGCAACCGGCGCGAGCTGCGCCCATTCCTCCGCCCGCGCAAACACCGCCTGCCGATTCGTCAAGAGGGATTGGCGGAATTCCAATGACCGCGATTGGCGCGTTGGTCGGGATTGCTTTGGCGTTGTTGTTGTGCGCCGGAGTCTTTTGGCTGACGCAAAATCGCGGCAAGCCGACCATTACCAGTGTCAATCCGCCTAACGGCGCGACGGTACAACAACTGCCGCAGATGAACGTATTTGCGGTGTTTGAATCGGATCGCGAAATTGACCACACCAAAAGCACGATTCAAATTGACGGACTGAATCGCACGCCGATTTTTGTCGAAAATACGATTGCGTGGACGGGCGCGCTCGAAGTGGGTTCGCATACGGCGGCGGTTCAAGTGGTAGATAACAGCGGCGGCAGCGCGGAACAATCGTGGACGTTTTGGGTGACAGTGGGCGGCACCGCAACGCCTGTGGTCCCGACGACGCCGACCGGCATTGCAACAGTCACGCCGATTTTTCCGCTTACGCCCGACGTGGCAACCGTCACGCCCATTATCCTGACGCAGACGCCGTTCTTTCCGACCGCCACATTCATTGCGCCAACGCTGCCGCCCGGTTTCACGGCAACGCCTTGTACTGCCGGAGTCGCGGGAACGGTCTTTAATGATTTGAATGGCAACGGGATTCGCGACCCGAACGAGCCGGGTCTGGCAAATGTCAATCTGACCTTGTTGACGCAAAGCAATTCGTATGTCAACTCGACGTTCTCGGACACGTTAGGCAATTATCTATTTGGCAATACGCAGCTCGGTTTCTATCGCGTTCAAGCGCAAACGCCGGCGGGATGGTTCCCGACCAGCTCTTCGACGTTATCGGTAAATTTGCTCGGCTGTGGCACGGTCAATAATTTCAATTTTGGTTTTGCCCAGACGCCGCAAAATACCGCGACCTGGACGCCGACCGTTCCGCCGCCGACGACACCCAGCCCGGGCTTTGCTGTGACCAATGCGTCTGCATTTGTTACGCCGCCGTTCAGCACGTCCTGTCCGCAAACGTTCACGTTCAACGGTTCCATTACGACCAACGGTCCGGGCACAGTGTCGTATCAATGGGTTCGGAATGACGGAACGCTCAGTCCCGTGCAAAATCTGAATTTCTTGTTTGCCGGCACGCAAAATGTCTTGCCCGATTCGTTCACGCTGGGCGCGCCGGGTTTCAACTATACCGGTTGGCAGCGTATTCAAGTCCTTGCGCCCAACGCGCTTTCGTCGCCATTGGCGAATTTCACGCTGAACTGCGCGCCTGCGACGACGGTTGTCCCGACGACAGTCGTGCCGCCGACGACAGTGGTCCCACCGACCACAGTCGTGCCGCCGACGACAGTGGTCCCACCGACCACTGTCGTCCCGCCGACCACC
>CAZXYP010000244.1:0-8644 GCA_964644955.1 uncultured Anaerolineales bacterium | reverse complement strand
CCGCTACGTTGTGATTCTTGACGCGCAAATACGCGGGGCAATCCGCGCGCGTCGGCGGCACGGGGCAATCGGGACACGGCGGCGGCGGCGGCGTTTGCAGCGTCGGACATTCCACAACCACCAAACCATCCGCGCGCGCAGCGGTTGGCACAAGCGCGAGCGCGCCGAGAGCCAGCAGCGTCAAGCACAGGACGCGAAGCGTGAACATGGTACTCCTCCTGAGTGGTGGCGCGGACAAGGCATTTGGCGGCGCGCCCGTTATTCACTCGAGTGAATCCAAACGCCTTGCTCGCGCCTGCGTTTTCTTTTTTTCCTCATCGCGTTTGCGATTTCATGCAATAGACGCAAGCCACTTGTCAAGTGTTCCAAAAAAAAAGACCAAAGAAGAAAACTTCTTTGGTCTCAACGTACCCCGGCTTGCGCCAGCTGTTGTTCCACCCACACGGAATCTGCTGCGGACAATTCCGGTGGTGGCGGTGGTTGGTGGTAATCAATCCTCAAGTCGTACGATGCCGCGTCATAGATTTCACGAATCGCTTTGCCCAAATCCAACGGCACATCCGGGTCCGGGTCACGCAAAGGGACAGGCACAATCGGAATCGGTTCTTGCAGCCGCAGGGGCCAGACTTCGACGCGCGAACGACGCGCCGCGCGGCTCAGAAAAATAAAATAGGGCGCGTCCGGCAGTTCCGTAGGTAACGCCCAGCGTTCGCCCGCGCGCAGCAAATCAATTTCCAAAAGATTCGCCAAACTTCGCAGCAGAACATGGCGCTTGTGTTGATATGCCTCGAACGCTTCGTGCCCACGCCGTTTATTGACCGGCGAAAGAATTTCAATAGAGGTCACGAGGGCACCTTCTGCGACGGTGCGAATTTCAATACTGAAAAGTTCGAGTTCGAATTCAACTGCGGTTTCCACCACCAATGGCGGCGGCGCAATCAGCGCTGCTGCTTCACGCAATTTGCGTTCGCGTTTTTCGATTACTCCCGCATCAGGCAGCATTCCGTGCGGCTGCGCGATGAGAATTTCTTGGTACGTCACGTATGGTTCCAAAATCGCGACATAGCGCGGACGCAAGCGCGGCGCGAGTTGGTGCTGAATCGCCGTGGCAAGATTGTTATGAACATCGCGCCAAATATGCGGCGCTTCTAAATACGGGTTCATGCCCGGAAACGGTGATGGCATGTTTTTCCTCCGCGCCGTTATCTTAACATTGTATCGCGCGGACTTCAACTTCAAATTCGCGTTCGGGTGTGCGTCACGATTTTGGATTTTTATTCGACGCAGCTCGAATTTGCGATGTGCTGCCGCGAATTCTATTCGCCCGATAGCATCATCCAAAAATTTGACGCGCACGCTTCGCGTTCGGTTTACTACTGTCCCGGAGCCGTGTCGAGCCGTTCCAATACGCGCTGCGCCACGCGTCCCGCTTCGTCGAGATATTCCATTTTGATTTGGTCAATCGTATCGTCGGGCGTATGGAGCAAATTGTAATCGCGCATAAAGAAAACGGTATCTACGCCGCGCCGCGCGAACGATTCGTGGTCGCTCCCCGCGTTAGCGGGCAAAGACCCATTGCGCGCATCAATGCCCAACTCTTTGGCGCTCGAACGCCCCAACAGCGCGAGATTACCGTCGCCCATCAGGAGCAGCGGACCACCGCCCGCGCCCAGCATGTCAAAATTCATCATGCCGCGCAGTTTCGCGATTTGCGCGGCGGACAATTCATTCACATACGCGCGCGAACCGAGCAAGCCCAATTCTTCCGCATCAAACGCGATAAAGACCAGCGTGTGCTGCGGCTGGCTTCGGGAACCCATTACGCGCGCGAGTTCGATGAGCGCTGCCGTACCCGACGCGTTATCGCCCGCGCCGGGACCCGCGTTCACCGAATCATAATGCCCGCCCACCACAATCGTTTCATCGCTCGCGCCGCGCAGGGTTCCGATAATATTGTAACCCGTGCGCTGAACTATGCCCGTGTCGCTTTCAATCTTGACGCGCGCCGCGCCCTTTGCCAATATCTTCAAAACACCTTCAGCGCTCGCGCCGCTCAAACCGATAACGGGAATCTCCACCCGGTCGCGCAGCGTGCCGGTAAAAATTTGCGGCTGGTCGTTGTAAATCAAAATCGCAGCGGCGCCCACTTCCGCCGCGTTCGCCGCCTTGACCGAAAACGGCAGCGTCCCGCGTTTCACCAACGCGATTTTGCCGCGCACATTGACCTTGGCAAAATCGTCACGCGTACCAATACCCGGCGCCAATACTAATTCGCCTTCAATTCTTCCGCCGGGGCTGTATTGAATCGCCTGCGCTTCCAGCGTTTTTGTTTCCGGGGCAATCAGTTGTACCGTCGTTCCATTGTCCTCCCAACCGTCGAACGTGAACGGCTGACGCGTGACCTGCAGTCCACTCGCCTCAAATTCGCGCGCAATATAATCGGCGGCATTTTTCGCGCCATCCGTTCCGGCGACGCGTTTCCCAATGTCCACCGCGAGTTTGCGCGCATCCTGCAAAGCGCGCGCCGCGTCAAACGAGGTTGCCGTTACAACTGCGCGCGTCGGCGCAGGCGTCGGCGTTTCGGGCGATACCGTCGCGACCGTAATTGTCGGAACGGCTTGGGACGCGCACGCGGTGAGAAACCAGACTGCACTAAAAAGCAAAAGCGCCAGAGATCGCATCATTTCAAAAAACCTTTTGCATGGTGAGATGGTCTATTTCACCGCGCGCGCGTTAAGTGGGAATGAGAACGCGCTTACAATTTGCAAAATCTCGTTTGCGGCGCGCGCCCACGCAAACCGCTTGACGTTTTCGCGCCCGCGCGCAATCAATTCCGCGCGCCGCGCGTCATTGTCCAAAACCCATTGCAGCGCGCGCGTCATATCGCGCACATTCAACGGGTCAAAAAATTCCGCGCCCGCGCCCGCCACTTCCGGCAGCGACGACGAGTGCGCGCACACCAACGGCGTTTCGCACGCCTGCGCTTCCAACACGGGAAAACCGAATCCTTCGTACAACGACGGAAACACCGCGCACTGCGCGCCCGCGTACAGCGCAGGTAAATCTTGCGTCGGCGCATAATCCAAAAATCTTACGCGCGCGTCCAAATGCAATTCCTGCGCACGCGCCAAAATGGATTCGGACATCCAACCCGCTTTGCCCACAATCACTAACGAATACTCGGCCGGCAGCTGCGCGGACGCCTCGACCAAACGCGCGTAATTTTTGCGCGGATGCAGTGTGCCGACGCTAATGAGATATTTTTCCGGCAGCACGTAAGTTTGCCGCACGCGCGCGATTTCGTCCGCGTTCCGCACCGGTTTGAAAACATCCGCGTTAAAGCCCGGATACACCACGCGTATTTTTTCGGCGGGCGTATTGTAGAATTTCACAAGGTCGTCCCGCGTCGCATTCGAATCGGCAATGACCACACGCGCCGCGCGCACATTCCAACGCGTCGAGAGATTCAAATACGCACGCGCAAGTGTTTTGTGCGCGTCGGGAAAATATTTGTAACCGAGGTCGTGAACGGTGACGATGGAATTGCGCGGGTGAATCGGCGGCAGCACGTGCGCCGGCACAAACAACGCGTCGGGGGCGCGCGTCAGCATTTCGTACGACAAACGCAAATGCGTCCACACGCGCGGAAACGGCAGCGCGCGGATTTCGTAATTGTTCGTCGGCGGAAAAAAATTCGGGGGAGGAATCGAACGCGTGTAGAGTCGAAATCGAAAAGCAGATTCCGCGCGCAGCAGCGCGTCAATTAACGCGCGCGAATAGTATTCGGTGCCGGTCGGGGCATCGCTTATCGCGCGGCTGGCGTCAATGCCCGTAACGCCTTTGAAATCACGCGGCAAAGAATTCATCCAATGCGTCCTGCAGTTCCACAAAGCCCCAACCTTCGACAAGTGTGTCGTTCGCGTCAAACCGCAAAATGTGTCCGCCGGCGGATTCGATAGAGATTCCTTTGCGTTCGCCAACAAAGTGCACTTGGGTGACGACGTAATCGCCGTTCACCATAACTCGCTCTATCGTAAATTCCCAGCGCGTTAAAGGCGCCATGCGCGCGGGCATCAACTCAAAATAATCGCGCCCGCGATACTCGCCCGAAACAGGATTGTGTCCCGGCACATGCCAAACAATTTCGGGTGAGAGGATTTCCTTTTCCCGCGCTTCACCGGAGTAAAGCATGTGCGCAAGTTCTATCAAACGTTTGTCACGCTGCGTCATTTCCAACCTCCTCATGGAATCCGGGGCGACATCGGTGTACCCAAAACCCGTTCGATTTCGGCAAGCGGAATCGCGCCCGCGCGCAGCATGCGCGGCGGCTCGACCGTGCAATCCACCACCGTCGAAGGCACATTATCGGGCGTCGCGCCGCCATCCAAAATCAGCGCGATGCGCCCATCCAAGTCGCGCAACACATCTCGCGCGGTGCGCGGGTTCGCGCCGCCGGAACGATTCGCGCTCGTCGCCGCAAGCGGTCGCCCCAAAGCGCGCGCGATTTCGCGCACGATAGGCGCGTCGGGCAAACGGACGCCGATGGTCCCTGTATCCGCGCGCAAATTTTTTGGCAAATCCGCGCGCGCTTGCACCACCAGCGTCAAGCCGCCGGGAAAAAACGTTTGCGCCAAGACATGCGCGGCGGGCGAAACCTGCGCGGCGACGCGTTCCAAATCGGGCGCGTCGGCGATGAGCAGCTGAATCGCCTTGTGCGACGGACGGTCTTTGGCGACAAACAATTTTTCAATCGCGTCCGCGTTGTATCCATCCGCCATGATGCCGTACACGGTATCGGTCGGCAGCGCGACAATTTCGCCGCGCCGCAGCAATTCCAACGCATAGGAAAGAGCTTGCGGCGCGTCGGCTAGTATGACTTGAGTTTTCATGCGCCAGCGTCATATCGAGCAGAGCGAGATATCTCACTCTTCGATATGACATTACTGTTGTAAATGAATTTCCACCACGCGGTCCAATTGTTCCAAATCGCGATGAACGGTCACACGCGCCCGCGGCAGCATCGCCTGAACCAAGTCACGCGCCGCCTCGCCTTGCTCTTCGCTGATTTCGAGAAACACAAAACACGCGTGCGCGGCGTGTAACGGAATTTGTTGCAGCAAGCGGCGAATGACGCTCAAGCCGTCCAACCCCGCCAGTGTCGCGCCGCGCGGCTCGTACGCGCGTATTTCACGCGGCAAACGCTCCCAACGCTCCAACGGAATGTACGGCAAATTCGCCGTGATAATATCCAACGGCGTCGTGATACCGTCCAACAAATCGGTATTGCGAAATTCCACGCGTTCGCTCAAGTGCAAACGCGCCGCGTTCATTTGCGCGACCGCCAGCGCGTCGGGCGAAATATCGGTCGCAAAAATTTTGGTGTGTGCGGTCTCATGCGCCAACGCCAACGCAATCGCGCCCGACCCTGTGCCGACATCCGCAATCATCGGTTCGGCGTGTGCGATTTTTTTCAGAGCATGTAATGCCAATTCGACAACATGCTCCGTTTCGTGACGCGGAATTAAGACGCGGCGGTCCACCAAAAAATCGAGTCCGTAAAATTCCTGATGCCCGACGATATACGCAATCGGCTCCCCCTGCGCGCGGCGCGCAATCATTCCTGCAAACTGCGCCGCGTCCGCGTCATCAATCGCATCGCCCAACCGCGCCAACAATAACGCGCGCGAAATCTTTAAGGTGTGCGCCAAAAGAATTTCCGCTTCCAAACGCGCGCTCGCATACCCATTCCGCGCGCCCAACGCGCGCACGGCAGAGACGAGAACTTCTTGGACGGTTTCGGGGTGAGCGAGGAGCATTTCTGATTTCTGATTTGTGATTTTGGAATTCAGATTTCAGGGCCCACACAAACGATTCTCAATCTGCAATTTGAAATCTGCAATCTGCAATCCGAATCACATCTCCACTCCCAACGCCTTTAACTTTTCCGTTTGGTCGGCAAGCACCAGCGCATCAATGATGTGGTCAATATCGCCGTCGAGAATGCCGGGCAGATTGTGTTCGGTGAGACCGATGCGATGGTCGGTGAGACGGTCTTGGGGAAAATTATAGGTGCGAATTTTTTCCGCGCGTTCGCCGCTCCCCACTTGCAACTTGCGCGTTTGATAAATTTCTTGCTGCTGCTTTTCCAATTCCATTTCATACAAACGCGCTTTCAACACCGACATGGCACGCAACTTGTTCTGCAATTGCGAACGTTCGTCCTGGCACGCCACGACCAAGCCCGTCGGCAGATGCGTGATGCGGACCGCCGTCGCCACTTTTTGCACATTCTGTCCGCCGTGTCCCGACGCGTGGAAAATATCTATTTTCAAATCCTTGTCATTGATTTGCACGTCAATGTCATCCACTTCCGCCATTACCGCAACCGTCGCCGTGGACGTGTGAATGCGCCCGCTTGCCTCGGTCAGCGGCACGCGCTGGACGCGATGCACGCCGCTTTCGTATTTCAAACGCGAGAATGCGCCCTTGCCCTTGATTTCAAAAACAACTTCGCGGAACCCTTTCAGCCCCGTGCGATTTTCGGCCACGAGAGCCACTTTCCAACGTTGACGTTCCGCGTAACGCGTGTACATCCGATACAAATCCGCCGCGAACAATGCCGCTTCTTCGCCGCCCGTGCCTGCGCGAATTTCCATGTAAATGTCCTTGTCGTCGCGTGGGTCTTGCGGCAAAAGCATCACGCGCATTTCGCTTTGCAATTGCTCCGCTTGCTTTTGCAATTGCGCAACTTCTTCTTGCGCCAGCGCGCGCATTTCCAAATCGCTTTCGTCGCGCGCCATCGCCAGCGTGCGCTCCAACGCGTCCGCCGTCGTTACGTACGCGCGATATTTTTCGATCAGCGGTTCGAGTTCGCTCACCTCGCGCGTGATTTCGCGCAAGCGCGTCGGATTCGTCGAAACCTCCGGGTCTTCCATCATTTTGTGCAAGTCGTCATAGCGTTTTTGATACGCCGCAAATTTATCTGCAAACATTTTTTGTTCAGTAATCCGTAATCAGTAACCGGTAATCCGTAAGGGATTACAGGTCACCGATTACGGATTACTCTGCTTTCCGTCGCGCCAAACGCAGCGCCAAACCAATTTCATTACTGCGCAACAACCACATCGTCAAAAAATACGCGCCCGCGCCGAGCGCAATCCCGCCGAGCAATAAACCAATTGGCGTTGTCGCAAGCGGCGTCAGACTGTATGCCACAATTGTTAGAGCCATCGCGAGCGCGCCCAACGCAATTTTCACCGCCGAACGCGCGAGCGTACGCCCGTCAATGCCGTGCAAACGCGAACGCAGCAAATACAACAACACAAACATTTCCAAAATCGTCGCGATGGAATTCGCCAGCGCCAGCCCGCCTTGCTTGAGCGGCCCCATCAGCAAAAACGATAATACGATATTCAACCCCACCGAAGCAATGCCAATTTTCACCGGCGTTGCCGTATCGTGCATGGCATAAAACACGCGCGTAATCGTTTCCAAACCCGCGTGCGCAAACAAACCAACCGCAAACCATACCAATGCCGCGAGCGTCATGTCCGTTGACTCGGACGTGAACGCGCCGCGCTGCAAAAGAATTTCAATGATGGGACGCGCCAACAACATCAAGCCAACTGTCGCAGGCACCGTCAAAAACAACGTGACGCGAAAACCCGTCGAGAACGCGCGCCGCAAACCGTCGCGGTCGTTCATCGCAAACAAACGCGCAAACGTCGGAAACAAAACCGTGGCGATGGATTGCGCGATAACCCCAATCGGTAAGAGAATCAACAAGAACGCGTAATTCAACGCCGCGAGCGAACCCGCAACCAACGTGGACGCGAGGATGGTATTGACGAGAAAATTGATTTGCACCGCCGCGATGCCAACCGTGCGCGGAATCACCAAACGCACGACCTCGCGCACGCCCGCGTCGTGAATGCCCAAACGCGCCGTGTATTGCATCCGCCGCCGAATCAGCCACGGCACCTGCACCGCCAAATGCAAAAACGCGCCGACGACCACGCCGATTGCCAAACCGTACACGCCGATTTGCGGCGCCAACAGCATTGCGCCTGCGATGATGGACAGATTGTACACGACGGGCGCAGCGGCGGGCAGTGTGAATTCATTGTACGCGTTCAGAATGCCCATTACGATGCCGCTCACTGCAAACACGGCGGGAGTAATGAGCATCAAGCGCATCAACGAAACCGTCAATGCTTGCTGCTTCGGCGTGAAACCATAGCCCACGGTCGCGCGCACCAACGGTTCCGCCAAAATCGCCGCGCCGACGCTCAAGGCGACCACAATCACAAACACCAAATTGATGACTTGGGACGCCAGCCGCCAGCCGCCGCGCACATCGCCATCCGTCAACAATTTTGAAAACGGCGGAATAAACGCGGACGCCAACGCGCCGCCTGCGACCAGATTGAACAACAAATCCGGAATGCGAAACGCGGCGATATAGGCGTCAAGTTGCGCCGAGGTGCCGAATTGATAGCTAATGACAATCTCGCGCACCAAGCCCAACACGCGGCTCAGCACAAAAAAAAGCATGACAATGCCCGTGGAGGTGACGAGATGGCGCGCCGTGGACGCGGTTACGGTTGATTTCATACGCGAACGCGAATTATACACTATTCACCGC
>CAZXYP010000243.1:0-8651 GCA_964644955.1 uncultured Anaerolineales bacterium | reverse complement strand
ATGCGGAACAATTACCGACGGGCGAAAGCGCGCTGCCTGCGCCGATTTCACCCTACGGCGTCACCAAACTTGCCGCCGAGCATCTGTGTTTTTTGTATGCCAAACAATACGGATTGCCGGTCGTGGCGCTGCGCTATTTCAGCGTGTACGGTCCGCGCCAGCGTCCTGACATGGCAATGCATTTGTTTATCAATGCGATTTTGCGCGGTCAACCGATTCGCGTGTTTGGCGACGGCGAACAAACGCGTGAAATGACCTTTGTGAGCGATATTGTGCAGGCAAACCTGCTTGCCGCCAACGCGCCCAATGGCGCGCCGCGTGTATACAACATCGGCGGCGGCGAACGCGCGACCTTGAACGGCATTCTGGAAACACTCGCTGAAATCGCGGGCGCACATCCGCGCGTTGAATATGTCGCGCGCGCGGCGGGCGACCATCGTCATGGCGCCGCCGATATTTCGCGCGCCCAACGCGATTTGGAGTATGCGCCGCGCGTGGCTTTGCGCGAAGGATTGCAGCAGCAATTCGAGTGGCAAAAACAAGAGGCAAGCCGCCGGCAGCAAGCCATGGGGTAAATGGCGCACACGCACCTGCCACCTGCTACCAACACCATGTCAGTCATTCGTTTCGAAAACGTCAGTAAACGATTTTTGTTGCATCACGAGCGCACGCGTTCGGTGCAAGATTTGTTTATACAGAAATTTACGCGCCGCAAAACGGATAATGCGGTCAAAGCAATGCGCGAAGAATTTTGGGCGCTGCGCGATGTTTCCTTTGAGCTGAGCGCGGGCGAAATGGTCGGCGTCATCGGACCGAACGGCGCGGGCAAATCTACCGTGTTGAAATTGCTGGCGCGCATCATTGAACCGACAAGCGGCAAGGTGCACATTCACGGACGACTGAATGCGTTGATTGAATTGGGCGCGGGTTTTCACGAAGAACTCACCGGACGCGAAAATATCTATTTGAGCGGCGCGCTGTTGGGCTTGACGCGGCAAGACATTCGGCGGCAGCTGGATGAAATTGTGGCGTTCAGTGAATTGGAGAAATTTATTGACACGCCGGTCAAGCATTATTCGTCGGGTATGCACATGCGGCTCGGCTTCGCCATCGCGACCGTGATTGAATCCGAAGTGCTGCTGGTGGACGAAGTGCTCGCGGTCGGCGACGCGAATTTTCAGCGCAAGTGTTTCGAGCGCATTGCCGAAATTCGCGAAAAAGGCACGACGATTTTGTTCGTGTCGCATCAGATGACAGACATTGAACGGCACTGCGACCGCGCGATTTTGATCATGGGCGGGCGCGTGATTGCGGACGGCGCGCCGACGGACGCGGCAAAGCAATATACGGAATTGACCAAACGCCGCCGCACCGACGTGCCCGATTTTTACAATGTCGAATATGTCGAATTTCAAGTGCCGGAACAAATGCGCGTCGGCGAACGCGCGCCCTACAGCGTCACGATTCGCAACAATTCGCGCGAAGTGTGGAACGGTGAACAAGGTTCGGGCACGCGCATGGTCTCGGTGAGTTATCATTGGCTCGACCGCTTTGGCAACATGCACCAATTTATGGGGCCGCGCAAAATTTTGCCGCGCAATTTGGCGCCGGGCGAAAGTATCACCATTCAGAATTTTATTTTGCCGCCGCATCAGCCGGGCAATTTTTTGCTCGAACTCGATTTGGCTGCCGAAGGCGCGGGTTGGTTTGGCGCGCACGGCAAACCCGGTCCGCAAATCGAAGTGAGTGTTTTGCCGGAACGCGGCGCGCGGCATAACGGTAATCTCAGCGAGAAAAAAATGGAGGCGTGAGATTGGGGGCTGGAGACTGGGAACTGGAGACTGACTCATGGAATGAGAACGCTCCACTCTTTAGTCTCCAATCCTCTACTCTCTAGTTTTTACGTGCGAGTCCTCGTTATCGGAATTGACGGCGCGACCTTTCGGTTGATGCGCCCCCTCATGCAGCAGGGCTATATGCCCTTTCTTGAACGCGTCGAGCAGGAAGGCGCGCTCGGTACACTGACCACCATTTATCCGCCCGTGACCGCGCCCGCGTGGTCTTCATTCATGACGGGAAAAAATCCCGGCAAGCACGGCGTGTATGAATTTTTGCACCGCAGGCGCGGCACCTTTGAACAAATTCCCGTGAACGCAGGGATGCTCGGGAGTGAAACGCTCTGGGAAATGATGAGCAAAGCGGGCAAGCAAATGGTCGTCGTCAGCGTGCCACTCTGTTATCCGCCGTTCGCGGTGAACGGCACATTGATGTCCGATTTTTTGGCGCCCATGGGCGCCAGAGATTTGTCGTATCCGCCGGAACTGTTAAAAGAGGTCGAAGACAAATTCGGCGAATATCTGTTGTATCACAAGCAGGTGTACACGCCCGACAATGTCCTGACGCCCGACTTCGCTGATCCCTCCGAGAAGACAACACCGCGTACCGGCAGCGCGTCGCGGAATATCTACTCAAGCGCGACGCGTGGGATTTTGGCATGGTGTATTTTGAAGGCACCGACCGTTTGCAGCACGAACTCTGGCACGTCATTGACCCGACGAGCCCGATGCACAACCCCAAAGAATCGGCACTGTACGCCGAACGCACGCGCAATTATTTCCGCGTGTTGGATGACGACGTGCGAAAACTTGCGGAACTCGCATTACAGCAAGACCCCGAAACGACGATTATTTTAATGAGCGACCACGGTTTTGGCGCGATTCACAAATTCGTCAATTTCAACATCTGGCTGCTCAAAGAAGGTTTTCTCGTCCTCAAACGCGACATTCCCACCCAATTGAAAAGCGCGTTGTTTAATTTGGGTTTCACGCCGTCGCTCGGCTACAAACTATCCATGAATTTCGGGTTTGCGAATTTGCGTTTGTCGCAAGGCATGACCAATCGCAATCGCATTTTGGATTTGGTGCGGCGCGGCTTTCTTTCGTTCCGCAATGTGGATTGGGCGCGCACACGCGCGTTTTCCAGCGGCAATTATGGACAGATTTTTGTGAATCTGCAAGGACGCGAACAATTCGGCAGTGTCGCGCAAGACGATTATCAAAAAGTCTGCGACGAAATCACCGCGCGTTTGTACGAACTCAAGGACCCGCAAAACGGAACGCAAGTAGTTTCTCAAGTGTACAAACAGTCTGAAAAATTTTGGGGCGAATTCATTGACGACGCGCCTGACGTGATTTTTTCACTCGCGGAAAATTACAAGGCGCTCGGCACGCTCGAATTCGCGTCCAACAAAATCATCGAACCCGCGTTCGGCAATTCCGGCGACCATCGCATGGACGGTTTCGTCGGCATGTTGGGCAAATCCATCAAACGCGGCGTGCCGATTGAAAACGCCAATATCATGGATGTCGCGCCGACAATTTTGTATTTGATGGGCTTGCCGATTCCATCCGATTTGGATGGGCAAGTGTTGACCAAACCGCTGTCGGATGAATTGCTCATGTCGTCGCAAATTTTGCGCGGCGACGCGTTGGGCGCGCGCGACCAGATTGTGCCGGATTATTCGGAAGAAGAATCGGAAGAAGTCAAAGAACGTTTGCGCGCGTTGGGGTATTTGGGCTGATCGTCACCAAACTTTTTTTTGCACGGCAATTTACGACTCGATGACCAGCCCCGATATTCGTGATTTTCTCGAAAAGATTTTGCGCCGCTATCCGGTCGCGCGCATGTGGGACAATCATGACTATGGCATGCCCTGGAACAAGACGTACCCGTTGCGCGCCGTCCATTTATAGGTCATTCAGGAATACTTTCCAACGTACCCGCTGACACCTTACGGCGCTTGGCAAAAATTTTCGTATGCGCAGGCAGATTTCTTTATGCTCGACTCGCGTTCGCAACGCGACCCCAATCACACACCGGACGGTCCCGGCAAATCCATGTTGAATGGCGACAATCCGGGCGCGGTGGGACAATTGGAATGGTTAAAGCGGGGATTAAGGGAATCTCCCGCGCGTGGGCTTGTGGAGTCACGGCATCTATGGCAAAGAAGGCGAACGCTGTAACGGGTATGGCGTGATAAAGGTCAAGGCAACCCCACCCCGGGTCATTCTCCAAGTCAAAGACTCGAATGGGAATCTCAAACTCAAATATACCGTAAAGTAACAAACCATGAACAAACGTGTCATCGTTATCGGACTGGACGGCGCGACGTGGGATGTATTGAATCCCTTGATGCGCGACGGCAAAATGCCGCATCTGAAAAAACTATTGGACCGCAGCGCGCAAGGCGTGTTAATGTCCTCCATTCCACCTGTGACCGCTGCGGCGTGGACCTGTTTCTCTACCGGAAAAAATCCGGGCAAGCACGGACTCGTGGACTTTATTTATTTCCCCGAACACGGCTATCGCGTCACGATTGCAAATTCGACCACGCGCGAAGCCGCGACGATTTGGAATTTGTTGAGCGACCGCGCTTTGCGCGTCGGCGTCGTGAGCGTGCCAATGACGTATCCGCCCGAAAAAGTCAACGGCGTCATGGTCACGGATTTGATGACGCCGAACACGAGCGTACAATACACCTATCCGCCCGAACTCAAACAAGAGTTGTTGGACAAGGTTGGACCGTTTGTCATTACACCGGGTGAAGGCGAAAACCCGAGCGCGCCATTGCAGTATCTCGACAAAGTACGCGCCGACGTGAAAAGTTCCGCCGACTATGCGCTGTATCTCTTGAACAAAGAACCGTACAGTTTTTTCATGTACGTTTTTGGCATTGTGGATATTTTGCAGCATCAATTTTGGAATCACATCCAAGCCGACCCGCAGACGCTCGACGAAGGCGACCGCGCGATTCGCGAAAAAGTGATTGCCATTTTCACGCAAGTGGACGACGGCGTAGGCGAAATGGTGAAATACGCCGACGACGAAACCACCATCGTTTTAATGTCCGACCACGGTTTCGGACCGATGAAAGGTTTCATGCATGTCAACAACTTTTTGCTCGACAAGGGCTATTTGGTGTTGAAAAGCGGAGGCATGAGCGCCATCAAACGCGCATTGTTCCGCGCGGGTGTCACGCCGCAAAATGTGCACCTCACTTTGAAATCGTTGAAACTCGATTTGCGCCGCAAAGTGAATCGCGGCCGCGCGTACGGCATGTTGCGGCGTTTCTTTTTGTCATTCGACGATGTGGACTGGACGAAAACGCGCGCGTTCGCATTGGGACACATCGGACAGATTTATATCAACTTGAAGGGGCGCCAGCCGAGCGGCATCGTCGCGCCGGGAGACGAGTACGAAAAACTGCGCGACCAAATTCGCGCGGATTTGTTGAAACTGAAACATCCCGACACGGGCGAACCGTTGATTGCGCGCGTGTTGAATCGCGAAGAAATTTATCACGGCGCGTTATTGGACAATACGCCCGATTTGCTTTTGCTGCCCGCCGATTTCAAGTACGTGGCGTTCGGCGAATCGGAATTCGCGTCGAACAAAATTGTCGGACCCACGCTCGGACACACGGGGCATCATCGCCTCGAAGGCATCGGCGCGATTGCAGGACCGCATGTCCAAGCAGGCGCGCAATTGCAGCACGCATCGCTTGTGGACCTTGCGCCGACGATTTTGTACGCGCTCGATTTGCCGATTCCGCCCGACATGGACGGACGCGTGTTGACGGAAGCGTTCACGCCCGAATTTGTGAATCAAACCGCGCTGCAATATGGCACAGAGAATGCAGTGCGTACCGATTTTGGCGGCACGTATTCGGACGATGAAGAAGAGCAAGTGATTCAACGGCTCGCGGATTTGGGGTATGTGTCATGAGCAAAGTTCGTCTCTCCATCGGTCTCGTCATTTCGCTGGTGCTGCTCTATTTCACCTTTCGCAATCTTGATTGGGCACAGGTCGGGCAAGCGCTGCGTTCAGCAAATTACATGTACGTCGCGCTTGCCGCGCTCGTCATTCTCGCCACGTTCGCGGTGCGCGCGATGCGTTGGAGTTGGCTCTTGCGTCCAATACGCATCTTGCCGTGGCGCGGATTATTTTCCGTCGTGCTGATTGGTTTTTTCGGCAATTACGTTTTACCCGCCAAGACCGGCGAACTCGTGCGCGCGTACGTGCTGGGGAAACGCGAAAGCATGTCCAAGAGCGCCATTCTGGGCAGCATCGCCGTCGAAAAGACGATGGACACATTGATTCTGTTCATCATCTTTTTGGTGACGCTGTGGACGGTGCCGCTGCCCGCAGAATACGCCAGCATCGAGCCGGTGATTGCGGTTTTTCTCGCGGCAGTAATCGGCGGCATGTTATTGCTTGCGGCGCGCGGACGGCACGCGTCGAATTTGATTGTGCGCGTGTTGCAGTTTGTCTTTCCGTGGTGGAAAGAACGCGTCGCGCGCATCACGCATTCCTTTGTAGATGGGTTGAGCGTGTTGTATCACGGTTCGAGCATTGCGATGGTATTGCTCTTGTCGCTGGTGATTTGGAGCATGACCACCTTGAATTTTTGGCTCATCGGTCAGGCACTGGGCTTGACGGTGCCGTTGTACGGCTATGTCATTATCGTCGCCGTCACCAACATGGCGAGTTTCATTCCGTCACTGCCCGGTCGTTTCGGCACGTTGGAATTGTTTAGCGTGGCGGTGCTTGGTCTGTTTGGCGTGGACAAGAATACGGCGGTACTGTTTCCGATATTGTTGCGCGTCGCGCAGCTCGTGCCGATTTTGCTGGGCTATCTGTTCCTGAATCGCGAAGGCGTCAAAATTCTCGACGTGCAAAAAGCGGCAAAGGAAACCAACACAGCGCCGGCATCGCTCGGCTAGACATTTTTTTGCGGATGCATGATGGAACACGGACATGTCGGTCTCGGCGTGTCCGTGTTTTTATGTCTTTGCGTAACTGGTTATAATCGTTCCGGTGTTGTCACGAATCGAATCCCTCTCGCCGCGCGCGCGCGATGCGGTCTTGATGACGGCATTGGCGCTCCTCGCACTGTTGGTGTTTCTGCAAAACGCACCGTTCACGCGCGCGCTGTCGCCCGACTTGAGCATGATGATGTACGCAGGACAGGAAATCGCGCGCGGGCATCCGCCGTACAAGTACGCCATGCTCGTAAAAACGCCGCTGACGCCAATGCTCGCCGCGTCCGCCGTTCTCGCGGCGCGTCCGTTCGGCGCGGACGAGGTGAACGCAATGCGTTTGCTCTTTATCGGACTTGCCGTCGCGGCGGTGCTGCTCACGTATTTGTTTGCGCGCGACGCATTTCATTCGCGCGCAGTCGGCTGGTTTAGCGCGTTGGCGATGACGAGTTTTGGTTTTCTCGGTGCGCGCGCGGCGATTGGTCCCGAGCCGAAATTGGTCGTCCTTGTGTTTGGACTCGCCACGTGTTGGACAATCCAAAAACGCGCGGCGTGGTGGGCGGGCATTTGCGCGGCGCTCGCGTTTTTGGCGTGGCAAATCGCGGGCATTTATTTGCTCGTCGCGCTCGCTGCGTTTTGGTTGGGCGCAAAACCGGACGCGCGTTGGAAGCAATCGGGACGCGTGCTCGCGGGTTTCTTGCTCACGCTCGCGCCGTTCGTTTTGTATTTGTTTGTCACCGATGCGTTGTATCCCGCGTGGGCGCAAACCATTCTCGGCAATTTCAATTTTTTGCGCGGCGAAGGCGCGAGTCAAGGCAGCGGGCTTGTGGCGCGCATCACCTTGAGCTCGACAAAGCTGGTGACAGCAACGTGGCGCTGCATGGCGAACGAACGCGCCTTTGTCTTGCTCGGCATCGCGGGCGCGTTGGGATTCACGGCGCAAGCTTTGCGAGAATTAAAACCTTCGCGGGCTTGGGAGACCCCGAAGGTTTCACAACCGTGGGGCGTTCTCGCCTTGAGCGCGAGCGCGTTGGGGTTGGGACTGTTTGCATTGTATGATTTTCAAAATTGTCCCGACCTCTTGCCGTTTTTTGGAATGCTTGCCGTCGGCTGCGGCTGGCTCGTCACGCGTTTGCTCGAACTCGGCGCGCGTTTTGCGACCAAAAGATTTTCGTCAACGCCCGCGTGGCTCTCGCCCGCGCTGTACGGTTTGACGACAATTGCGTTGGTGTGGTACGGTACCGGCGATTCGCTCCTGAACAATTCCGCGAATCGTTTGCGCGCGCCGCAAGAACAAATCGCCGCGCGCGTCGAACGCGAATTGCAAGCCGGCGATACGATTCAACAGTACGGTGATGCGGTGGTGTTGATATTGACGGGGCGCACGAACGCGACGCCCATTTTGCATTTGGGCCCGAAACAACATCAGGGCCTTTTTTTCATGTACGAAAACGGGTTGGACGGCTATCTTGCGTATCTGGACGCGCACAAGCCGCGCGTGATTACGCTGAGCCGCCGCAAAGAGGAAGCGTGGGCGCAGCCCCTGTATGCTTGGATTGCCGCCCATTATCATCTCGCAGAATCGTTCGATGAGACTGAGGGCGGGACCGTCAACGTGATTGATTTGTATGTTCGCAATGATGAAACGCCATAGCGTGTGGGGCAGTATGCTGCTGCTGTACGCCATTCTTTTTTTCGGGACCGCGCTGCGTTTTTACCAACTTGGGCATTTCAGTTTGTGGGACGGCGAAATTTTTACGCTCTTTATTTCGAGCAAACCGCTGCCGTTGATTTTGCCTGCGCTGCGCGATTTTGGCGCGCATCCCCCGCTCT
>CAZXYP010000242.1:0-8673 GCA_964644955.1 uncultured Anaerolineales bacterium | reverse complement strand
GCGCCGCGCGCGTCCATCCAAATAATGGCGTTGTGAATGGCATTGCCCGCGCGGTCCACAGGAACCGTTCCCGACCACTGTGTCGTGCAAGCAATCGCCGCGATGTCGTTCACCTGCGCGTTGTTTTGTGACAACACGCGTTTCGCCGCGCGCCCAATCGCGTTCCACCAATCATCGGGGTTTTGTTCCGCGCCGCCGTTCGGCAAGAGAATGACGTTTTGCGTTTCTTGTTCGCACGCGAGAATTTCACCGCGCGGATTGACCAGTGCAACTTTGAGGGCGGACGTGCCGAGGTCTATGGCGAGTACGAGTTTGTCGGTCATACGGCAGGTTTATCCTTTGGACGAATTATAAATCCGAATTAAGGACAACGCTTGCGCCAAGTGCTATACTAAAAGCGCCAATGGACGTTCTTGTGTTTTGAATGAGCGCAAGAACGACACGAATGCGAACGCGTCGGGCATGCGCCGGCGCGTTTTTTGTTTTCCGCTTGTATGCAGAGGTGTGAAATGAAAAGCGTGCGATTCACCAATACGCTGGTTTTTGTTTTGGCGCTGGCATTGAGCGCGTGTATAACGCCCACCGCGCCGACTCCACAAATCATTGTCATCCCCTCAACCGCGCCGCCGACGCAAACGCCATTCGTTCAAGTCGTCACCGCGACGCCGCCGCCCGCAACCCAAACGCCGTATGTGTTGGTCGTCACCGCGACACCGGAAGCGCCTATCGCGCAGCCCACCGCAATTCCGATGCAAATGCCCACATCCATTCCCCCATCGCCCCTGCCATCGGAATCCGACGCGTTCGTGTCGGGCGAAATTGTTTTGCAGGATCATTTTGACGCGTCGCCCGCGCAAGCATTGTTTGGCAGTCAGCACATGACGTTTGTGAGTGAAAACGGACAAGGCGTGTTGACCGGCCACACGCCCAAAGTGGTGCTCCCCGCCATGTACAATGAAATTGCGCTGCGCGATTTTGAAGCGGCATTCGATTTGATTCCGCCGCAAATTCCAAGCGACAGCAGCTATGGTCTGCTCTTTCGCAGTGATGATGCGCGCGGCGGATTGGCGCACTATTATATGGTCGTGTTGAATGGCAAAACGAATCGCGTTGGTTTCGCAGTTTTCATGCATGACGAATTTCCGCGTTACGACACGGAAAATTTCCTGCCCGGTTTATGGCAGGCGGGCAAAACAAATCGCGTGCGCGTGCAAGCGGCGGAAAATCTTGTCAATGTCTTTTTGAATGACGCGTTGATTTATTCCGCGCCAGACGCGCTGCTTCCCAACGCGGGTTACATCGGCTTGGCAATGCTCACGGGCGAAACGGTTCCCGACACGGTGCGTTTTGATAATCTCACCATCACAGCAACCGATGTGACGCGCATCGCCATCGCGCCTACCGCCACAAACATCCTTCCAACCGCAACGCGTCCTATGGCAACAGCGACGCCCACAAAAACGCGCGTGCCGCCCACCGCGACGCGCGCGCCCGAAGCATCTCAGCCGTGTCCCAATCCGCCGCGCAGTCTGTACTGGTCGGATGATTTTTCCAATCCGAACAGCGGCTGGATGAATTTTCAAGGCGCGGACTATAATCATTTTTACAAAGACGGCGAATGGCATTTTGCGGTCTCGGCAAAAAACGAAACCGGCACCGCGTGGATGTTGCTGCGCGAGCGCACTTTGCATCAAGCCATCACCGTGCGCGCGTGGAGATTGGGCGAGCCGCCGATGAACAGCTATGGCATTATCTTTGGCGGACAGGACAATGAGAACTATTACGCGTTTCGCATATCCGACAGCGGTTCGTTTCGGCTCTCACGCGTGATACAAAACCAATGGCACGATTTGATTCCGTGGACCAAAACCGCAGCCATTTGGCAAGGCGGTTTGAACGAGCTCGCCGTGTTGTTGGACGGCGCGCAAATCTATGCGTGTGTCAACGGACAAATTGTCGGCACTGCTAACGACACCGCGTTACAACCGGGACGCGTCGGCATGATTGCGGGCGCGTACGACGAACCTTCACACATTCATTTTGACGATTTTGCGGTGTGGAATTTGCAGGGTCCCGTCACGTTGAATCAAAATGCAAGCGCGTCGAGCGCGCCAACGCAACCTGCGGTGAACGCGCCGCCGGGAATATATGTTACTGCGCTCCGCACCCTTCCCGACAATCCAAAACGCAATCAGGACGTCAGTTTCAAAGCGACGTTTCTAAACACTACCGGCGCGGCGCAAAATTTGGATTGGCTCGTCGTCGTGTATCAACCCGACGCGAAAAAAGCGTTCGGCGAAACTGCCGCGCAGCGCATTACCGTCCCGCCCGGCGTTTCCGAATTCACGTCGGCGTCGAATTGGGCAGTGCGCGGACCCGGCGGCTGCATCCAGTTGTACGGCGTCCCCCACATGCAAAATCCAAATTCGAGCCGCACGCCGTTGAATCAACCGAACGGCAACGCGGCGCGAATTGATTTTTCCGTCTGTCCGTGACAAGATGGCGTTCGTGCAGTATTCCACACACAATCCTGCCACTCTCCCTACCGCGCGCGGCACATACGCAATTCTTTTGTATGTGTCGCGCGCGACACGTCTCGAAATCGGCAAACTCGGCGCGTTTGATTTTCCGCGCGGCTATTACGTCTATGTCGGCAGCGCGCGCGGCGCGGGCGGATTGCGCGCGCGCGTGACGCGGCATTGGCGCGCATCAAAAAAATTGCACTGGCACATTGATTCTTTGCGCGCCGCCGCCAAGCCGCTGCGCGTGTGGTGTTCCACCGACGCGCGCGATGATGAATGTGTTTGGTCTGCGATGATGCAAGCACAAAACGCTCGCATCATCGCGCCGCGTTTCGGCGCGAGTGATTGCGCGTGCGCGGCGCATTTGTATTTTTTCGCGCGCCGCCCGTCCATTTAGAATTCCGAATTTTGCCAAAATTCGGAATTCCTTTTTTTTCCCGCGTCTTTGCCTGCAACGCAAACTCAACCAAATTTTGACTTGAATCGAATAGAGTGGGAATGAAAAACGCCGGTGCGCCCGTGATGACGCGTCGGTATGTGTTGTTGCAAACCGGTTGTAGCATCACCTCGAGGTGACTTATGAACGCGTCCGCCAATGATGTCGGACTGTTGTTCCGCAGCGCGATCGCGGACCATTCTCCGGATTCGGAAGAATCCTATCTCATTGCACGCCTCACGGAAATTCAAGAGCGCTATCACTATTTGCCCCATCCTGCGCTCGTCCTCTTGAGTGAAACACTCGATATTCCGCTCGCTCAAATTTACGCCGTTGCCACATTCTATAACGCGTTCTCGCTGAAACCGCGCGGCGCGCATCTCATCCGCGTGTGCATGGGTACCGCGTGTCACGTGCGCGGCGCGCCGCAAATTCTCGACCGCATCGAAAGCAAACTCGAAATTCACGCGGGCGAAACGACGCGTGACCGCAGTGTAACGCTCGAAACGGTGAATTGTCTCGGCGCGTGCGCGCTCGGACCCATTGTCGTCGCGGATAACGAATATGCGGGGCAGATGGACATTGCCAAAGCCGACCGCCTGCTGAAAAATCTGCGCGCGCACGACGGAAAGGAGGCGGCGCACAAATGATGACATTGCACAAGATCGAAAACGCCGCGCAGCTCGCCGCCTATCGCGCACACTTGCAGAACGCGCACGACGCGTCGCGTCCGTGTCTCACCATTTGCGGCGGCACCGGTTGTCGCGCATACGGCGCCGAAAAAGTTCTGGCTGCCGCGCGCGAACAGACCAACGGCGCTGTTGACGTTCGCATGACGGGCTGTCACGGCTTTTGCGAAAAAGGCCCCATCGTCGTCATTCAACCTTCGGGTATCTTTTATCAACACGTCGAACCAAAAGATGTGAACGAAATCGTCAATGAAACAATTTCGCGTGAACGCGTTATCGAGCGATTGCTATACACCGACCCGGCTACGTCCAAAAAAATTGAACACGAACACGATGTACCGTTTTACGCGCGCCAAACGCGATTACTGTTGAATCAAAACGGTTTGCTCGACCCGACCGACATTGACGAATATATTGCGCTCGGCGGTTACGCGTCGTTGGCGCAAGCATTGACGCTCGACGGCGAACAAATCATTGACGCAGTAACGCGTTCGGGTTTGCGCGGGCGCGGCGGCGCGGGTTTTCCGACGGGCGTGAAATGGCGCACGATGCGAGATGAAATACAGAGACTGGAGACTCGAGATGGGAGACTCGAGACTCGAATCTCCAGTCTCCCATCTCCAATCTCCAAAGGTTTTGTCATTTGCAACGCCGACGAAGGCGACCCGGGCGCGTACATGGACCGCAGTCTGATGGAAGGCAATCCGCATCGCATTCTCGAAGGCATGTTGATTGGCGCGTATGCCGTCGGCGCGACGCGCGGCTATGTGTATATTCGCAGCGAGTATCCGCTCGCGGTGAAACATTTACGCCTTGCGCTGCAGCAAGCGCGTGCGTTGGGACTGCTCGGTAAAAATATCTTGGGTTCCGGTTTTGATTTCGACATTGAGGTACGCTTGGGCGCGGGCGCGTTTGTGTGCGGCGAAGAAACCGCGCTCATGGCGAGCATCGAAGGACGCACGGGCGAGCCGCGTCCGCGTCCGCCGTATCCCGCACAGCGCGGCTTGTGGGGCAAGCCGACCATTATCAATAACGTCAAGACGTGGGCGAGCGTGCCG
Organism: uncultured Anaerolineales bacterium; assembly: GCA_964644955.1. Lineage (GTDB taxonomy): Bacteria > Chloroflexota > Anaerolineae > UBA4142 > SHND01 > SHND01. Next base: position 3,968 of record CAZXYP010000242.1, on the reverse strand, counting down.
ATTATTTTGGAACGCGGCGCGGAATGGTACGCCAACATCGGCACCGCGAAATCCAAAGGCACGATGATTTTTTCGCTCGTCGGAAAAGTCTGCAACACGGGCTTGGTCGAAGTGCCGATGGGCATCACTCTGCGCGAATTGATTTTCGGCATCGGCGGCGGCATTCCGAACGGCAAAGCATTCAAAGCCGCGCAAATCGGTGGACCGTCGGGTGGCTGTCTCGCGGCAGAACATCTCGACACGCCGATAGATTACGAATCGCTCTCCTCGCTCGGCGCGATTGTGGGTTCGGGCGGACTCGTCGTCGCGGACGAGGATACGTGCATGGTAGATTTGGCGCGCTACTTTATGAATTTTGTGCAAGAAGAATCGTGCGGCAAATGTGTGCCGTGTCGCGTCGGTACGAAAGCGATGCTCGACATTCTCACGCGCATCACGCAAGGCGACGGACGCGACGGTGACATCGAACGTTTGGAGGAACTCGCGCACGCCGTTCACGATTCATCGCTGTGCGGCTTGGGACAAACCGCGCCCAACCCCGTACTAACAACCTTAAGATATTTCCGCGACGAATATCGCGAACACATTTACGCGAAACAATGTCGCGCGCGCGTGTGCAAAGGACTGATTCATTACGAAATCATTGCCGACCTTTGCACGGGTTGTCTCGTCTGTTTGCGGAATTGCGCGCAGCACGCGATTACGGGCGAGAAATTGAAACCGCATTTCATTCACGACGAGTTGTGCGAAAAATGCGGTGTGTGCAAAGCGCTGTGCAAATTCGATGCGGTGAAAATTGTGACGGGGACGCCCGTCGAGGCGGCGTACCTATGATTCATTTAATGATTGACAATCACGACATCGAGGTCGTGGATAACGTGACCCTCCTCGAAGCCGCGCGCGCCAACAACATTCCGATTCCGACGCTGTGTTATCACGAAGCCGTCGCGCCATACGCGGCATGTCGCCTGTGCATGGTCGAAATCGAAACGCCGCGCGGTGGAAAATTGGTCGCCGCGTGCGCGCAGCCGTGCGAAGAAGGTTTGATTGTTCATACCAATTCGCTGCGCGTGCAAACTGCGCGCCGCGTCACGGCAGAACTTTTGCTTTCAAGCGGCGCGCATTTGCCGACGATTCAGGCGATTGCGAAACAAATGGGCGCGCAGTTCGCCGCGACAACTCTGGCGCCGAAGGATTGCATTCTCTGCGGTTTGTGCGTACGCGCATGCAATGAATTGGTCGGCGCGTACGCGATTAGTTTGGTCGAACGAGGACTGGATAAAAAATTCGCGCCGCCGTTTGAAATCACGTCTGCCGCATGTATCGCGTGCGCCACGTGCGTGCTGATTTGTCCGACGGGCGCGATTACGCTCGCGGATATTGCCCCCGCACCACACGGCGCGCACGATGCAAGAAATTGCCGCGTGTGCGGTGAACAAACGTTATCGCCCGTATTCGCGGACGTAGAGCGCTTGTTCAAGACACCCGAAACGGCGACACCGCGCGAGGGGGTGACAGCATGACGCGCACGGGAATTTTTCTCTGTACCTGCGACGGCAAAATCGGCAAAGCGGTGGATGTAGATTTGGTCGCGCAAAATTTGGGAACCGATTCGCGTTTCATCTCTATCACACCGCATCTCTGTTTGCCGGACGGAATGCGCGCGTTAAAACAAACGCTTGTGGATGAACACCTCGACCGTGTCGTCGTTGCCGCGTGTCCCGCGCGTTTTCAAGAAAAGCATTTGCGCGCGGAATGTGAACGCGCGGGCGTCAAACAATTCGCGCTCGTGGATTGGCGCGAGGGCTGCGCGTACGCGCATCGCGGTGAAAAGGCGAATGCAACCGCAAAAGCGCGCGACATGCTTGAAATGGGCATCGCGTACGTTTCCAACGCGCGTGAAATTCACCCAATCCGAACGCCCATCGTGCAGCGCGCGCTCGTTATCGGCGGCGGTATCGCGGGCATGACGGCGGCATTGGAACTCGCGCAGCGGGGCGTATCGGTCACGCTCGTCGAACGCGAAATGGTTTTGGGTGGACAATTGCACGACATCGCGCTCAATGGCTCTACCGGGCAATACGAACAAACCAAACGCGCCGTGATATTGCATCCGCGCATCACGCTCTATTTGAATGCGCGCCTCACCGATATTTCGGGCGCGGTCGGCAATTATCGCGTCCACATCGAATATCCGAACGGCGATATGACATTCAACGTCGGCGCAATCATAGTAGCAACGGGCGCGCAAGAATTCAATGACGCGCATCTCTATCATCACGACGGGCGGCGTGTGGTCACGCTCACAGAATTTGAAAAACAGATTTCGAATCTCCAGTCTCCAGTCTCCAAGCTCGAGTCTCCGCTCTCGATTATATACATCCTTTGCGCGGGTTCGCGCGACGCGCAGCACCCGTACTGCTCGAACGTCTGCTGTCTCGGCGCGCTGCATCAAGCCATGCGCGTGAAACGCGCGCATCCCGAAACGCGCGTCACGATTTTGTTCCGCGATTTGTATTTGTTGGGCGATGAGTGGAACGAACAAATTGTTTTGGACGCGCAAAAACTTGGCATTGAATTTCTGCGTTATGCGCCGAACCAATTGCCGCGCGTGGAGGATGACTGGGTTGTGGCGCGCGATACGTTGACCGGAACGCTGCGCCGCATCGAGTACGACCGCGTGGTATTGGCGACGCCGCTTGTGCCGCGCGACGACGCAGGCGTGTTGGCGCGTTGGCTGCATCTGCCGCGCGATGAGAATGGTTTTTTCATTGACCCGCACTATCGTGTGCGTCCCGAAGCGCAAATCGAGCGCGGCATTTTTGTTTGCGGTTCGGCGCATCGTCCCGTGGATTTTGACAATGCGATTCTGCAAGGTAAAACGGCGGCGGCGCGCGCGGGACATTTTCTTGAAAAACATTTTGTCACGCATCCGAGCGCGAGCGCGTGTGTGAACGCGGATTTGTGCACCGGCTGCGCGCAGTGTGTGGAAACGTGCGCGTTCGGGGCGATTGAGATGCGTTCGGGCGATTTAAATCGCGGCAACACATGGCAAAACCGACCTGCGTCGGTTGAGTTTCAGTCAGCGCAGGCTGACTTGGCGATAGGCAGCCGCGATTTCGAATCGCCGCTCGACCGCGCGCACATTGACCCATTCCTCTGTCTCGCGTGCGGCAACTGCGTCGTCGCGTGTCCGTCCAAAGCGATTGATTTGCCGAACGCGCGCGACGCGCAAATCTTCGCGCAGATAGATGCTGTGTTGAGAAACGACGATTCTGTCACCCTGTCACCCCGTCACCCTGTCACATTGGTATTTGGCTGTACGTGGAGCGGTCATGCGGCGATGGAACTCGCGGGCGCGCGGCGGATGAATTATTCCGCGAACGTGCGCGTGATTGAACTGCCGTGTTCGGCGCGGCTCGACCCACTGCACGTTTTGTATGCATTGGTGCATGGCGCGGAAAAGGTTTTGCTTGCGCTGTGTCCGCCCGATGAATGTCATTTTGGAAACGGCAATCGGTACGCTGAAATGCGAATTGAAAATTTGCGCGCGCAGTTGGCGGCAAACGGCATTGACCCGCAGCGCGTCGCGTATGCGCGCATGATGGGCGATGACGCAAAGGCGTGGGTGAAAATGGTGCGGCAAATTTGAAACTTGCCATTCGTTAACTCGGCGCGTCAGCGATGCGCGCGCAGAGGACAAATTACAAATTTGTCCTACGTTTGGAAGGAGGACGCTTTGTATACCACACGACTCGTCAATGAAATCTGGGCGCGTGACCGCTGCGCGGGCTGTTCGCTGTGCGTTGCCGCGTGCTCGAAACAGGTGTTGTATTGGGACGCTGAGCACACCGCGCACCCGCTGTTGGAACGCAAACAGAAAACCATCGGGCTGAGCAAATACACGCTCGACACGTGTTCGGTGTGCGAACATTTTTGCGAAATGGTGTGCCCGCGTCTCGAACCTG
>CAZXYP010000241.1:0-8680 GCA_964644955.1 uncultured Anaerolineales bacterium | reverse complement strand
TGTGCGCCGATGCGGACTTGGACACGGCGATTCCCGCGATTGTAAAGCACGCGTATTCCAACACCGGACAATTTTGTTATCGCGTCAATCGCATTTACGTCCACGAATCCATCTATGAAAATTTCATCGCCCGGTTCGCGGATGCCGCATCAAAACTCCAAGTGGGCAATGGCATGAATGCGTCCTGCCAACTCGGTCCGTTGGTGAATGAAAAAATTTTTCGCAACAGTGAGATACAAGTGCAAGACGCGTTGGACAAAGGCGCGCGCTTGTTACTCGGCGGCGCGCGTTTGACGGGTGACGAATACGCGCGCGGTTTCTTTTTTCCCCCAACGGTTTTGGCGAACACGAATCACACGATGCAAATCATGACGCAAGAAACCTTCGGTCCCGTCGTCGGCATCATGCCGTTCGCTTCGCTCGACGACGCGTTGTCTCTCGCCAACGATTCCATCTACGGACTCGCCGCGTACGTATTCAGCCGCGACATTGGCACAGCATGGCGCGCTGCCGAACAATTGGAAGCGGGTTCGGTGTGGGTCAACAACATTCATCGCTCGTACAATCTCGTCCCCTTTGGCGGTTACAAACAAAGCGGGCTCGGTCGCGAAAAATCACGCCGCGCGCTCGACGAATACATGGAATACAAAACGATTTATTTGGGAATCTAATCTCCAATCTCTAATCTCCAATCTCCAATCTCTAATCTCCAATCTCCAATCTCTAATCTCTAATCTCAGGTCACCATGTCAAATATCTACGACGAAATCTACCAACGCGCCGAACCGTTCTGGCACACGCGCTCGAACGAAATCCATTTGCCGATGGCGTACGAGTACGCGAAACAATTGCTCGCCGCGTATCCCGAAGCCGATGAGGCGATCGTGCTGCCTGCGATTTTGCTGCATGACATTGGATATTTCAATGTTCCCGAAGAAACGCATTACGACGGTTTAGCGGGCGCGCCCATCGGTTGGAGCGCGGACGTTACGCGTTTGCACGAACAAGAAGGCGCGCGGCTCGCGGGCGAAATGCTGCGCGAGTTAAATTATGACGAAACGAAAATCATAGCGATTCAAAAAATTATTGACGGACACGATTCCAATCCCCCCCCCCACTCGCTCGAAGATGCGATTGTCAAAGACGCCGACAAGTTGTGGCGTTTTTCAGCGACCGCCACGCGCATTTGCCGCCGCTGGTATAATCAAACGCCGCAGCAGTTTATGGATTACGTCGAATCAAGAATTCCGTCGTGGATGCTCACCGAAAAAGGTGCGGAACTCGCGCGCCAAGAAATCGCGCGCACGCGCGCGCTGTACGCAACGGGACAAGCGGACGATAACGAGCCATGAAGCCATTGGAAAATCAAGTCGTCATTGTCACCGGCGCGGCAGGCGGACTCGGACGCGCGTTCGCGCTGGCGTTCGCGGAACAAGGCGCGTCGGTTGCGGCTGCGGACATTAATTTATCCGGCGCGCAAGAAACGGCGGCGTTGATTCATGCGCGCCAAGAAAACGCCGCCGCCTTGCAAGTGAATGTCGCCGATGAAGCATCCGCGCAAATCATGGCGCAAGAGGTTGCCGAAAAATTCGGACGCATTGACATCCTCGTCAACAACGCGGCAATCTACGCGGGACTGGAGCGCAAACCGTTTTACGAACTTGACGCGGAGGTATGGGACCGCGTGATGGCGGTGAACGTCAAAGGAACATGGCTCTGCGCCAAAGCGGTGTTTCCGTACATGAAGCAAAACGGACGCGGCAAAATCATCAACGTTTCGTCTGCGACTGTTTTCAGCGGCTCGCCCTTGTGGGCGCATTACGTCGCGTCCAAAGGCGCGGTGATTGCGCTCGCGCTCGCGCTGGCGCGCGAAGCGGGCGATTTTGGAATTACGGTGAACGCGCTCGCGCCGGGTTTTACCTTGACCGAAGCGAGTTTGAATTTGATTGAAAACGCGGAACAGTACGGCGCCACACGCGGCGCCATCAAACGCGCGCAGCACGCGGACGATGTGATTGGCGCGGCATTGTTTTTTGCGTCGCCCGCGAGTGATTTTATTACGGGGCAAACGCTGATTGTGGACGGTGGGCGTCAATTCATTTGAAAGGACCAGAACCCAAAACGCTATTCCGAAACCGCACTGCGCCGCGTGTGGGGGATAATACGTTTTTCGTGGTGTACCACCCGCGCGACCAACGCGCAGTACCGCTCGACCCGGCGTTCCTTGGGTTCGGACGCACAGGCACCGACCCGGATGGCGCGCTTTGGTTTGAAACGGTCAAGCCGGAGCTGGTGCCGTTTGATGCGACGACGATACAAGCGCCGCACACTTGCGTTGCCGTCTTTGGGCGCGACTTGTGAAATCATTTGTTTACGCGCGTCTATTTTGCCGAACATGCAAGAAATGTGACCGACCCGATTTTGGAACTTGTCCCGCCAGCGCGCCGCGCAACGCTTTTGGCAAAACGCCGTGAGCCAAACGGGCGCGTAACCTACCAATTCAACATTGTGCTGCAAGGGCAAGCCGATACGGTCTTTATCAATTTTTGATATGCAAACCTTTAGCGCTGAACTCTATGGCACCTCAGCCATGGCAGAGGTGTTTTCGCCTCAAGCATTCGTGCGTGCGATGCTGGAATTTGAACGCGCCTTGGCGCGCGCGCAAGCAAACGTCGGCGTGATTCCCCAACCTGCCGCGCACGAAATCGCGGCGCAGTGCCGCGCGGAATTTTTTGACGCGACCGAAATTTTTCGTAAAGGCGTTACGGCAGGTACGCCCGTCATTCCACTCGTGAACGCGCTGCGAGAACATGTCATGGGCGACGCCAAAAATTTCGTGCATTTCGGCGCGACGAGTCAGGATGTCATTGACACTGCGCTCGTCTTGCAAATGCGCGCCGGATTGCGTTTGCTGTACACCGATTTGGATGCCGTGTGCGACGCGTGCGCGCAATTGGCGGACGCCCATCGTCACACCGTAATGGCAGGACGCACCCTGCTGCAAGACGCCGCGCCAATTTCATTCGGACTCAAAGCCGCGCGTTGGCTGAACATGATGCTGCGCTGCACGCGCGAATTGCGTACACGCGCAAACAGCGCGCTCGTTTTGCAATTCGGCGGCGCGGTCGGCACGCTGGCGGCATTGGACGCACAAGGCATCGCGGTGACCGACGCGCTCGCGCACGAATTGAATCTCGTCGCGCCCGCGCTGCCGTGGCACACGGAACGCGACCAAATCGCGTTGTTGATTGCGACATTGGGCGTCACGGCGGGCGCAATCTCGAAAATTGCAAACGATTTGATGCTCCTGATGGCGGAAGGTGAAATCTCAGAAGCGCGCGGCGAGCAAAAGGGCGCATCCTCGGCGCTGCCGCAAAAACGCAATCCGACCAACGCGCTCTGGGCGCGCGCAAGCGCGCGCTTGGCATTCCACGCGGCGCAGGCGATTTTCCAGACGATGGAACAAGAACACGAACGCGCGGCAGGCGCGTGGCAAAGCGAATGGCAAATCATTCCGCAAGGGTTTGGCTATACCGCAGGCGCGGTCACGCATTTGAAAAACGCGCTGACCGGTCTGGAAATTGACGCCAACCAAATGCGCGAGAATCTGAGGCGCAGCGGCGGTTTGGTCATGGCGGAAGCGCTGCTGACGATGTTGGCACAGCGCATTGACAAAACAACCGCACAAATTCTGGTGCAGCGGGCGGTGGAACGCGCGCGCGCGGAACATCTTTCACTGCACCAAACCGCGTCGGAAGACAAAGAGATTCGCGCGGTTTTGAACGCGGATGAAATCGCGCGCGCGCTCGACGCAACCCACTCTCTCGGCAGCAGCGACATTTTGATTGACCGCGCGTTGGCGGCGTATGCGGCGGAAACGGGGTGACAAATGGATTGCACCCTGCCGCAAACTGTGTTATCGTGCAAAAGAGGTTGCACGAGAAACGTTCGACCGCAAGACATTTCGCCCGACGGTCTTTGAATGGCTATCCTGTCCGGTTCACGCAGGCGTTTTGTTTGCCGCGCCGCAAAACATGTGACAGCGCTCCCGGAGCAAATCCCATGAACACTTTTCAATGGCGATATCGTTTTTTGATTCTTGTCGTCGCCGCATTGCTTGCTTTCGCAATCGCCGCGCCGGCGCACGCCCAGGGTCCGACCGGCGGCGTCATTCCTTCCGGCACCACAATTGAAAATGATGTGGCGTTAGCAAATCCCGACATTATCGTTGACGGCAATGTGGACGGCGATTTGTTTGTCATTGGTCAAAACGTGACGCTGAACGGCAACGTGACAGGCAGCGTGTTTTTGGTCGCCGACCGCGCGACCCTGCGCGGCAGTGTGGGCGGCAGTGTGTACGCCGTCGCCGCAAACTTGAATTTGGCGCCGACCGCGCGCGTCGAACACAGCGTCTATGCGCTCGCGCTGAGCTTGCTGACGACACAAGGTTCGGTCATCGGACGCGATTTGAATACGTTGGCGATTGGCGCGCAATTGACCGGCGGCATTTCGCGCCATACGAACGCCATCATCGGACCGATTGAAATCCTGCGGCTGCTGATGGCGCAGGCGGAATCGCTCAATCTCATCCGCACTTCCATGCTCACCGCGCCACAGCAAATTGCAATGACAACAGATTCACAAACCACCGCGTGGTCGTGCCTGCCGCAGTTTGCAATGGCAAAAAGCGCGGCGGGCGGCATCATCGGCAGTGGTTTGGAATGTTTGTTGAATCCATCCACCGCGCCGCTGCAGCAGGCGACAAACCAGAACGACACCGCCGCAAACTTGAGCGCATGGGGCTTGAATCGCGTGCGCGATTTTGTAACATTCGCAGTGATTGGGTTGATTTTGATTTTCGCGCTGCCGCGTCGGTTGGAAAATTGGAGCGCGCCGATTCGCGCCCATCCGATTGCAACTCCGGGCGTCGGTCTGCTCGCCGGCATCAATGGCTTTTTGCTCTCGGCGCTTTTGGCGCTGGTAGTGATTGCCGTTGGCATTGTTTTTCAAGCGCTGAGTCTCGGCGCACTCGCCGTCATGACGTGGACGTTGGGACTCGCCCTGACCGCCGCGCTGTTTTGGCTGTTTATTCTGTTTTTGTTTTTCATCAGCCAAATCGTTTTTGTCTATTGGGGTGCGCGCGCGTTACTACAACGTTTTGCGCCAAATGCAAAATTGCACCGCGCTCTCGTACTGTTATTGGCGCTGCTGGTCTTTGTATTGCTCACGTGGATTCCTCTCGCGGGGGCGGTGCTTTCGATTGCGGCAACACTTTATGGCTTGGGCGCCATTGTGTTGTCGTGGTGGGAACAGTTTTCACGCGCGCGTAAAACTCCCGCGCCTGCGGCAGATACAATTGCTGCCGCCGCGTGATCGCTTGTGCCTTCGTCCGAAAAACACATTCCCGACTGCCGGTAGTCCGCCAAAAAAAAATAAAAAACTGCGAGCCGTAAATATAGCCCGCAGTTTTTTTATGTTTGCGTAAACGCGCCGGGTTTATTCTTGACCGAACGCCGCCATCAATTCTTTTTCTTCGGCTTTGGTCAAATTGCTCGCAATCAATTCGAATTTCTGTCCCTTGAATGCGGCAGCCACTTTGTCGCGGACGGCGCCGCTGGTGAGCAAGAACAACGCGGATGTGCCTTCAGTCACTTTGCCGCGTACCGAATCAATGAACGAATCGTCAATGCCGTAATCGCTGAATTTGCCGGCGAGCGCGCCCATTGCCGCGCCGATGGCGAGACCAAAAAACGGCACAAAGAAAATCAAACCAAACAACATACCCCAGAACGCGCCGTTGAGCGCGCCCGCGCCCGCAAGATTGTTCAATTGTTTGGTCTTGGGTTTCTTGTCGCCCGTTTTCCACGACACAATCGCGGCATCCTGAATCTGGATTAATTGTTGCTTTTGCAGCCCCTTGACAAGATCCAGCGCTTTTTGCGCGCCGGTGGGCGTGTCGAACTTGAGTACGGTGAGCGTAGCCATTCACTGCCTCCTAAAGTTTTTACGTGCTTGGGAAATTGTATTATTCAGTCTATCATGAAATACGGCGAGCGAAAAATTTTGCATCTCCCCCGCGTTTAACGGACCGTCACAGTTTCCAAAACCTGCGTGCGATTCCCCTCCAAATCGGTCGCGATAAAGCCAACGCGATATTTGCCCGCCGCGGCGTCTTGTTCTTCCCACGTGAACGGTTCGGCGCCGAACGTCAGCGTTTTGCCGCGTTCATTTACCACGCCTTTGGATTGTCCGTTATCGTCGAGGTCCATCCATTTTTCATACACGGTAAAGGTATCGCCTTGCTCCGGCACAATTTCGCGCGGCGCGCCTGTGCCGTCCTCATTGGTAAACGAGAAAACGCTTATCAATTTGCCGTTGCTCAAGCGCAACTCCGCCGCCGCCGTTTCGCCGGTCGCCGCGCGCGTGTACAGCCCATCTACTGTATAAACCGCCGTTTCGGGTGACACACCATACGTTGTCGGATTCAACAAAACGGTCGCGGTTGTTTCGCCGTCCGTCAAAGCAAACACCAGCGGCTCCCATTCAAATTCCAGATTGAACGGACCCGCGCCCCAATCGGGATAATAGACGCCATCCACCTCGCGCGTCGCGCCGCTGTCCAGATAGTCCAAATCGCTGAGGTTGATGGAATTGGCATTCTCGTCATAGTAACCGGCGAACAGATAAATATAACCGATGTTTTCGCCGTCCACGCGCGTGGACAAGAGAATCGGTTTGCCGGGCGCAGCAGTTTTCGACGAAACCTCCAGCGGCGACAATTCGATGTTGCCCGCGCCCGGCGCGCGCACAGCCGTCGAACGGTCCGGCACGACCGGCGCTTGCGTTTGCGCATCGAACGGACGCCCGGTGTAATGGAACGCGAGAAAATCATCCCACGCGGATGCTTGCGCGAAACGATTGCTGATGACCGTGTATGAACGCGGACCGGCTTCCGGCAAACGATACAATTCCGCATTCGGGAAATAAATCGAGATGCCGTTGGACCCTTTTTTCTGCGCGCCGTGTTTTTCACCCAAGACCGCTTCGCGCACGGCGGTCTCGATATTTTTTGCCGCTTGGGTGACCGCGCCATTTTTTATTTTTTGCGTCAACAGCGCGCTGAAATTTTCCAAATCAATATACGAGGGCGGCACATCGCTACCAAAAATACTGGTGTACGACGCGGCATATCGTCGCGCCGCCGCGACAGGCGATTGCTCGACGGTCTGCAGTGCCGCCGCGAGTTGGTCCACCGCTTGCATGACGTTTGGAATTTTCGAAAGGTCAACCGCAGTGAGCGTGATGGCTTCGCTCATTTCTTGCGCGACCTCTTCTGCCGAAGGCGGACCGCCAAACAGACCGCGCCCTGCCGACATCATTTCCCCGCGCGCTTCGTCGTTCAAAATGCGTTGGTCCTCGGTGATGTAGCTGTCCACAATCAAACGCCCGAGTTCGCCGCCGTCCATGTTCGGATTTTGATTTAACGCGGCAAGAAAACTCTGGTACGCCCAACCGACCGCCGGTTCCGTTTCTTGCGACGCGACAGCGAAACGCGCGTGCGGTTCGAGCGCCGCATACACTTCGAGATGACTCATCAAGCACGCGTCCATGCCAATCAACTCGAATTTATCAATACCGGTCTCTTGGCGAATCGTCGTGAGCGCCTCATCCAGTTGATTCAAAAAAATCGCGCCGCCAATCGCGCGCGCCAACGGCGCGTTGCTCGTCGGCGGGGCTTTGGAATCGCCATCACTCCAGCCGCCGGGCCAACCCATGCCGTGGTCGGAAAGAATCAACACATATTTGTCCGCCGGATAATTTTTCACCGCCCACGTGACGAAATCAACCAGCGTTTTGCTGTCCGCCATATTGACTTCGCCCAAATCCTCGACCATCTCGGATTTGATGCGGCGCAAATCATTGTCTTGATTCAACACATAACGCCGCGTGCCGGTCCAATTGCCGTCGCCCAAAAACGCGCCTTTGAAACGGTCCACTTGCGCGACCAACTGCACATTGTCCGTCGAACCGACCAACTCGGCTTCGTTGACATCAAAATAAATGTCCTGCTCCAGAATTTTGTCGTCGGCATCCGAATACAACATCACCAACCATTTTTGGTCTTGCGCGCCGGGCACGCGCGTGGCAGGTACACGCGTCGGCGCGCGCGTGGACGGGATTTCGGTCGCCACTTGTTCCACCACCTGCGTCGGGAAATCCTGCGGCGCGTTCGAAGCTTCCTCACCCATGTTCAACAGACTACTGCCGCCAAACACAACAAAAAAGCAGACCAAAAGAATCGCGCCGATGATCAAAATCCACGGATTCATGTTGGACGGCAAGCCGCCGCCGGTGCCGAACGAAGGGGGTAATCCGCCTCCGCCACCGCCGCCGGTACCGAACGAAGGGGGTAATCCGCCTCCGCCGCCACCGGATGATTCGCGGTCTGGCGCGTCCGCGCGTTCGCGCGGTCCCGATGAACTGCCGGACGGACGGCGTCGTCCCGCGCGCACCGTACGTTCCGGGTCCGAGCTCGCCCATACAAAGCGCTTCTGCGTCAATGCGCGCCCATCGCTCGAACCTGTCGCTCTGTTTTCCGCCGCCGCAAAAACCATCCTGTCGCGTTGCGGGAATATTTCGGATAATTTCATTGGTCTCCTCACCCGTGATGAATTGCTTT
>CAZXYP010000240.1:0-8729 GCA_964644955.1 uncultured Anaerolineales bacterium | reverse complement strand
TGGGAACAAACGAAACGATTCGCGTGGCGACGGTGGATGTGAGGGGGGATTTGGGAAAGCGGAATGAGAAGAATAAATTGGTGCAAGAGCTGAAGGGAATTTTTGTGGAGGAATAAAAAATGAATCAACAAACTTCACGTAATTCACTCCAAATTCAAAACACGGACGAATTTGAGCGTGCCGTTGCAACCTTCCGAGAATTTGAACAGAACGGTAGACTCGAAAACGAAGAGCGCGCCTACAAAATGCGGCTCATTCGCATTTTGGGTACGGTGCTTGCGCGCGCCGAAGTAGAACATCCCGAGTTCAAGGAAAAATTGCAAATGGCGCTACGAGAATGTTCAAAAGAACTGGCAAATCTCTCGTCATTTTGGGCGGCGGATGATTTTCGCAAGTACGTTACTGCAGTGTCGAACCAACGCCTGAGCAAATTATTTTCGTATCTTTTGTACGGCACAGGAGAATTGCTTGCTGCGCGTATCAATTGGTTCAAAGCACAAGTGGATTCGGAAATTGGCGGTGTGCTGCAAGACTCACGCAAGAAAATTCAGATGGGCTTGATTTCTATTTTCCTGACGGCGGCATTTCCGGACAAGTATATATTTTATCGCGCGAGTCTTATCGGGAATGCGGTTCGAAAGTGGAAAATTCCGGCAATTTCAGGCGCAACGACGGGCGACAAATACGAGTCTTATGTGGAAATAATGTCTGAGCTGCGTGCCGCGTTAGGTCAGTCGTTGGGTCATCCGATTGACCTTATTGATACACACTCCGCGTTGTGGATAAATCGTGAACGCAGTTCGGAGAATGAAAGTGAGGAAGAGGAAAGCCCCGAGATAACGATGATTCAAAATTCGCAGTCTGCTATATGGAAAATCGCGCCCGGGCGCGGTGCCAGTGCTTGGGAAATGTGCCGCGCGAATAACTGCATCGTGATTGGATGGTTTGAGCTGGGAGAACGCGATTTTCGGGAATTTCCAAATGAAGAACAAGTCACAGAGGCGCTTCTGGCGGCTGGACTGGGGTCAGGCGGCACACACTCAATTTGGAGCTTTACCAAGAAACTTCAGGTTGGCGATATTGTAATAGCCAATCAAGGGCTGACGGATGTTGTTGGTATCGGAATCATAACAAGTGACTATATTCCACCGACGGACGCACAAAATCCAAGTACCAATCCCAAAATGCCACATGCGCGGCGTGTGGCATGGCGAATTACGGAACCTGTACACGTTGATTTTCAATTTGCACAGCAAACGGTTGCGCCGATTAAATCGAACCAATGGCAAAAAATCAAACAAGCATACATGGAACAGCGTCCCGAATTGCTTTCGGAGATTGAGCAATTGGAGCGAGGAGTTTTTTCACAAATGATGTCGCCCCAACAGAACAATTTGCGTCAGATTCACGAACTCTTGGAGATGACAAAGAACACGCGTAACATTATCCTCTACGGACCGCCGGGAACGGGCAAGACGTACAACCTACAGAAATTTCGTGATGCGTTTCTTACGCCACAATTAAGAAAAGCAGTTTCTGTACAAGAGCAACATCTCGCGCTCGTTGCCGAACTCAACTGGTATGAAGCGATTGCGCTTGCAATGACATTGGGTACGCCCAAGTCCCAATTCCGTGTTCAAGAATTGCTCGATACGGAACCGATTCGTTTGATGATGCAATTCAAACAGCGCGAAAAAAATGTGGCGAATACACTGTGGTCCTATTTGCAAACACACACCAACCCGAGCGTCGAAACCGTTCGCTTTACCAATCGGCGCGACCCATTCCTCTTTGCCAAGACAGCTGCAAGCGAATGGTACTTGAGTGAAGAAGGCAAAGAATGGGTGAATGATAATCTTGTCCAAGTGCTTGAGGAATGGCGCAATCCGTCCTCACAACAAATTGAAATTAGCCAGTTTTGCGATTTCATCACCTTTCACCAATCCTTTGCCTACGAAGAATTTGTCGAAGGGCTAAAACCGCTGGAACCTGAAGATGACGCGGCGTTTGTTCAATATCGCGTAATGCCCGGTGTGTTCAAGAAAATATGCGAACGTGCCGCGCGCGACCCCGACAACAACTATCTGCTCATCATTGACGAAATCAACCGCGCCAATATCTCGAAAGTGTTTGGCGAGTTGATTACGTTGATTGAGGATGATAAGCGATTGGGACAAGACAATGAATTAAAAGTGCGCTTGCCATATTCACAGCAAGAGTTTGGTGTCCCATCCAATTTGTACATTCTCGGCACGATGAACACCGCCGACCGTTCGATTGCGCTACTCGACATTGCATTGCGGCGGCGTTTTACGTTTGTGGAAATGATGCCGCTGCTTGATAAGGTTGATGAGAATGTTGCAGGCGTGAATTTGCGCGCGTTGTTGGAACGATTGAATCAACGTATCACTGCCTTGCTCGACCGCGACCATCAATTGGGACACAGTTATTTGATGAAAGTGAAGGACGCGGGGGATTTGCGTTTCGCGTGGTATCATCGCATTGTGCCGCTGCTGCAAGAATATTTTTACAACGACGACCAACGGCTGCGCGAGGTGTTGGGCAAAGCATTCTTTGAAAAACGCGCGGATGCGGCGATTTGGGATGGCAGCGCGCCCGAGATGCTCGATACGGAAACTGAGCGTTACAATTTACAGTGGTTCAAAGACGACGACCAAGCATTTCTGAACGCGCTGCGCGCGATTTATTCCAAAAGCAATCCAACATGAGCCGGACCGATTCTGCCGTTCCCGTTTCAACCGCAAACACCATGCCACAGTCGCGCGACAATGCGTGGGGCAGCGTGGCGGTGGTCGGCGGCGTTCTCGCGGCGTTGGTCGTCGTGGTCGTATGGTTGTGGCTTCAAGTTATGCCACCCGCGCCCGCGCCGGTGGAAACGTTTCTGCCATTGTCGAATGGCGCGTCGTTCGTCTATCGCATCCGCGAGGCGGATGGGACGGTGCATTATCGTTCACGCAATGTGCGCCGCGTGCCCGGGCCGCAAATCATTAACGAGATTCAAGCGCCCGTATTCACAGCGTTGATGAACGCGACCGGGATTGATTTGGAACAGGTGAAAGCCATTGAAGCATTGCGCCGTTTGGACGCGTTCGAGATTGCGGAACTGACCGATGTGGAATACGCCGCCGACGGCAAAACGCTCAGGCGTTCAAAGCAGCTGGCGTTGGTCACACCGGAGCGCGTGAATATTTTTGCGGTGGACGATGTGGGCATCACGCCGATGCTGCCGTTGGTCGCCAATGCGCCCGCGACGGAAAATATCACCGGCACATTGAACGCGCAAGTGCCGTTCGCGTTTTCATTCGAACAGCAGCCGTTGGGGACGGTCACGACCGCGCTGGGTGAATTGCGCGATTGCATGCGCGTGCGCACCGTGTTGGACGTGAATCAAAATAAATCGGCGTCGCAAACTACGTATTGCGCGGGTATCGGCGAAGTGTTGGATGAGACGAGTGAAAGCGGCGCGCCCAATTTGAAACGCTCGGAAATTGTCGCCGCAAGCGTTGGCGCGTTTCTCAAAGGCAGCGCGCCGTTTGTCGAGACCGCGCCCGTCAACGCAACGGTTCAAAATTATTTTGCCGAAACGATTGGAAACGATTTGCGACAGGCGTTCGCGTACAAGGAACGGAACAGCAGCAACGGCATTACCACGCAGATTGTTCCCGCGGGCGAGGTGTTGTTGTACGGAACGGCGAGCGGCGCGCTGGTTTCGTTGGACCGCGCCACGCTGCGCGAGCGTTGGCGTTTTCAAACGGGCGGCGCGGTGTACAGTTCTCCCATCGTCGCGGACGGCGCGGTGTATTTTGGCTCCGCCGATAAAAAAACATACGCCCTGCGTTTTGAAGATGGCGCGTTTGAATGGGCGTTTCCCACCCAAGATGTCGTTTCCGTCACGCCGGCAGTGGGAAAGGATACCGTATTTGTGGCGTCCGAAGACAAACGCGTGTATGCGTTGGACAAGGACACGGGCACGGCGCGCTGGACTTTTGCGGGCGGCAGCCCGCTGGTTGCGTCGCCGGTGTTGGATGGGAATGCATTGTACGTCAGCAATGCAAGCGGCGGGTTGACGGCATTGGATGCCGTGACGGGAGAGGTGCGCTGGAAATTTGGCGCCGAACGCGCGATTACGGCGCCGGTAACCGTGAGTGGTGAACATATCCTGGTGACTTCGAATGATTACACGGTGACGGCATTGCAGCGCGCGGACGGGAATGTGGTTTGGCAAACCAATTTGAATCAAGTCATTGAAACTCAACCGATTGCGGCAAACGGGCGCGTCTTGGTAACGCTGCCGGATGAATTGGTCGCGTTGGATGCCGCGAACGGGAATGTATTGTGGCATTATCGCCATGAACATACACTGCGCGGCGCGCCGATTGTGACGGGCGACCAAATCTGGCAGCTGACGTTGAACGGATTGATTGGCGTGGACGCCAAGACCGGAACGCGTTTTCTTGAAATACCTACAGCCGATTCTTCGCCAACATCGGGCTTGAGCAGTGACGGGCGATTGTTGTATGCGGGATTTTTTACCGGTGATTTGGTCGGATTCGAAGGCGCCCCATGAACCATTCAATGCGGCAACAAAAAAATTTCGGCGCGCTGCTCAAGGCGCTGTGGCAAATTTTGGTCGGCGCGTTTCGCATTTTTGCGTGGGATTCACTCAAGAGCGGTTTCATTGACGTGCGCCGCTTGGACCG
This sequence comes from uncultured Anaerolineales bacterium, assembly GCA_964644955.1. Classification (GTDB taxonomy): domain Bacteria; phylum Chloroflexota; class Anaerolineae; order UBA4142; family SHND01; genus SHND01. The sequence continues at coordinate 4,008 of CAZXYP010000240.1, read as the reverse complement.
CGTGCCGCGCTTGATTGCGTTGGTCGGGTTCGCGCTGGTCTTTGCTTTTATCGCGAGCATTTTGTTCAATGACCCGCTGCGCACGGGCGGCGTGTTGGAAGCCCTGCCGCTTTCGTCCACCGCCGCGCGTGGGATTTTTGTGCCGTCGCTGGCGGTGCCGTTGGCATTGGTCGCGGTGATTCTGGCATGGAGTCTGATTCTCACGAGCGCGCTGCATGTGCAGAAATGGGCGCGATGGGGCATTCTGCTCGGTTTTCTTTTGTTTGGCTTGCCGGCGGATGTGATTGGCAGCATGATTACGGCAGCGGGCTCGAATGCGCTGCTCTTGCTCGCGTTTGTGGGCGGGACGCTGCTGCTGCTGGGCGGTTTGCTGCTCTGTTTTGTCTTGTTCCCGCGCCGCACGGCGGTGTTGGCAATTGAATTTACGACGGTACTGCTTTTGGTCGGCGGGATGTTTGTGTTGTTTTTGATTGCCGCCGTTCAGGCGACGCAGCTGAGCAACGTCAATTTTGTGAGCGGCTATTTTACTGCCGACGCGGTCACGAACCCGCGCAATCTCACGATTCCGCTGATTTATTTGTCGGGCGCCGAAATTATCAGTTTTGGGATTACGTTCACGAGTTGGGGCGGACAGGCAACGGTGCGCTATGCGAATCGGTGGGTTGTGTTGGTGCTGTTGGGCGCGTTTTTGGCGTATCGCTGGTTTGGTGTGTTGACGGAAACGATTTTGCCCGGTATCTCACCGGCGCAGTGGCTGGCGTGGGGCGGAGCGGCGCTGGCGGGCGCGTGCTTGGTTCCGTTGGCGTGGTGGCGGGCGCGGCAAGGCGCGTACGAAACGATTCCGTTCAAGTTGGTGTTGGGGCTCATCTTGCTCATGATTGTGCCGCAGCTGTTGTTGTTTGTGAGCATCATTGGCGTTTCCGCATTTTTTTTGACGCAGGCGAGTGATCCGAATGTGATTCAAAACATGACGACGGCGACGGGTCCGCTGACCGCGTTGAGCAATCTGTTGAGCGACGTGGTGTATTTGATGTTGACGGGCGCGGGCGCTGCCGTCGCGGTGTACGGATTGCGGCGCCAACGCTATTCGATTGCGGCGTACGGAATGATTTTGGCGTGGACACAGTTTGTGTATTGGTTCACCGAAAACGGACGTCCCCTGCAAACGCTGCGCTACCACTATGCGGAGATCGAATTTTGGATTTTGGTGAGCTTGACCGCGTTGACTTTGTATTGGGGGGCGCGGCGGCAGTTGAACGCGGACCGCGCGCTCAAAATCTTGGGACTGGCAATTTTTACGTGGCTGCTGCACTTTACCGATTTTCTGGACAATCCGCTCACGTTGTTTTTCGGTTTGGCGGGAATTTCGTACACCGCTTTCGGTATCTTGTGGAGTTTTTTGACGGCGGGCGGACGTTGGAAAGTGAACGGCGATTCGCCGCAGCTGCCCAATAAAAGTCGCGTGCTGCTTGCCATCGGGTATGTGTTGCTGACGTTAAACATTTCGCATTGGTTCATGGTCACGCACAATATTCAGGAACGCATGTTGAGCGATGATTTCACGCTGGCGGGGCTGCGGATTTTTGGATATACCGCCGCGTATCTGGTCATTGTCGAAGGCGGACGCGCGTTGTTGACCAAGAGCGATTAAGCGACCACAGTTGGAAGGGGAGAATTTTGCATGGACGCATCCAAACGCACGAGTGTGAGCAGCGGGACGAAGTGGGAAGCGATGGCGGGATACGCGCGCGCGGTGCGCGTAGGCGATGTCATTTACGTATCCGGCACGACGGCGACGGATGAAAACGGCAATGTCGTCGGCGCGGATACGGCGGCGCAAACGCGCTTTGCGATACAGAAAATCGAACGCGCCATCGTCGCGGTGGGTGGAACGCTGCGTGATGTGGTGCGAACACGCGTATTCGTGAGCAACATCGCGGAATGGGAGCAAGCTGCGCGCGTGCACGGCGAATTCTTTGGCGACATTCGCCCGGCGAATACATTGGTCGAAGCAAAATTGGTCGGCGCACAATATTTCGTCGAAGTCGAGGCGGAAGCGGTGATAACAGAGGATGAAAGATGAAAGGGTGAATGGGTGAGGGGGTGACAAGGTGACGCAGGGAGCATTGACCATTGTTCATTGTGCATTATCCATTGTCCATTGATTTATGCGTTTTTCGATACGACTCAACAACGACTTGACGATTCCCGAATACGTTACGCTCGCGCAAGCGGCGGAAAAATTCGGCTTTGACCAATTTTGGGTGAGCCACGATTTGTTTTGGCGCAGCGCGCCGGTGGTGCTCGCGGCGGTGGCACAGCAGACAACGCGCATCGAAATCGGCACATGCATTTTGAATCCGTACACAATGCATCCCGCCGAAATCGCGATGCTCGCGTCCACGCTTGATGAACTCTCCAACCATCGTTTCAACTTGGGTCTCGCTGCCGGCGCGCGCGATTTTTTGGAATGGGTTGGCATTGAGCAAGTGCATCCGCTCGACGCGATGCGCGAAACGATAGAGGCCGTGCGCGCGCTGCAGCGCGGTGAACGCGTCGCGCGGCACGGAAAATTTTTGCATTGGACGGATGAAGCGTATTTGCGTTTTTCCGCGCCGCGTGTCACGCCGATGTATGTCGGCGCATTGAGTCCAAAAATGTTGGCGCTGGCGGGTGAGCTCGGCGATGGGGTTTTGCCTTTGTTGTTTCCGCCCGAACACTATTTCACCGTCAAACCGTACATTGAACAAGGTCTGGCGAAACGCGCAAACCGTTCTGCGAATTTCGATTTCGCCGCCTGCATTTGGGTGTCGTTGAGCGACGACGGAAATGCGGCGCGGCGCGCCTTGGCGCAAAAAATCGCGTATTACGGACACGCGTTATCGCCGCTGATTTGGGAGCGTTTGAGTTTGACGCGCGCCGATTTTGAACCCATCACACACGCGTGGATGGTCGAGCGCGACGCGGAAAAAGCGATTGCGTTGGTGGATGAACGGATGCTGCGAATTGGCATTGTCGGTACGGCAGAAAATGTGATTGCGCGTTTGGAACCGCTCGTCGCGGCAGGCGCGCGGCATTTGAGTTTTGGTCCGCCGTTGGGACCGGACATTTTACATGCCATTGAATTGTTGGGCACGCGCGTGCTGCCGTATTTTCGGGCATGAGGGGCCCGCCACAGGGCGAAGTGTTGAAAGAAATTTGCCGCGCGGCTATTGACGCAGGGGCGTTGTGTTGGTAGAATGACATAACTGCCAGTACGTTAAAATAACAAAGGAGGTTGGTATGCGCAAGATTGCCTTGATTGTTACTGCACTTGTTCTTGCGGTCTTGACCCTGGGCGCACCGATGGTGACGCACGCGGCTGAGGGCGCAGATTGTTGGGCGGATTCTTATAAACTCGCCCAAGGGGAAAGCACCGGCGTGTATTGCACCGGCTTTAGCCCGCTGACGTACATTAACGTGTATGAGGTGGAACCGGATGGCACGGCGGTCATCGTCGGCAATGTTAAATCCGATGCCGGCGGTAACGTGGGATTTTGGTGGGGCAACGGCGTCAAGGATTGGTATTCCAATCTGCTTGGCACGCACACGCTTGTGATTCAAGAGCTGGGTCCTGCCAAAACGGTAATGATTTACGGAAAGGTGTCCATCGAAAACGTCGGTGACGGCGACCATGTGTCGGGCGCGTATCTGAGCGCGACGCAGGAAAAATATGACCTTTCTTCGGAAACGGTTGTGCTCGAGGGCTGGGGTTTCATGCCCTACGAAATCGTCACCGTCTGGATTCAAAAGCCCGCGCTGTGCAGCTCGTACACCGGGCACTATGTGGACGGCAAGAATGGTGACACGTTCGAGAATGTCCCCATGTTCGATACCGTTGGCACCTACTGGGTTGGTGACCTCAAAGCGGACAGCTCCGGCTCGTTCGTCTCGGCGCGTTACTTTGGCGCGGATGCCTGCCACGGTACATGGCGCTATGCGGCGCGCGGCAACACCAGCGGTTGGGGC
>CAZXYP010000239.1:0-8749 GCA_964644955.1 uncultured Anaerolineales bacterium | reverse complement strand
CATCGGTATCAATGAATCCGTCATCGCGTTCGACATACAGCGTCACTTCGCCGGATTCATAGAGTTCCAACAACGCGTTTGCGAACAAGTCCATCGCTGCTCCCGCAAACATCATAGCACAATTTGCGCGCGCTCGCTGAGCGGATTCGACCGCAGCGGTGAATGGTGATTAGCGTGTGCGTCCTACGCGCGGCTTGCCAAAATGTTGATGGCAGTTCCCGCGACGACGACAATGGCAATGAGCGAAATTACAGATTGAGTCATTGCCAATCGTTCTGCCGCGCGCGAAAGCGGCAGTGTCTCGGATGCGCTAAAGGCGACACTCATGGTGTACAGCAAGTACATAGAGTCGGTAAAGCGGAGAGTGAATAGATGCGCTATCCCTTTGCCAGCTCGCGCAGGTTGTCCACGATAACATAGGCAACGACCGCGATCATTGCAACAAGCAGGAACAACTGCCAGAACTGTACGAGGAGGATAATCCCGGCAAAGAACGCCAAAACGAGGGTAATCGTGACGAGATAATTTGACAGGTCGCGCCGCGTCCCCGCCTCGACGCCCCCCATAATCAAAATGACGACAATCGCCCCCCACAGCCAATGAGGCGGGTGAATCAGAAATAACGCCAGCAGCAGCACCAGCGTCAACGCGCCGCTGACCGCGGCAAACACTTCGACCGCGCGAAATTGCGCGGGCGGCGGTGGTTCGGGATGGACTTGATGTTTGAGATGCGCAGTCGGCGAGCCCCAATCGCCCTGCGCAATACGTTGGCGATATTCCTCCAATACTCTACGCGTCTCAATCGCTTCCGTGCGCCGCGCCTCGACCGCTTGCAGCTCTTTTTGATCGCTCTCCAGCTGCTTGACCAATTTCTTGTGCGCGGCGCTGAGATACGCCGTGGACTGCATCGCTTCGACATCGAGGGCGAGTTTACGCAGCGCGGTCCGCTTTTCCGCGATTTCGTCTTGCGCGGCTTGAATGTCGGCAGATATTTTTTCGATGCGCGCATCCATCTCGCGCGGCAGCTGCGAGGGCGGAAAAACCTTGTCAAGCCCGGCCCAGCCCAACGGGTCGTACCACGAGTCGCGCACCGAGCCATCGCGATTGTATTTCGGACCCGCCGGCGCGCGTTCGCCGCCAACGGGATCGCGCGTGTCGAGTCCCCACAAGCCGCGATAGCGATCTACCCAATCCGTTTCATCGGAAATCAGAATCGGGTTCCATTCTTCCGCCTGTCCCGGACCGATGCGCCTGCCATCGCCGCGCGCGTAATCTACATGCGGAATCGCAAACAAGGGGCGCGTGCCCGCCGGTTCATTTGCTTGCACTTGGTCGCGACTCTGCTGCAACCGTTCGTACCAAATTTTTTGTGCCATTTGCACGATGCGTTCGAGCGGCACGGCAAAGTCGGGCGTGACGCCGACCATGTATTCGCCCTGCTCGAAATAACTCGCATGAGAGCCCGCGCCCGCGAATACGATGGGATGGTTGCCCTCTTTTTTGATGACCGGGTCATCCCAGCGGCGGCGCAGGTCATCGCCTTTGAAATCGTGCGAGGCGAACGCGAGCCAGCATGGCTCGATAGTTCCATCTTCGCGCTCGTACAAATAAATGAAAACTTGTTCCCAATCGCTTTCGTGGTCGTTCACGCCGTCGAACGACGAACGCCAATCGTTCATGTAATAAAAGAACAGGTAATGCAGCACGATCCAGTCGCCGTCACGCACAACGCGCGCGTGATAACTGCGGCGCGGATCGCGTTCGAGCGCCGCCGCATACACCCTCTGCGCGGCGGCAGTGAAGCCGCCGGGAATGCGCCCGCGCAGCAGCAAAGTGATTTCAAACAGCGAGTCAATCACACGCGACCACAGCGGCACACGCGCCAACCGTCCCGGCGCTTTGAATGGAACGTGCGCGGGACTGCGCAGCCAGCTAATGAAGGCAGGTCCGTGTAACGGTTCTTGTACCAGTCGCAAGTAGAGCGTGTGATTCGGCGGCACCTCGTCATAGGTCGCGAGTTTCTCGGGTGTTAACTGCCCGTCAGGCACAAGCTCGCGCACGTACCCATTCGGACCGTTGACCCAGAGCGAGGCGCCTCTCACAAACTCGGCAGTCCCTGTCGGAAAAAACAATTCGCCGTTGGTGTAGCAAACGATCGGTTCGTACGCGCGGAGCAATTCAAGGTCAGTCATCAGAGTCTCTCCTCACTCGGTCTGGGAATGAACGTCGCTTTGACTTCGGTAAGGTTCAGATAAAAAACCATGATGATGACAAGCAACATCGTGAGGTAGGGTGTGCCGCCGTTCAATGCGTGCCAGATGCAATAAAACAGAGTAAGCCCGCCTGTCACCATCGCGGCGAACCAAACCCACGTGTGCAGCCGCCAGAGACCGACGCTCAGAATAATGAGAAAGACAACGATTACGAGGTAAATAAGGCGGTCAAGCTCGCCCGGCAGCACCAATAGGGTCTCGGGCGGCTGTCCCCTGGTAATCCGTATTACATCTGCTCCCAGATTCAGCACCAACGCGAGAATTACAAGCAGCATGACATAAATGCCGAACGGGCGGTTGTGATATTTCGATAGTGCGCGCTTCATGTGTGCCTCGGTAGAAGGAATCATTCTAATTTTTTTGGGATGTGGGTTGCAGAACCCACATTGTCTATATCATGTTACCGTTCGCGAAAGTCCGATGCCCTGGCGATCAGACTGCTGTGTCTCGTACAAATCTGCGGCGTCCCCAAAGGTGCGACGGACTGTGCTTTCGAGTCTTGCTTTCTGCTGCTGAATTGCCGCGCGGCGTTCCGGCAAAACAATTTCTTCGAGGTCCGACAAGAGCGCGCGCAGGCGGCGCATCACCTGATACGAGTTCGCGCCGTAAAAGCGAATCTCGTCCAGCGCCAGCGACACAATGTCCTCCCATGTCGGCGTCGGATAAACGAGTCGCACCGTGCCGCTTTTGTCACTCGCAGAGCCAACGTCGAGTTGTCGCCGCCCGATGCGTCCGACCAAATCCTCAATTTGATTCAACGCCATCACTGCCGTCGTCGGGTCATTCACGGCGGGCGAGAGCGCTTTGATGCCCACATCCACGAGCAGGCGCAGCGCGTACTGGGGGTCTTGTTCAATCGTGCGCTCCAAGCCAAGCACAATCGCGCTCCGCAGCGCAGCTTCAGAAATTTGCTTTTTCGCGCCGCGCACATGCAGCACCGCCGACCCATCCGCGACGACATCACCCACAGCGTATTCGATTTCGATTAATGCATCTTGCATACGCGCCAGCGCGACGAGCAGATGCGTATGCAGTTCCACAACAACGGCGGGTCCTCCGAAATAACAAAGTGTTTGGGTCACGGGCGGCAAGGGCAAGGTACGCGGTCTCAAATTTTCATTCTTTTTCGAGGGTGACGAATCATCGGCGGACAGCGGATACATGGACTCGATTACCTTGCGTCCGGCATTGCCGACAACATGCAGAACATTCGCAACAAAAACAAAGGTAAGGGAAAAGACAATGGCAGTGAGCGCCATCATGCCCGAGGCAATCGAAGAGAGTACAGGCACTTCGACGCCGGACGTTATCGTCACGGCAAACGGGGGATCTATCTCCCAAAAATCAAAGCGCGCAAGGAACACCCCCGTTACATTTTGTTGTTCTGTGCCGCACGCGTTGCTACTGCGTTGCTCAACCGGCTCTGCCTCGTGTCCGGAAAAGTTTGCGCGAGTCGGCTTGTACCGAAAGACATTGCCAATGGCACAAAGACGAGGAGCCAGTAGATTTTCAAGCTGTGACTGTCACCAAGTGCCAACGCCCGGGTACTACAGTAGTGCCGGGGCGTTGGCGTAACATTTCGTTTCTGATTCGGGGCTTGCCCTGCTCACAAGATTTCGCAACCCAGTAACAGTTACTTTTTCTTGGCGGGGGGCTGGGCGGGTGCAGCCGATTTTTCCTGCGCGTCCGCGAGCGCGGCTTTGAGCGCTTTGGCATTCGAGCCCATTGTCTTCCTGTTGACTATTGGACGCGTGGTCAGTCCGCGAGCGCGGCTTTGAGCGCTTTGGCATTCGAGCCCTCTGCCTCGCCGACCACTTTTTTGAGCGCGCGCGAAACGAGCTTGTCCACCTCGTCGGACGATTCGTGCGGATAGGCGATAATGACACCGGCGCCGCCCCACGGAATTGTATCCTCCGCCTGCTTTTCGATTTGGGTCTTTAATTTCTTTTCTGCGACTTTACCTAAGCCCGCGCCGAATGCCGCACCAACGGCGGTCGTAAGCAGCACCGGCGGAGCGAACAGTCCGACCACAAAGCCCGCCCCACCGAGCGCAACGGCGCCCTTTTTCTTGAGGTGGTCGGTGATTTTGACATCCATCTTGCCGGACAGGTCGCGCGTGATGCAGACAACACCGTCAATTTTGGCGCCAGATTTGATTACGTCCTCATAATCCAATACTGCCGGTTCTTCGTTCAGGTATCCGGCAATCATGACGTTAGTTATTTTGTCAGCCATAATTTCTCCTCGCAATTCGTTGTCATTTCGAACGCAGTTGCAATGTGGAGTTGAGTTCCAACCCATGCATCGCCAAAATCCTCGAGCTTGCCGAGCGAGATTTCGCCGATGAACTGCATCGGAGCCTCCGCTCGAAATGGCAACCTACAAATTGTGATGTGCATTGACAAGCCCAAGACTTGTCATCTCTACTTTATTGCCTGCTCATGACCACTTTCATAAAGTCTTCCGGTGAAATCATGTGGCTTTGGTCGTCATCGCCGACGCTGAGCTCCACCCACTTGATCTCGCCGTTGAACACGGTGAGTTCGGGACTGGACATGGGCAGCACGGTAGTGCCTAACTCCTTCCCGATGTCAACACCTTCGGTCGGTGAAAAGATCATCGGTTCCGTAATCGCGACTTTGCCGTCGCCCGCTTTCTGTCCATCATAATAAAGCGTCACGTCGCCGCCTTTGGCAAGCCCGGGTCCTGCGTACGCGAATTCGGCGCGCACCTGGTGTTCGCCCGCAGGCAATGGCTTGTCCGCATTGGTGACAAACACATTGACGCCCAAGAGGTTATAGGCGAAACGCGCCGCGCCCTGGTGCATCATCAATGCCCAACCGCCGGTGGCGCCGCCCTGGGCAATAATCGTGCCGTTCGCGCCGCCCTCGGGCACCACGATTTGCGCGGTGACCTGGAACGATTTGTTTTTGACGTTCAGCGTGCTTGCTTCGGATACGCGCTTCATGCCCGGGAAAAAGAGCTGTTTCTTTCCCTTGATAGTCTGCGGTCGCCCGACCAACTGGGCGTTGAAGCGTTCAAGACCGCGATCGTCCAGCGGGAGAACGTTGTACTTGGTCGCTTCAATCAAAAAGACGCGCTGCAATTTGTGCAGCAAATCCGGCATCTCTTTTGCGAGGTCATGTGCCTGGCTGTAATCCTTGCTGCCGTCGTACAATTCCCACACGTCGTCGTCGAATTCCGGCAGTTTTCCCGCGAACGCCCAAGGCGTGCGGTGCTTGGTGACAGCGCTCCAGCCCTTGTAATAGATGCCGCGATTCGCCATCATTTCAAAGTATTGCACCTCGTGCCGCTCGGGGGCTTGCGCATCGTTGAACGAATAGAACATGCTCGTCCCTTCGTAGGGGCTTTGCGTCACACCATGCACCTGAATGGGTTCGGGGATGCCTGCCGCTTCCAGCACGGTGGGCGCAACGTCAATCACGTGGCAGAACTGCGAGCGCAGCCCGCCCTCTTCGGTTTGGAGCCGCGCGGTTGTGAATTTGGTTGGGTCAAACCCAAAATTGCTCGTGTCCATTTTCGTGGTAGTTAGGGACGAAGCATTGACACATAAAGCATTGAATTTTGAAGCGTCCGCGCCAGTCATTGCTTCGCCCCTACGACTCATTGCCGAGCCATTGCCACGCGGAGGCGCTCTTCGGGGTCAATAAAGTGGTCGTGGTCGTCCTTACCCACGTCGAGCTGCACCCAGTGAATCTTGCCGGTGAACTTGCTGCTGCCGGTCGTATAGTCGGGTGAGACGGGAGTGCCGGACTCGTAGCCGATATCGGTGGTCTCGTCCGCCGAAAAGATGAGCGCTTGCGTAGCGCCAACGCGTCCCTTGCCCACTTCTTTGCCGTCATAGTAGAGTGTGACGTTGCCGCCTTTTCCCAAGCCGCCGCCGTCATAGGCAAACTCCATGCGTACCTGGTGCTTGCCTTGCGGAATTGGTTCGGTGGCTTCGGTCGGGAATTCGTGAATGCCCAGCACGTTGTAAGTGAACTTGAGCTTGCCGTCCTTGGCATAGACACTCCAGCCGCCGAACTTGCCGCCTTGCGCGATAATGACACCGTTAGCCGGCTTGCTACCGATTTCGACCTCGGCGGTCACAGAGAACGACTTGTTCTTGATGCTGACCACGCTGCTCTCTGACAAGCGTCCCATGCCGGGAAAGAACTGCTGCGAATCCCCTTGAATCAGCGTCGGTCGTCCTGCCAATTGGGGAAGCAAACGTTCGGTCTGGCGGTCATCCAGCGGCAGGACATTATACTTGGTCGCCTCAATGATGAACTGCCTTTGCAGCTTGTGCAGCAGGTCGGGATTGTCCTTTGCCAGGTCGTGCGCTTGCGACCAATCCTTGCTGCCGTCATACAACTCCCATATATCGTCGTCGAATGCCACCATCTTTTGTCCGACCATGACCCACGGAGTGCGATGCTTGGTCACTGCGCTCCAGCCCTTGTAATAAATCCCGCGATTGCCGAACATTTCAAAATACTGCAGGTCATGACGTTCGGGTTCGTCCGCCTTGTTAAAGCTGTAGAACATGCTCGTGCCTTCCATCGGCGATTGGGTCACGCCGTTTACCTGAATCGGCTCGGGGATGCCCGCCGCTTCCAGAATGGTTGGAGCGACATCAATCACATGGCTGAATTGTGTGCGCAGACCGCCCTTTTCCTGAATACCCCTGGGCCAATGCACGATTGTGCCGTTGCGCGTGCCGCCCCAATGTGAGGCAACCTGTTTGGTCCATTGATATGGCGTGTCCATCGCCCACGCCCAACCCACGGCGTAGTGATTGTATGACTCGGGCGAGCCGAACTCGTCCATCTTGGACAGCATAAACTCGGGTGTCTCCAACGCAGCCATGCCGTTAAAGTTTGCCATCTCATTGAACGCGCCATTCAACGTCCCCTCGGCACTCGCGCCATTGTCGCCGATAATGACATAGATGAGCGTGTCGTCCATGATGCCCAAATCTTGAATCGCATCAATCACACGCCCCACGTTGTAATCGGTGTGTTCCAGGAACCCGGCGTACACTTCCATCTCGCGTTCGAGCACGGGCTTGAGCTGCGCGGGCATGTCGTCCCATGCGGGAAGCTCAGCGTGGCGCTTGGTCAACTCGCAATCTTGCGGAATGACGCCTAATTCTTTTTGCTTGGCAAATGTGAGCTCGCGCTGCTTGTCCCAGCCGTGCGCGAATTTGCCCTTGTACTTGTCCGCCCATTCTTTCGGGACGTGATGCGGCGCGTGGGTCGCACCGGGCGCAAAGTACACAAAGAACGGCTTGTCCGGCATCAACGCTTTTTGCTGGCGAATCCAGTTCACCGCATGGTCTGCGAGGTCATCGGTCAAATGGTATCCTTCTTCCGGCGTCGCCGGCGGTTCGACCGGTGTCGTGCCTTCATACAACGCAGGGTCCCATTGATTGTTCTCGCCGCCGATAAAGCCATAGAAATATTCAAAGCCGCCGCCGCCCGAGGGCCAATGTTCAAACGGACCCATCGGGCTGGATTCCCACACGGGCACTTCGTGGCACTTGCCGAACATCGCCGTAGAGTAGCCGTTCAGTTTCAGCGTCAAGGCAACCGGCGCTTTGGTGTTGGGACGCAGTGAATTTTGACCGGGCGCGGCGGTGGCAGTTTCGGTAATGTTGCCCATGCCCACCGAGTGATGATTGCGTCCCGTCATCAACGCTTGGCGCGTGGGCGCACACAGGGCGGTAGTGTGAAACCGATTGTATTTCAGCCCTCCGGCAGCCAGCTTTTCAAACGTCGGCGTATTGCACGGTCCGCCAAACGCGCTGGATGCGCCAAAACCCACATCGTCCAGCAGAACGATCAAAACATTCGGCGCGCCCGGCGGCGGGCGCAGCGGCTCGATTGGCGGAAACTTGGTATCCGGGTCTTTGGCATCATATGTGGTCAGTCCTGCCCGGGGGACATCCGGAATTGGTAAAATCGAACGCGAATATTTATCGGGTTGGTTTGCCATGGTTATGCTCCTTATGAATTTGGATTTTTGATATGCTCAGTAATAGACTGAGGGCTGTTGGCTCATCTTGAAATGAGACGCCGTCCTTAACGCTCCGCAAATCGCCGACGCCGCGCATCCTCTCCCGATTCAGCAATACCAAGTCCTTTGGCAACGTAATCTTGAATGCTGCCAAAATCGCGGATGCTTGAAGTTCGTTCGGCATAATCATCCTCCGCTAAAACAATCCCAGTCCATCGCCAATCAACTTGACGCCAATGATGAGCAGCAGCACCGCCATAATCGCGGCGTTGTGCTGCAAGAGCCAGACTTTGAGTTCGTTCAATCCTTTTTCCGCGCGTTCACCCGCAATTTGCACGTACAACACAGGTCCGATGATGGTGATGCTGGAAATGAGAATGAACGCAATCGTAACAATCGCAGTCTCGGTTGTGGTCAACGCGGCAGCCGCAATCGTTGCGTCGGCGGAGACACTGAGC
>CAZXYP010000238.1:4008-8770 GCA_964644955.1 uncultured Anaerolineales bacterium | reverse complement strand
AAAATTGCGTCAGCGCGGAGTCTTGACGCTCGACGTACCGGCGAATCAATTGACGGTTTCGGTGGTGAATAAATATCTGGAATTAAAAGCGCGAGGCAGAATTTAATACCGGAGACTGGAGACTTGCGGTCCGGAGTTCCCGTCTCCAGTCTCTAGTCTCTAACAACCATGAGTCGTAACACCAAAATCGCCCTCATTGTGGTCAGCGCGCTCGCCGTGATTTGTCTCGGCGTGTGCGGAGCTCTTTTTTTGCTGCTGCCGCGCGTGACCCAGAATATCGTCTCGCAAAAACCGGCGGACGCGAAACGCGTCGGCGCGGAAATTGCCGATTACACGCTGCCTGCGGGCTACACCGAAGTCATGGGCATGAATATGCTCGTGTACAAGATGGTGGCGATTGCGCCCGAAAGGGATTCGAGCGACGCCATGATTTTCATGTTGATGGGGACTAACGCAAGCGGCGCGAGTCAAGCCGACATGGAACGCCAGATGCAGCAATCGTTTCAGCAGCAGTTCGGGCGCAGCGGGAGTCGGATGCAAGTGGTGGGACAGGAACGCGTAACCATTCGCGGACAAGAAGTGACCATGACGATTGCGGAAAATGATACGGCGCCAAAATTGCGTCAAGCGATTGGCACGTTCGAGGGGAAAAACGGATTGGTCATTGTAATGGCGATGGGCGCGGCAGCGAATTGGGATAACGCATTGATGCGCGAGTTTTTAGGTTCCATTCGGTGAATGACGTCCGACGAGAAACAAATACGCGTACAACAAAATGCCCGTCAACAATCCGATGCCCAATTTTGCAAACGCGGGGATGGAATCCGACGGCGAAATCATACCCTCAATCGCGCCCGCGACAATGAGCAGCGGCGCGGTGCCAAGCAGCAGGCGAATGGACTTTTGCGCGGCGATGCCCAGCGCGTCGCGCCGCGACAACAACCCCGGGCGCAGTAACGCGTAACCGAGCAGCAAGCCGCAGCCGCCCGCCAGCACAATCTCGCTCAATTCCAAAAACGAGTGTCCCGCGACGAATTCATACAACGGCATGTGATGATTGTAATGATGCAGCAAACCAAACACCGCGCCGAACGTAATGCCGTTCATCAACAACACATACACGGTCAACAGTCCAAACAACATGCCGCCCGCGTAGGCGAGAAATGAAACGCTCAAATTGTTGCGCATAATGAGCGACGCGCCGATTTCGTTGGCATTGTTCAAATCTTTCCACCAGCGCGTGCCGCTTTCAATGTCCGCAATCAAGTACGGCGGCAAAATGTAATGTGCTGCCGTTGGATTGAAATAAATCACCGCGCCGGCGAGCAGCCACGGCACAAAGAGCAGCAGCGCGGCGGCGACCATGAACGGCAGTGTCGCGCGGTATAATTGCGGCAAGCCGTAACGATAAAAATTTTTCAATCGCCGCCACACCAACGGCTCGCCGCGATACACGACAGGATGCGCGCGCCCGACCAATTGATTCAGGTACAGCGTCACATCGTGCGCGGGAAAATCGCGTTGGGCAATCGCAAGGTCGGAAGTAGCATGACGATACAATTGCCCGAACTCGACCAATTCCGCTTGACTGAGCGCGCTTACCTGTTCGCGTTCGATGCGCTGCAATAAATTTTCCAAACGCGTCCATTCGCGTTTGCGTTGTTGAATCAATTGTGTAGGTTGCATAAATGACGGAACTGACACCTGCCGACCGTTTCGTGGTCGAAACGCCCGAAAACATCCGCTTTGGGTATGATGTCGCCGACATCGGTTCGCGCTTTTTGGCGATTGCGATTGATTCGCTCATTCAAGGCGTCATCTATGTCGTCTTGTTTTTTTCGCTCGTGTTTTTGGTCAACCAACTGACAGCGTTCGACATTCCACAGCCGGTCAACGATGCGCTCGGCATCAGCGTCGTCGTCGCGCTGTTTATCATCCAATTCGGCTATTTCCTGTTTTTTGAAATCATTTGGAACGGACAAACGCCCGGCAAACGGTTGTTTGGTCTGCGCGTCATCAAAGACACCGGCTATCCGCTTTCCCCATTGGATTCAGTGATTCGGAATCTCATCCGCATCATTGATTTTTTACCGTTTGCGTATGGCGTCGGCTTGATGACCATGTTTTTCAACGCGCGCGCGAAACGGCTCGGCGATTTTGCCGCGAGCACGCTCGTCGTCAAAATGCGGCGTCAAGTACGCTTGCAAGATTTACAACCCACCGCGCCCGCCGCCGCGTCCGCCGCCGCGTCCGTGCCGTCGGGCATGACACAATTGGACGCGCAAGACATTGCGTTGATTGAAACTTTTTTCCAACGTCAAGCCGCGCTAACCAATCGCGACGCACTCGCACTGCAATTGGCGCAGCGCATCGCCGCCAAAACGGGCGTGCCTGCCAATACCGCGCCGCGCACGCCTGCTGAAGCCAACGCGTATTTGCGCCGCGTCCTCGCGGCTTCACGCAGCACGCGCAGTTGAACCGCGAGCATTGTAATAGCACGGCGCATTTTCGCAAATCGGTGTATGTATCGTTTTGTAGGATGTTGGTTTTTTGCGGCAATTCTGTTGGGCGCGCTCTTGACGCACCAACCGCTGCGCGCGCAAGACGGAAACACGTTTTGGAAAGAGGCGGTCCCGCTTGCCATTCAATCCCAGCGCGAGTTTGGCGTGCCCGCGTCTGTCACCCTCGCACAAGCGGCGTGGGAAACGGGGCGCGGCACCAGTCCGATTGGGGAAGCGAAAAATTATTTCGGCATCAAAGCATCCGTTTCGAGCGAGGGCGTCGTGAACGTCGGTCCGATTGCGGAGGGTTGGGTATGGGCGCAGACCAAAGAATGGGACGGCACGCGTTATCGCGACGCGCGCGAGCGTTTTCGCAAATATCGTTCGATGCAAGATTCGTTCCGCGACCACGGCTTGTTGTTGGCGACAACGCCGCGTTATGCCGAAGCCATGCGCGCGGTGGACGACCCGCGCGAATTTGCGCGGCGCATTGCGGCAGCGGGCTATGCGACTTCGCCCACGTACGCGGCGGATTTGATACGATTGATGGATGCGGAAAATTTGTATCAATACGATTTGCCGCGCAATGGCGCACAGCTGCTCGAACAATCCGAAAGCGTCACGGTTAACGCGGGAGAGCTCTTTCAAATCTATTTGGATACGCAAAATTCCGGTTTTGGCACATGGAGTCCGACGGCAAATTATGCGTTGGCGAATTTGAATCCAGAAACGTTTGGTGCGCCGCGTGTCGTCGCGCTCGACCAACTCGTGCCGCCCGAACGCGTCAAGCGGTGGACGATTACGTTATTTGCGCCGCAGGCGCCCGGCACGTACACCACCGCGTGGCAAATGCGCCACGGCGACTACACGTTCGGTCCGCGTATCGAGATTCAAGTCCACGTGCAAGCACCTTCAAAGAATCCAACCATCGTATGGCTTGCGGTGGCAATTTTGCTGTTCGCAGGCGGAAGCATCGGCTATTTCCTGTATGCGCGGTACACAAGAAAAGGCACGCGTAGTTGACGCGTGCCTTGCAAACGCCGAGACCAAAACTCATGCCGGATGAATTTCATTTGCCGCCGGGGAAAATCGGTACGGCGAATGTGATTCACTGTGTCGGAATAGGCGGGACTGCCGTATCACCAATTGCAGCGCCACCATCGCGCACAACTCAGGAATCAGGACTTGGCTTGCGTGCGGTACCATTCATTCAGCGCTTCGGAAAGCTCGAATTCGGCAGAACCGATTTCCAAGATGGCGCGCTGCTGGTCATTCGCTTGCGGAGACTTGACCAGCTGCCCGCTGCGTTTCTGAATCACTTTGTCCTGATACGCCTTTGCCGCTTTGGCGACGCGTCGCAAGGCATTGAGTTCCTTGTCCATGCTCTGTCACTCCTGAATTGTTTTCGAGGAACGGCTCTTCCCCAAGGAACCGTCCGCTTTTTTGGCAAGCATATCATTACCGCCCTGACGAAAGCAATGGGTTTGGATTGCGATTTCATTACAAAGAGATCATGAAAATAGGGAGAGAACGGGGTTACGCGGTAAAATAGAGCTGTTCGCGCGGCGCACCACAGGGCTGATTTCCAAATTTACGCGCCCGCGTCAAAATGCGGAAAGGGTGACACCTTCACCCGGAGGCGCTCGCGTAGTGTGCGCGGCATGGCGCTTTGCCGCAACCTCACATTCTGACGGTCATGAATCAATTTTCGATGCTCAGTCTCAACACGTTCGGGCTGCCCTTTTTTTTGGGCTTTGGACGCTTGGCGCGTATGATGCGGCAATTGAATCATTCACCCGAACAGGTCTTGTGTTTTCAAGAAATTCAACAAAACTCGTACGTCTCGCTGTTGAAACGCGGTTTGAGCGACTATACCCATCACGCGTTCGAGCGCAATCGTTTCGCTCCGAAAGGCGGACTCTATACCGCCGCGCGCGTCGCATTGCAAGAAAGCGAATTTGTCGCGTACCAAAATCGCGGGCGCATGGTGAGTTTGGGCGTCGCGGATTGGGCGCTCAACAAGGGCGTGTTAATGTCGCGTCTGAATATCGGAGCGCAGCGCGTGATTGTCATGAATACGCACTTGCACGCGAATTACACCGGCAATTGGGACCCCGAAGATAGGTTTGCAAAAATCCAACGCGATCAGGTGGTACATCTCGCAGACCTCGTGAATGCGCAATCGGCGGACGCTTTGGTTATCGTGTGCGGCGATTTTAATTTTCCGCGCGGCACATTCCTCTATGATGAACTGTTGAATC
>CAZXYP010000238.1:0-3998 GCA_964644955.1 uncultured Anaerolineales bacterium | reverse complement strand
TGAATCGAACGGACATGCGCGACCCATTGGCACAGGACACACGCCCGACCTATCGTCCGTTTCGCCTGATTCCTGCACGCAAATGGGCAATCCCGATTGACTTTGTGCTTGTCCGGATTCCAACCTGGACGAACATTGAATTGAAAGCCGACATCCATCATATTCAGGACCCTTCACGTCCGCTGCCACATCAGCGCTTTTTGACTGACCATAACGCGCTTTCACTGCATGTGACATGGAACGGATAACGCCGCGCATCCCGAATGGACACGCTGCTCGCATATATTCCCATTGACCGCCAAATTGCGTTGGTCGAGTTTGCGCCCTTGCGAACGCAAACGCAAGGCGCGGCGCTGTTCGCCGACCTCTCCGGTTTCACACCGTTGACCGAAGCGCTCGTGCGCGCGCTCGGTCCGCAGCGCGGCGCCGAAGAACTCACCCAGCAATTGAATCGCGTCTATGACGCGCTCATTCTGCAAGTCGAAAATTTTCGCGGCACCGTCATCGGTTTCAGCGGCGACGCGATTACCTGTTGGTTCGACGACGACACCGGCACGCGCGCCATCGCCGCCGCGCTGGCAATGCAGCAAGCGATGCAACAGTTTGCCGCAGTACCGATTCCCAACGGCGGCGCGGTTGCACTGGCATTGAAAGCGGCAGTCGTCTCGGGTCCCGCGCGCCGCTTTGCCGTCGGCGACCCGGACATCCAATTGATTGATGTGCTTGCGGGTTCAACGCTCGACCGTTTGGCGGAAGCCGAACATCACGCGGACAAGGGACAAGTGGTGCTGGATGCCGAAACCGCGCACGCGCTCGGCGACGCCATTGAAATCACCGCGTGGCAAGCGCGCCACGGCGAAACCTACGCGGCAGTTCACCACTTGCGCGCGCCCGTTGCGCCTGACCCGTGGCAGCGTCCCGACGCGGGGGAATTGGGCATCGAAGAAGTCAAACCGTGGATTTTGCCCGCCGTCTATGCGCGTCTTACTTCGGGACAACCGTCTTTTCTGGCGGAATTGCGTCCCGCGGTTTCGTTGTTTGAACGATTCGGCGGTATTGATTTCGAACACGACGCGAACGCGGGCGCAAAGCTCGACGCGTATGTGCGCTGGGTGCAGCGCATCATCAGCAAATACGACGGCATCCTCGTGCAGCTCACCATCGGCGACAAGGGCAGCTATTTGTATGCCGCGTTCGGCGCGCCGATCGCCCACGATGACGATGCGGTACGCGCCTTACGCGCCGCGCGCGAATTGCAAGCCCCCCCCCCCGAGCTGCAGTACATTACCGCGCCGCAAATCGGCATCAGTCGCGGACGAATGCGGGTCGGCGCGTATGGCGGCAGTACGCGGCGGACGTATGGCGTGTTGGGCGACGAAGTGAATGTTGCCGCGCGTTTGATGCAAGCCGCGCAGCCCGGACAAATTTTGGTGACCGAACGCATCACGGGCGTGACCGAACGTGTTTTCACATTCGACCGCTTGCCGCCGCTTCAGGTCAAAGGCAAGAGCGAGCCGCTGCGCGTGTCCGCCCTCGCGGGAGAACGCGCGGAAGCGGGACGCGCATTCGACGATGAAAACGATGTGCCGCTCGTCGGACGCCTCCAAGAATTGGAAACGATTCAAACGTGCATTGACCGCGCCGCCAACGGACAGGGACAAGTTTTGATTTTGACGGGCGAAGCAGGCGTCGGCAAATCGCGTCTCGCCGCCGAAGCCACGCGCCGCGCGCGCCGTCTCGGTTTGGAAGAATACGCGGGTGAATGTCCCTCGCACGGAACGGAAAACAGTTACATTGTTTTCCACAATCTCTGGCGCGCGTTTTTTGGACTGGATCGCGACGCGCCGTTGGACGCGCAGGTGCAACAACTGACCGACGCACTCGCGCGCCTCAATTCGAATTTTGTCTTGCGCGTGCCGCTGTTGGGCGCGGCGTTGAATTTGGCAATCCCCGAAAACGATTTGACGCGTTCGCTGGACGCGCGCGTGCGCAAGCAATTGTTGGAAGGATTGTTGACCGAGTGTGTGCGCGCGCGGGCGTTGGATACGCCGCTCGTCTTTTTGTTGGAAGATTGTCATTGGCTCGACGCGCTGTCGCACGATTTGTTGGAAACGCTCGCGCGTGAAACGCAGGACTGCGCGGTGCTGTTTGTGATTACACTGCGCCCGCCCGACATTGCGCGCCTGCAAGAGCCGCGTTTGACGCGTTTGCCGCACACGACCGAAATCGCGCTGACGGATTTTTCGCCAGATGACGCCGCGCGCTTGATTCAACTGAAACTCGAACAGTTTTACAATGACACGCGTCCGCTCGACGCCGCGATTGTGGAACGGCTCACCGCGCGCGCGGGCGGCAATCCGTTCTACATTCAAGAATTGTTGAATTACATGCGCGACCGCAATTTGGATATTCGCCAAATTCATTCGCTGGAAGAATTGGATTTGCCGGACAGTCTGGCGTCGCTGATTTTGAGTCGCATTGACCGACTCGGCGAATCGCAGCGCGCGGTCTTGAAAGTGGCGAGCATCATCGGACGCCAATTTCCGTTTCGCTGGCTGTTTGGCGTGTTTCCCGAATTGGGCAAGCCGCCGTATGTGCGCGCGGATTTGGATGTGACCGACCATCTCGACCTCACCGAACTCGACCAGCCCGACCCGAACCGCGCGTATTTTTTCCGTCACGCCCTCACGCATCAGGTGACCTACGAAAGTCAACCCTATGCCACGCGCGCAGAATTGCACGGACATCTCGGTTATTTTTTGGAAAATGAATTCGCGCATGATTTGACAAGCAATGTAGATTTGCTCGCGCATCATTTCGACCGCAGCGAAATCGTTGCCAAGCGCCGCGAGTATTTACTCAAAGCGGGCGAACTCGCCCAAGCCGAATACGCAAACGATGCCGCCATCAGTTATTATCGCCGCGTCCTGCCGCTGCTCGAAGAACGCGAACGCGTTCCTGTCATGTTGAAATTGGGGCAAGTGTACGAAGTCGTCGGACAGTGGGACGCCGAACGCGATTTGTATCGTGATGCGCTGGACCTCGCCGCGAAATTGCAGGACGCGCACGCGGACGCGCAAATCCGCGCGGCGTTCGGCGTATTGGCGCGCAAGCGCGGAGAATTTGCCGACGCCGCGCAATATCTCGACGACGCGCAAAACGCGTTTCAAAAGTTGGATGACCGCGCGGGTATCGGTCAAGTGCTGCACGAACGCGGCACACTCGCGGCATCGCAAGGCAAATTGGACGATGCGCGCGATTTTTATCAGGCGAGTTTGGAAATTCGCCGCGCGCTGAATGAGAAACGTTTGATTGCGAGTCTCTTGAGCAATCTCGGCATTCTCGCGCGCATGCAGGGCGATTACGCGGGCGCGGAAAAATTGTACGGCGAAAGTCTCGACCTGCGCCGCGAAACGGGCGACCGTTTGGGCATTGCGGTGTCGCTCAACAATCTTGGCGTGCTGTATCGCTATCAAGGCGATTACGCGCGCGCGCAGCAAACGCTCCAAGAAAGTTTGGCGCTGTGGCGCGAAATCGGCGACCGCGCGTATCTGGCAAACACACTCACAAGTTTAGGCGAAGTGTTGATTGACCAGAATGATGCGGAGGGTGCGCGCGCCTATCTTGCGGAAAGCATGTTCATCACGCGCGCGTTGGGCGACAAACGCGCGATTGCGTTTTTGTTGGAAAATTTCGCGCGCGCCGCGATGCTGCAAAACGACGCGCCGCGCGCCCTACAGCTCATCGGCGCCGCAAGCACACTGCGTTCGAGCGCCGGGGCAATGTTACCTGAAACGGAACAGAAAAATTTGAACGAGTGGTTCGAGCGCGCCCGCGCGCAACTGCACGCCGACGACGCGGAAACATTTCTCGCGCGCGGCAATGCAATGAGCATGGCGGACGCAATCGAGTATGCCATTCAGGCATAACACTGCCTCCCGTGCGCTACATTTTTCTTTCAATCCCCTAACAATCCCTCTCGCCTTAACCAATTTAAC
>CAZXYP010000237.1:0-8792 GCA_964644955.1 uncultured Anaerolineales bacterium | reverse complement strand
TCGCCGTTTGGAATTTACACCTTGAGCGCGACGGGAGTGTCAAGCGGCAATGTCGCAAGCGCGCGATACCGGTGGGATGGCGTGGTCACGGCGCTTGAATGACCCCACTATGAGACTTTTATGCCTTCTAATCTCACACTCGCTCAATTCAAGAAAAAGTTTGCGGCTATCAAGGCAATGGGTTATGTGCCTTCGGCGCGGCGCGGTCCTACAGGGGTTGGTCAAACCTTGGAACAACTGCTTGGCTTGCGCGAAAACAATGTCGCAGTGCCTGATTGGGGTGCAATTGAACTCAAAGGGCATCGCGTGGGTTCGGCTTCGATGATTACGCTGTTTACGTTCAATCGCAAAGTGTGGCGTGTGAAACCACTCGACGCGATTCGCGCCTATGGCACACCGGACGCGAACGGCAGAATTGGCATGTACTATACCATGTCGCGCACGCCAAACAGTCAAGGATTGTTTTTGCATATTGAACCCGCAACGATTTCGGTGCGACATATTTCGGGGACACTCATTGCCGAGTGGGACTTGGAGACGTTGGCACGGCGATTCATGCAAAAATTGCCTGCCTTGATTCTTGTCAGTGCGTTCAGTGAAATGCGTGGAGATGTGGAATGGTTTCATTTTGACCGCGCACGGTTATTAAGCGGAACGTCGTCTCAAATCATTCGTAATCAAATCATCGCCGGTAATATCTTGGTGGATTTGCGTTTGCATGACAAAGTTACGAGCGCACGAAATCATGGCACAGGGTTCCGCACGTTTGAAGACAAACTCCCCGCACTCTTTGAAAATATCCAAGAGATTTGACATGGTAAAAACAGCGCAATTGCATTTCTTTTCCGAACTAAACTTGGCATCCCCCCCAAGTGATTGGACCTTTAACGGCGCGTCCACACGCGAATTGACGCATTGCTTTCACGATTACCCTGCGCGCATGATTCCCCAAATTGCGGGCAAACTTGTTGATATTTACGGGATTGACGCACAATTACTCTTTGACCCCTATTGCGGGACGGGTACTTCGCTCGTTGAGGGGATGATTCGTGGCATTAATGTTATAGGAACAGATCTGAACCCTCTTGCTCGCTTGATTGCCAAAGCGAAAACAACGCTACTCGAACCAAAAATTGTGGATGCGCACATCTCGGCATTTGCCAAATGTGCTACGCGTTTCAAGAGTGATTTCTCTCAGGGGACGCCTCAAATCAAGGGGATTACGCGTCTTGATTTCTGGTTCAAACCCGCTGTGATTGAAAAACTCTTGTATATCAAACAATTTATCCAAGAGCTTCGAGATGATGCATTGTGCTCGTTTTTTCAGGTTGCTTTTAGCGAAACGGTACGCGAATGCTCAAATACTCGCAATGAGGAATTCAAACTTTATCGCTATGATGAGGAGAAACTAAAGAGATTCAACCCCGATGTTTTTGCCATCATGAGTCACAAGCTACAACGTAATCGTAACGGACTTGTGCGCTTTATGCTGATTATGGAAAACCTCAAGGGTCAGCCCAAGTCACAGATTTATGAATTCGATACTGTGAAGGGTATTCCGATGGATTGTCTGAAACCCGCAAGTGTTGATATTGTGATCACTTCACCCCCGTATGGCGACTCGCATACAACGGTTGCATACGGGCAGTACTCGCGCCTTTCTTCCGCCTGGCTTGATTTCCAAGAGCCAGAAAAGATTGACCGTGTTTTGATGGGCGGTACACGCGCAAAGCAGGTTGAAAAAATTCACAGCGATTCATTGCAACGCGCGCTGGGACAAATTGACCGACAAGATAAATCACGGGCGCTTGAAGTGGCATCGTTCTACAACGATTTACAATTATCTATTCGGCATGTTTCCGATGTGATTAAACCCAATGGTTATGCGTGTTATGTTGTTGGCAATCGTAAAGTGAAAGGAATTGTTCTGCCAACCGATCAAATTGTCCGGGATATGTTTGAAAGCTGCGGTTTTGAATATATTGCAACCTATCATCGTTCGATTCCGAACAAACGTATGCCGCTGCGCAATAGTCCTACTAATGCAGCTGGTACAACGGATAGCACGATGACCCAGGAGTACATTGTCGTCATGCGGCGCATGCCCCCGCGAGTCCATGAACGTCGCGCAAAATATAAAACGCAAACATCGAGAACATCCAAACCAACCAGAACAACACGCGTGCGAACCTCTGCCCGCTAAACTTCAATTTCTAATCTGTGTCCTCCATGCTCTACACCCATAGCTTTCACGGCGTCATTGCGCGCAGCGGTGATATTTTGTTTACGCGCGATGGGATACCGGGCAGTTTGTTTGGCGAAATCTGGCGCGTCTTGGGACAGGCGATGCAGTCTGAATTCAACCACTGCGCCATGTATCTCGGTCCCGGTGTGCGTTTTATCGAATCGGCTGCCAAAGGCGTGGTCATTGTCGAAATGCAGGGCGACGCGTGGGACGCCGCGCCGTACGCGCAAGAACGTTTGCTGGTGGATGAATTGATTGGCATCGGCGACCCGCTTGCCGGACGCGGCTTGACGCCCAAACAAGAACGCGCGATACGCGAACGCGCCATTGCCTATTGTCTCGAGCAGGTGGACGAACACAAGCCGTACAATCTCGACGTCTTCAATCCCGAAACGGATGGCGCGTTTTATTGCAGTCAATTGATTTATAAAGCATACCAAACGCAAGATATCCTTTTGCATCAGCATCGCGGCACAGACGCCGCGAGTTTGCTGGCGCCGATTGTATTTCCGCGAGACGTATGGGATGCCTGTCGAGTCAAGAGACGAGTGCATTCAAAATGATTCCCATCAAAAGGATCGAATCCGGTATCAATCCGTATCGCGACCATGTGCAGGGCAAAGCGAACGAACCCATCACCGTCGCCGCGCTGCTCGACCGCGCGTACCAACTGCACGGCGTCAAAACGGATTGCACGCTTGAAGCGGTGTTTGACCGCTTGGATGCGAACGCGCCGCGCATTGCCATTATCGGCGGCTCGTCCGACCATCCCGCGCATGTGATGGATTGGGACACGGTCCTGCGCGCTGCCGTTCGGATTTGGAAAAAGGGCGGCGTGCCGTTCTATTTTGCCATTCCGGTCGTGTGTGACGGCACCGCGCAAAGCACGATGGGTATGAGCTATTCACTGCAAGCGCGCAACGCGGTCACGCAAATGGTGGTCAATCAAATGGAAGGGCAGTGCTATCACGGCGCGTTTGTGATTCAGGGCTGTGACAAAACCCCGATGGCGATTGTGGCGGCGCTCGCGCATCTCGACCGCGTGCGCCAAACGCGCGGCGAAGCGAGCGTGTTTGCGACGTTTGCGCCCGCGCACGTTTTGAAAGGCGGAACGATTCCCGCCGAAACGCGCGCCGAAATCCTGGAGCTTGCGGGGCGCGCGGAACTGGCGGGCATGCACGAACTCGCGGACGATTTGCGCGAAGGATTGGAATATATTTTGCAGTGCTATTCGAATGAAATGTTTCTCGCGTTTTTTGAACGCGCGGTCCAAGCCAATCTCATTTCGGCGGAGACGCACAAGCGCTTGGAAAAAAGTTTGGCGGTGAATGCGTGCGACGCGCGCGGCGGGATTTGCGCCTTTCACGGCACGGGCAATTCCTCGCGCGATGTCGTCGCCGCGTTGGGCTTGGTGCATCCGCAAGTGGAAATGTTGATTGAACCGCCGAATCAAGCGCAGGTCAACGCGGCGGTGGACGCATTGTTGGAAATCGCCGACGACCCGCGTTTTGCGGTGAACAACATCGTCGCCCAAAACATTGCGAACGCGGTGCGCGTGCACGCGGCGGTGGGCGGTTCGACGAATTTGATGATGCACATGGTCGCGGCAATGCGGTATGCGGGCTATGCGTTTTCCGTGTACGATATCGAGAACATTACGCGCATTGCGCCGATTCCCGATATTTACGATTATTCGTTGACGCAAGGGCGCGATGTCTTTGCGTTGGCGCAGCAATGCTGCGCGGGACAAATTCGCGGTATGGAAACCGTGTTTTATGAGTTGACGCGCAACGGCGTGCCGCTCGACCTGGACGCGCCGACGGTAACGGGACAAACATGGCGTCAGCGTTTGAGCGATACGCGCAATTTATCGGCTGACGGTGTGCGCGCAAACCCGGTCATTCTTTCGACGCCGCGCCGCGCCATTTCCGGTACCGATGTTTTGCGCGGCAACTGGTTTGAAACCGCCGTCGTCAAAATCAGCGGACTGCCCGATGAGTTGCTCGATATGTTTGATGACAAGGTCGCGCTTGTCATGTACTTTGAAACCGAAGAGGATGCGAACGCGGCATTGGTGGATGCCGCGCTCTTGGAAAAATTCTATAGTGAGCTGCAGAGCTTGTTGCGCGCGGATGAATTAACGCGTGTCCTGCGCCACATGCACGCATTCAATTCCAAACAATCGGCAGACGACCTGGCGGACGATGCGTTGTTTGACGCAATGGTGCGCGCGCACACGTTACGCGTCGCGGTGGTGATTGCGGGACAGGGACCCGAAGCGTTCGGCATGCCCGAAATGGCGGTGCCGTCGTTTCGCATCAATTATCATCGCGTGTGGCGGCAGTTGGTTTCGCTCATTACCGATGGGCGTTATTCGGGGACGAATTTTGGTGTGTCAGTCGGACATGTGACGCCCGAAGCAATTCGCGGCGGCGGCATCTTGTATCTGCAAAATGGTGATTTGGTGCATTTGCAATTTCGCAAAGGGCGTATTGATTTGCTCCGCCGCGACGTGTTCGCGCAGCGCGGCGCGCCGGAAGGGTGTGACGCGGATTGGATGCATGTGCGCGCGGCGGTCGGGGCAGAGCGCCAACGCAGCTTGGAATTGCGCGCGCGCCAAATTGCGCCGTCGAATCGCATGGTTCATCACACGGATGCGGCGCATGGTGTCGTGCCGCAGGCAGTGGCAGAATGGGCGATCGAACGCGCGGCGCTCACGTTGACGGCGACGCGCTGAATGTTGCAAGGCAAAAATGAAACGTGCACGCGAGTTTTTCAAGGCACATCCAAAGCAGATGCGAGAGCTGTTTTGGATTTTGGGTATCGCGTTCGGCGCCATGCTCCTGGTGGGTATCACCGGGGTGTTGGAACCGATCCTGCGTCTGTTGGTGCAGTATTTTTCATTGCGCGGCAGCATCTTGATATTTTTCATTGTGTTTGCGGTGGGGATTGCTGTTTACGCAATGCGGCGCTGGCGTGAAGCCGCGGTGGTTGAGGCGCGCTATCGCGCGATTTTTGAGGACGCGCCGGTGGGGATTTTTCAGACCTCGTTGGACGGACGTTTTTTGATGGCGAACCGCTATGTGGCACAGCTCTTTGGTTTTGCATCGCCGGAGGAGTTGTATGCCGCCACGCGTGATATTGGGCGACAATTTTATGTGCGTCCCGATGAGCGCGCGGCGTTGATTGCGGCGTTGCAAAAAGATGGCGAGGTCTCGAATCTGGAAACGCAAATGTACCGGCAGGACGGTTCCGTGATGTGGACGTTGAGCAATGTGCGGGCAGTTCGGGACGGGCAAGGCGCAATTCAATATTTTGAAGGACATGTTCAAGATATTACGGCGCTCAAGGAATCCGAGAATGTATATCGTACCTTGATTGACCAATCGCTGGTCGGGATCGGTATCGTGCAAAACGGGAAATATGTTTTGGTGAATCCTGCGGCAGCCGAACTCTTTGGCTACACTGTTGCGGAATTGCTCGCGTTAACGGCGGAACAAACGGCGCTGCTGATTCATCCGGATGACCGCGCGTTGGTGGCAGCGCGGATGCGCGACCGTTTGGCGGGCAAAAACATTCCCGCGCGCTCGATTTTGCATGTGCTGCGTAAGGATGGGACCGCGCGGTGGTTGGAGGTAAATGCCAACCGGATTGAATATCGCGGCGCGCCCGCGATATTGCTTTTGATGGTGGATGCGACAGAACGCAAGCAAGCGCAGGATGAAATGCAGGTGACGCTGCTGCGAACGGCGATGCGTCAAGATTTGAATGCGGCATTGGGGCGCGCCGGCACGGATTTGGATGCGGTTTTGAGCAGTGTCGCGCGGATTGTGAGCAGCTCGTTGGGTGATTTGTGCTTGGTCACTCTGGCAGCCGACGATGGCGAATGGGTTGAAATGAAGGCCTACGCGCATGTCCAACGCGAACGCGAGCCGATTTTGAGAGAGTTGCTGGGCAATACGCGTTTGTCAGCGGACCACCCGCTTCTGGAGCAGGTCGTGCGGGCGGGCGAACCGTTATTGATTCCGTCCGTTTCGCCGGAAGGGTTGGAGGATTTGCCTGCTTCGCCTTTGACCGACTATCTGCTGAAATTTGGCTTGAGCAGTTATTTGGTCGTACCCATCCGTCAAGAGAAACGCGTCTTGGGTAGTTTGGGCGTACTGCGTGAACGCGGTGGTGTACCGTTCACGATGCAAGACCAAATCTTGCTGCAAGAATTCGCGGACCGCAGCGCGTTGGCGATTGCGAATGCCCAGTTGGTGGAACAATTGCATGCCGAGTTGAATGCGCGCCGGCAAGCCGAAGCGGCGCTGCGCGCGAGTCTGGAACAAGCAGCTGGTTTGCGAACCACAACGTCGGCGGTGGCGACTTTGGATGAACTGCCGCAACTGCTGGATTCGATTTGCGAACGCGCGGTGCGGCTGTTGAATGCGCCTGCCGGGGGAATTTATTTGTGTGAGCCGGCAGAACAACGCCTGCGCGTCGTGGCGGCGTACAATACGTTACAAGATGTTCGCGGGGTCACGCTGCAATATGGCGAAGGCGCCGCGGGACGCGTGGCATTAACGGGCAAACCGCTGCAGGTTCAAAACTATCAAACCTGGGAAGGGCGCGCCGCGGTCTTTAGCGCAAGCGACTTTCAAAGCGTATTGACCGTGCCGATGTCTTGGCAGGACGAGGTGATTGGCGTGTTTGCGGTCAACGACCGCTTTGAGCGCGTGTTCACGGAGCGGGAAATCAAATTGTTGGAATTGTTTGCCGAGCAAGCGGCGATGGCTGTAACGGCGGCGCATCTTCAAGCGCGCGTGTCCGCCGATCGCGCGAGTTATTCCGCGCAATACGCTGTGTCCCCGGTGAACATGCGCGCCCAAATTGACGCCGAGACCCAAGAGATTTTTGCCAAAGCCCTGCGGGATGCAACCGCCCTGTTGAATCGCGTGACGGACTATGACAAGGTTTTGGACGGCATTCTGGAAATGGTGGCGCGCAGCGTGCCGTACGAAACGGCTAGTATTTATATGCGGTACGGAAACAAGCTCCAAGTCGTCCGCGCGCGGGGGTTTGAGAATTATGGGTTGGCAGAATGGATTCGAAATTTTTCCTTGCCGGAGGATGCGCCGAATTTTCGCTTGTTGCAGGAGACCGGCAAACCGCTGCTCATCCCCGATAGCGAATTGTGGGCGGATTGGGTCCCGGTTGCAGAGACGCAGTGGCTGCGTTCGCATGTTGCCGCACCGATACGCCGGGCAAGTGAAATTACCGGGATGATTTGTTTGGATACGAGCGCGGTCAATTATTATCACGATGAGCATGGAGTGCGCTTGGCGGCGTTTGCGGATTTGGCGGCGGCGGCGTTGAACAATGCGGAACTGCTGCGGCAAGCCGAGCGCCGCGCCCAGCAATTGTCCTTATTGTATGATGCCGGTTTGACGCTGAATCGCGTGTTGAATTCGCGTTCTCAACTGGAATTCCTCTTTCAAATTGCGCGGCGGACTTTGCATGCCGACCGAATGGCATTCTTTCGCTACCTGCCGGCAGAACATGTGCTGCGGTTTGAGATGGGTGTCGGTCTGCCCGAAGACACGCAGGCGGCATTGCAGGTGCGGGTGTTTTCTGTGGCGCAAGCGGAAGGATTGGCGGGATGGGTGGCGCTGCACCGGCTGCCTGCGTTGATAGAGGACGTAACGACGGATGCGCGTTGGTTCCGTCTGGATAATCAGGTCCGGTCGGCGCTGGCGGTGCCGGTGGAACATGAAAATGAATTGCGCGGGGTACTCCTGGCATTGAGCTATCGGGTCGGCGCGTTTAACGCCCAAGACGAACGCATGTTGATTCTGTTGGGGAATCAAGTGGCGGCGGCGATGGAATTGACGCGCTTGTTTGACGCGCAGATGCGGCGGCAGCACGAACTCGAAGTGCTGCGCGAAGCGAGTTTGCAGTTTGCTTCGACGTTCGAGCGCGAATCCTTGATTTCGCAAATTTTGGATTGTGCGCTGCGGTTGGTGGTAGCCGATAACGCGCACGTGTATCTGTATCAGGAACAGCGCCTGACCCTCGGCGGCGTCAAATGGCTTGGGACGCCCTTGTTTCACTCGCCCTCTGAGCCGCGTGAAAATGGACTGACCTATACCGTTGCGCGTACGGGCGAGGTCATTGTGGTAGATGATGTGAATCAGCATCCACTGTTCGCGAATTGGCAGTGGGGCGGTTCGATTGTGGGACTGCCGCTGCGCAGCGGCGAACAGGTCCGCGCGGTCCTGAATGTGGCATTTGCAAAGCCCCATCACTTTGAGCCCGAAGAGCTGCATGCGCTGCGCCTTTTGGCAGACCAAGCCGCGATTGCTTTGGAAAACGCGCGCAATTATGCGGAAACACGACGGCAGCTGCGCGATGCGCAGCTGCTGCATCGCGCGGGCGAAGCCATCACGCGCACCTTGGCCTTTCAAGAAATGCTCGAGCTGCTTGCCGATTTCTTTATGGAAGCGGTGTCGGTGGAAGCGTGCACTATTTCGATGCTCGACGTGACGCGTAATTATTTGATCGTGAT
>CAZXYP010000236.1:0-8854 GCA_964644955.1 uncultured Anaerolineales bacterium | reverse complement strand
CAACACGCCGTGGTCGCGTTTTTCCGCGATGGCAATTCTCGTCGCGCTGCCCGTCGCCGCCGTGTATCTCTCACTGCAAAAATACATTGTCGGCGGTCTCACCGTCGGCGGAGTAAAAGGGTAAAATGTGAACATAAAAAAAACTCGGATTCAGAGAATCCGAGTTTTTTGTTTTCACGGCAATGAAACTATAATCGTGCGTGTGATGTTTAGAATTGTTGTCGTCGGACTGCTTTTCGTTTTGTCCGCGTGCAGTACGCCAGTACGGAATACCCCCCCCACGCCTCCTGCAACGTTTGCGCCGCCAACACTCGCTCAACCAACCGCAATACCGACCTCGCGCCCGACCGTATCGCGACCCACGCGCGCGCCGTCGCCCACCTCCGCGAAACCGGCAATTCAAACGCCCGCGTGGTTTAACGACACAGTACTGTATGAAATCTTTCCGCGCAGTTTTTACGACGGCAGCGGCGACGGCATCGGCGACTTGAAAGGCATCGAACAAAAACTGGATTATTTGCAAGCGTTGGGCGTCGGCGCGCTGTGGCTTACGCCCATTTTTGCGTCCCCGAGTTATCACGGGTACGATGTCACCGATTATTACAAAATCAATCCCGAATTCGGCACGGAACAAGATTTAAAAGATTTGGTGCAACAAGCGCACGCGCGCGACATTAAAATCATTTTGGATTTTGTCGCGGGACATTCTTCCGACCAACATCCCTTTTTCAAGGATGCGTACGGCAATCCGAATTCCGAATACGCGGACTGGTACCGCTGGCTCGCCGACTCGGATTCCGTTGGAATCCGCACGCACACCAAATACGAACATTTCGGTTCCGCCACCGACATGCCCAAATGGAATCAAGACAATCCCGCCACCCGCGACTATCTGATTGACGCGGCAAAATACTGGATGAAAACGGCGGACATTGACGGCTATCGGCTCGATTACGCGTTGGGCGTGCCGCACGATTTTTGGAAAGCGTTCCGTCAAGAAATCAAAAGCATAAAGCCCGACGCGCTGCTCTTGGGCGAAGTGTGGGACAGCGGTCTGAAAATTGCGCCGTATTATGAAAACGAATTCGACGCGACCTTTGACTTTCCCGTCTATTTCGATTTGATGGGCGCACACAACCGCGCGGGCAGCAGCGCGCTGCTCGGCGAACGCGCGCCCGGCGCGTTTCAAACGCTGCTCAAAGCGCAAACGCGCCTCTATCCGCCCGGCGCGCAGTCGGTCCGCTTTCTCGGCAATCACGACACCCTGCGTGTCATGTCGCAAGTGAACGGTCAATGCGCCGACCAAAATGCGGAATGCGCGACGCAAAATTTGGAACGCGCGAAATTGGCGGCGACGCTCCTCCTGACCCTGCCCGCGACGCCGATGTTGTATTATGGTGAAGAGATTGGCATGGCGGGCGACAAAAGCGACGGCGACAAAACCGTGCGCGAACCGATGGACTGGTATGCAAGCGAAAGCGGCAAAGGCATGACGACGTGGTACAATCCCGATACCGGTTTCAATCAACCGAACGACGGCATCTCGGTCGAGGAACAACAGGGCAATCCCGAAGCCCTGCTCGAACATTATCGCGCGCTGCTTGCGCTGCGCGCGCAACATGACGCACTGCATCACGGTGAATTTGTGCCGGTGCCATTACAGGGCAGTGACCGCGCAACCGCGTATGCGCGCGTGAACGGCGACGAAATAATTCTTGTCGTCTTGAACACTGCCGCGCAAGCCGTTGACGTGACGCTTGACTTGAGCACGCTGTTCTCCGGTACGGTGAATTTCAGTGACCTGCTCGGCAAAAGCGACCTTGCGCCCGCGCCCGCGCAAAAGTATCCGCTTCGACTCGCCGCGCGCTCCGCACATGTTCTTGAACTCGAACCATGATGAATGATTTGTTTTCTTGTACGCGCAGCAATGCGCTGTTGTTCACCCTTTTGCTGATTGTCGCCATCACTGCGTGCGGCGGCCCCGCACCCGCGCCGACCGCGCCGCCCGCAAACGGAACGCCGCAATCCAGTACGCCCGAACCGTTGGCAACCGTCACCGCACAAGCAAACCGCACCGCGCCCGCGCCCACCCGCGCAGCGACCAACGCGAACGAAAACTTGAAAGCGGTCTTTTTGTTGTCCGCGATTGATTCGCGGCGCCAAGAATTGTTCGAGCAATACTTTACCGAACACACGCGCAATATCACCGGCACTGTTCGCATTGAAACCGCGGACAATGATCCTGCCACGCAGCGCGCGCAGGTTCAAGCCGCGCTTGCAGATGGCGCGCCCGTGCTTGTCATTCAACCTGTTGACCCCGATGCCGCCGCGTCGTATGTGGACGCCGCGCACAAAGCGGGCGCGCAAGTGATTGCCTTTGATCGTCTCATCAACACGCGCGATTTGGACGCGTACGTTTCTCACGACTTGCAGCAAATCGGACGCTTGCAGGCGCAGGCGGCAGTCAATTATTTGACCGCGCAAAAAACCAAAACGCCCTGGAATTTTATTTTTCTTGAAGGCGCGGCAGGCGACACGCTCGCTTCCGAAATCACGCGCGGTTATTTTCAAGTGCTTGACCCGTTAAAGGCAAAGAATCAGGTGAAAATCATTGCCGACCGCGCCAACAGCGAGTGGTCGGAACAGGACGGCTTGAACGCGACTGCCGAAGAATTGACCAAAGCCAAAAATAATGTGCATGCCATTCTCGCCAACAATTCTGCATTGGCGCGCGGCGCGGTGGCGGCGCTCGACGCGCAAAAACTCGCGGGCAAAGTCTTTGTGGCGGGCGCGGGCGCGGACGCGGAAAATTACGTGTTGATTTGCAACAACACGCAAAATCTCGATTTGACGCGCGACGATGGCGAATTGGCAAAATCTGCCGTGCGGCTCGCGCTTGCCCTGGCGAACGGTGAAAAGCCCAATCAAGCGGGGTTGCAAACTAACACGATTCGCGTGGACGACCGCGATGTATTGCAGGTCGCCATCCCGGTCCAGCCCATTACGCTGGACTCGATTCAGGCGGCGTTGGTGCAGGGCGGCTTCGTGGGCGCGCGCACATTGGGCGAATGTTATCCGCCGCTCGCCGCCGGCGCGGCAGTGCCGCAGGTCAATGCGTTCAACGATTTGACCGTGTGGGTCCAGGAGGACGCGGCGAGTCCCGTCTATGCGTACCTGTCGAATCTCGCCGCCGCATTCATGGCAGCCAATCCGGGCGTTGAAATCAAACTCTTGCCCAAAGACGCGCAAACCGTCCGCAACACGTTTGCCGACGCCAGCGATGGCGTAGATTTGCTGTGGACGACAAACGAAGAATTGCAGCAGTTTGCGGCAAGTGATTTATTGCGCGCCGCGGATTTTATTACGGCGACGCAATTCGTGTCCCCCGCGCTCGCAGGCGGTTCGCGCGACGGCATCGCGTATGGCGTTCCCGTCGAAACGGGCAACAATCTGGTTTTGTACTATAACAAAAAACTGCTCAAGGAACCGCCCAAAGATACCGACGCGTTGACGCGGCTCGGCGCAACCTTGACCAAAGAAACGCTCGGACAATACGCGCTCGCGTACGACACGACCGACCCATTTTGGTTATTGCCGTGGCTTGGCGGTTTCAAAAGCGGCGCGCTCGCGGAGGACGGACGCACGCCCACGCTCGACACGCGCGCCATGACCGAAACGTTGAAACTGCTCAAGACCCTGCAAGACAAAAAAGTTTCCCTCCCCGACGCAGACTTGCCGATTGCGGATGCCGTGTTCATGGACGGACGCGCGGCAATGATTATCAACGGCGATGAGGCATTGCCGACGTATCAGGCAAAATTTGGCACTGACCTTGGCGTGACGCGTCTGCCGCAAGTGAGCAAGCAAGACAATCCGCGTCCGTACACCGGCGGCGTTTATTTTGCAATGCCCGCAGGGTTGAGCGGCGACAAATTGACCATCGCGCAAGCGTTCATCAATTTTCTCACCTCAAAACCGATTCAAGTGGACATGGCGAAAAAATTTCGCCGTTTGCCCGCGCTGCAAGCCGCAGTACAGGACGCCGCCATCACCGGTGACCCGATTCTCAAGGGCATGAGCGACCAAATGCTGCTCGGCATTGCGCCGCCCGATTCTTTGGTCTTGACCTGTTTGTGGGAAGCGATTCGTCCCAATCAAATCGGCGTCTTGAAAGGCGCGCTCGAACCCGACGCCGCCGCGCAGGCAATGCAAACGTCCGCCGAAAACTGCATTGCCAAATTGAGATAGCCAAAACGGAAAAACAAATGAACCGCCTTTGCGTTCTGATTTTGCTCTGCGCGCTCCCGGCGTTTGTCGCGTGCGCGCGCACCGCGCCTACGACAACCCAACCGACCGCTGTTCCTACAAGCGCGCCGACCAATCCGGTCCCCGTTACTCCGGCGCCGGCGCCAACCGACTTGCCCATGTCCAACTCGACAACTGTAAAAATTGCAAACGGCGCGCTGCAAGGCACGCGCGAAAATAATCTGTCCGTGTTCAAAGGCATTCCGTACGCCGCGCCGCCCGTCGGCGATTTGCGTTGGCGCGAACCGCAGCCCGCAGCGAATTGGAGCGACGTGCGCCGCGCGGATACATTCGGCGACGCGTGCATCCAACCCGAATCCAAAATTCCGGGCGGGGCGAACGTGGGCGCGCAGAGCGAGGATTGTTTGTATCTGAATGTATGGACACCCAACGCCGACCCGAACGCAAAACTCCCCGTGATGGTGTGGATTCACGGCGGCGCGTTGATTACGGGCGCGGGCAGTTTGCCGCTGTATGACGGCACACACTTGTCGGAACGCGGCGCGGTTGTCGTGACGCTGAATTATCGGCTCGGACCGCTTGGCTTTTTTGCGCATCCCGCGTTGGATTCGGAAAATCCGAACGGACCTGTGAATTTTGGCTTGCTCGATGAAATCGCCGCGTTGAAATGGGTGCAAGAAAATATCTCTGCGTTTGGCGGCGACCCGAACAATGTTACGATTTTTGGCGAGTCGGCAGGCGCGCAAAGTGTGTTGGCATTGTTTGCGTCGCCGCTCGCGCGCGGCTTGTTTCAACGCGGCATTGCCGAAAGCTCGTACGGCATTCCGAGTCACCCGCGCGCCCAAGCGCAAGCGGTCGGCATTACTGTGGCAAACGCGGTCGGTTTGAACGGCGCGGACGCAACCTTAAAAGAATTGCGCGATGTGCCTGCCGCAAAATTTGCTCCCACGAATCAAAAGGGCGCGACCCTCGCGCCGAGTTTCATCGTCGGCGATGCGGCGCTGCCCGAACCGATTCTCGACATTTTCCAAAAAGGCGCGGAAGCCCCCGTGCCGCTCATTATCGGCAACAACAGCGATGAGGCGACAGTCGCAGAGCTCTTTGGCATTGACCCCGCGAAATTGATTGAAAAGTTGGGCGTGGCAAAAATCGCGCTCAAGCCGTTGTATCCCGGCGTGACCGACGACGCGGACTTGGGACGGCAGGTGATTCGCGATTTGATTTTCACCGCCTTTGCCAAACGCATCGCCGACGCGCACGCGCAGCGCGCGCCGAGTTGGCGTTACTATTTCAGTTATCTGCCGCAGAATTTGCGCGCCCAACAACCCGGCGTTCCACACGGGGGTGAGCTGGTTTTTGTGTTTGATACGTTTGATTTGCTGCCGTTATACAAAAATATCGTCACGGACGCGGACCGGGCGATGGCGCAGCGTGTCGGCGATTATTGGTTCGCGTTCGCGCGCGACGGAAAACCGGAACCGCAAAACGAACCTGCGTGGGCGCAATCCACAAAGGCGAATGATGCAGTGATGGAATTTGGCGACACAGTTGCGCTGCAAAGCAATTTCATGCAGCGGCGGTTGAATGTGTTTGTAGATTTACTAAACGTGCTGGGGAAATTCGTGAGTCGTGATTGATGCCGCGCGGATGAGGCGGGACGAGGATCCGATGTGTCCTACGCGTCAAGCGGCGGTTCGGCGAGCCACGTTTCGACCGCGGTTTCGACGAACGAAACAAAATCGCGCGCGCGCTCGTACCAGTATTCGGCTTGCGCGCGCGTAAATTCAACCGGAGTGGGGGCATACGGGTCCAAGTAGTCGGCTTGAATGCGCGCGTGACGGCCGCCGCCGAGCAAACCTTTGAACGATTCGGGAACCAAACCCACGCGAATAAAATGCAGAGTGAATAAGGTCTCGACGCCTTTGTGCGTTTGGGCAACGAGTCCTCTACTCGCCAGCGCCGCTTCTGCCGCATAGAACGCGGCGTAATAAGATAACGAAATCACATTGTTGATTTTGTTTGCATTCAAAAGGATCGGCGCTGAATCCAGATCTTCATGCGCGCGTTTTAGTTTGGCGGCGGCGACTTGACGCCGATTGAGAGGAACGTGAGGCATAGGGTTTCCCTCTAAACGGATGCCGTAATGGCTGGCGCTATAATATATCGGATTCGAATCCGCGAACTGAAGCGCATTCGCCGGAAAGAGATACAAATGCACGCCCGTTGGTTTGCTCAAGTATTCACTCACCAAATCTTTCAGCGCGTTTTCCTGCGCGGGCGTCACGTCGTCGTACACGAGAAACAAGTCAATATCGGAATGAATCGTCGCGTCGCCGTGTGGTTTCGAGCCGTACAAATACAAACTCACCAATTCGCCGTTCGGTAGAATGGCGCGCAGCGCGCGGCGCAGCGCATCCACTGTGCGCGCTTCACGCGCCGAGAGACCGCGATACCGGGGCACAGCGGGGCGGCGGCGCGTGGTGGGTTTTCGTTCGGACGGACGGGCATTGGACATACGTTTCAAATTATAGCATCATTCCGTCACAATGATTTTTCACAGAAAGAGAAGCCCGTGAACATGCTTGAATTTTCTAACCTGCCGGGCGCGGCTGAATGGCTCAACATCCCACTCGCGTTTGCACGCCACGCTGCGGACGAACTCGCAATCACGGCGGGCGCGCAAACCGATTGGTTTTTCGATCCGGCGGGAAATGTTCAAACTCACAACGCGCCGGTGTGTTTGTTTGCGCCCGACACGCAATCGTTCACGCTGCACGCACGCGTGACGGTCGCGTTCGCTTCGGACTTCGATGCGGGCGTATTGTTTGTGTACGGCGACGAAACGCATTGGGCGAAATTGTGTTTTGAATTTTCACCGCAAGCGGAGCCGATGCTCGTGTCCGTCGTGACGCGCGGTGTTTCGGACGACTGCAACAGCGTCGTCGTTTCCGGCAACACGGTGTTTTTGCGCGTGTATTGCCACAAAAACATTTGGGCGTTTCATTATTCGCCCGATGGCGCGTACTGGCATTTTGTGCGTTATTTCGATTTGGGTGTATATGAAAATGTGCGCGTCGGTTTTTCGGCGCAGTCGCCGACAGGCAGCGGGTGCAGTGCGGTGTTTTCAAGCATTGCGTATCAGGCGCGCACATTGAATGATGTACGCAGTGGAGAATAAATCCCGCCGTATATTCGCAGTCTGATTTTTTTGCGGATTGTTCAAAGGAGAACCAAAAATGGAAAAACGTCGTTTCGGTCGCACGAACCACATGAGCACGGTCGCGATTTTTGGCGGCGCGGCGTTATGGGATACGACGCCAGAACGCGCTGACGCGGCAATGGAACAAGTGATTGCGGCAGGCGTCAATCATATTGACGTCGCGCCGTCGTACGGCAAAGCGGAAGAATTGCTCGGTCCATGGATGCCGCGCATTCGTCAAGATTTTTTCCTCGGCTGTAAAACGTTGGAACGCACCAAGCAAGGCGCGTGGGATGAGCTGCAGCGTTCGCTCGAAAAACTACGCACCGACCATTTTGACTTGTACCAAATTCACGCCATTACATCCCTCGCGCAATTGAATGAAGCATTGCGCGGCGGCGTCCTCGACGCGATGTTGGAAGCGCGCGAACAAGGGCTGACCAAATATCTCGGCATTACGGGACACGGCAACGATTCCCCCGCCGTGTTCATGGAAGCACTGCGGCGTTTTGATTTCGACACGATTCTGTTTCCCATCAACTATGTCCAGTACGCCGACGCGCGGTATCGCGCGGGGACGCAAGAACTGCTGCAAGAATGTCGCGCGCGCGATGTCGGCACCATGATTATCAAAGCCATCGGTAAGGGCGTGTGGCGCGACCAACCGCGCACGCACACGACATGGTACGTGCCGTTCGACAATGCGGCGGACATTCAAGCCGCCGTCAATTTCGCCTTGTCGCAAGATGTGACCGGGCTTTGCACGGCGGGCGATTTATCGGTGCTGCCATTGTTCTTGGACGCGTGCGCAAAGTATCAACCGCAGAGTCCGGACGAACAGGAAGCGTTGATTGCGTCGGCGGGTCAATATGAATCGGTGTTTGCGCTGAACGGACCATGAGGGCAGTTGTCAGTCATCCGTTGCCCGTGGGCGCGTGAAAAGAACCGCGCGCACAGAACGATTTGGCATGCCCCTGGAAAAATGGACAAGTGACCCTTGCCCAAAAACCTATTCACGGCGAAACTCGATAGAGAAACCCAAATGGGGCAGCGCTGCCCCGCACCTATGGAGGTCCCGTCATGTTTGCTGTGAGTGTTTTCCTGCCGCTGGCGTCGGCGGTCTTGAGTTTTGTGTTTGCGTTCGCGGTCATTCAAAAATGGAACAAGCGGCGTTCGCACAAACATTTGTTGGTGTGGGGCATTGGTCTCACGTTTTACGGCATCGGCGGCGCGGCGGAAGCGTACACCGGCGCGTTCGGATTTAATCCGTTTGTGCTGCGCGTGTGGTATTTGTTTGGCGCGGTGTTGGTCGCCGCGTGGTTGGGGCAGGGTACGGTCTTTTTGCTCGCGCGCGACAAGTGGGTCAGAATCACCACGGTCATTTTGACG
>CAZXYP010000235.1:2909-8860 GCA_964644955.1 uncultured Anaerolineales bacterium | reverse complement strand
CATCGCTGTACACTGTTCCCGAAACATACCAGGTTCCGCAATTTGGACCGGATTCCACCGGACGCCCCAATCGAAACTCGACGGCTTGCGGCGAAGGCAGCGGCGGCACTGTTGGCAGCGGCGGCGGCGGTGGTGGTTGTGTCGGGCGGCGCGTTGGAGGAACACCCGTAACGACGATAAAAAAGGTTGTCGGTGTCGGAATGAAGGTCGGCGTCAAGGTCGCGGTTGGCGTGTTTGTGGGAAGCGGCGTGGCAGTAAAAGTCGCCGTTGCGGTTGGCGTGTTGGTCGGCGTGTTGGTCGGTGTCGGCGTCCACGTCGGCGGCAATTCCGCCATCACGAGCGCCGGGGTTGCTGTTTCAGGGCGCAGCGCTGCAATCGGATTCACGCGCGGGTTGGCGAAAATCAGCGCATAACACACGCACACGACGACGGTCAAACCGAGCATCACAAACGTGGCGTATTGAAAAAAACGGTCACGGTCGGGTTCAAACCCCACAATAGACCTCGCAAATACAGTACGGCATCGCCGCTTATTGTAGCAGAAAACCGGCGCGGCAAAAAGACGTGTCCGCGCCGTTGGTATGCAATACCGTACTTTCTATAACACATCCCGCGCGCGGCGTAAATAGGACAAGAGTCGCGGCAAAAAAAATCGGATGGTGAATGCGTTTTCGCATCAACCATCCGACAAACTCTTACCGCGGCAGCGCCCGTTCGCCCATCCCGTACAATTCGTCCGGTACCAGCAAATACAGTACCTGATTACCGCGCATAAAACTATCGAGCCGCAGCGACGCAACCTGCTCGTCGCGCAGCGCCTGCGAAACCTCGTCCAATTGCGCGCGCAAATCGGCTTCATCGTACTGCGGATATGCGCCCCAGCGTCCCGCCACAATCGCGTTGCGTATCAAGTCTTCGTTACTGCGATTGGATTCTTCGGCTTTGGCGAGTCCGGACGCTTGCTGCTGCGTAATGGCGAAATAATCGGCGTACGAATCATTCAACTCTTGCTCAATATCGGCGGCTTGGTCTTCCCAATCCGGCACCAGCGAAATGCCAAAGCCCTTTTCCGCGATGCGCGATTTCAGCGCGAGCCACTTGAGTTTTTCGCGCAGCACGCCGAGCTGTGCCGACGCATCTGCCGCGGCGTCAAACTGCGACGCGTAATAG
This sequence comes from uncultured Anaerolineales bacterium, assembly GCA_964644955.1. Taxonomy (GTDB): domain Bacteria; phylum Chloroflexota; class Anaerolineae; order UBA4142; family SHND01; genus SHND01. Next base: position 7,690 of record CAZXYP010000235.1, on the reverse strand, counting down.
TCCATCCGCACGGCATCTTCTTCAAACAACGCGTCGCCGAGCGCGCGCACCAATTCTTCGGGCAAATCGGCTTCGGTTTTGGGCGGGTTCAGATTCAGGGCATCTACCAGTTCGCGTGCGACGCTGATGCGTTCTTTGATCTTGGTCACGATATCGGGATTCAACGGCAGGGCGGTTGGCTGAATGCGAAACGGGCGCCGCGCCAGATTGATTGCGCTTTCATCCGCCAACGTAATCGTATCTCGCGCCAGCTGCCGGGCTTCTTGCGCTTGTTTCGGCGCGCCGAATTTTTCATACATGCGCGCGATTTGTTCCGCCACCTGCGCGCGCGTATCGCGCGGCAGCGCGTAACTGTACACCGCCACGAGATATGCCTGATCCAACGCGGCGCGCGCATTCGCTTCGAGATTGAGCGCCTTGAGTCCTTGCGCCGCTTCCAAGAGCGTTTGAATCCGATTCAAGTCGGACGGCTGTGGGCTTACGGTCGCCAAAAAGATGGCGTACTGGTACATCCATGCCGCTTTGCTAATTTGCTTGGCAGCCGCATAGCGATTGCCCAACAACAACAACGTGCCAACGCGATTCGCATCCGAAAATTCGCTGCTGTAGGCAATTTGCGCGAACGCGCCCTCAAAATCTCCGGCGGCAAGCGAATCGTCTGCCGACGCGTCATCACTCGTCCCTGCGAGAATGGCAACTGCGACACCGGGAATGATTTTTTTTGTGTCCACCTGTTCTTGCGGGGTCAACCACTTGGACGTGTCCACCGCCGGTCCGCGCGCGCCCAAAAAATTCCATGCCAACGCGCCGACGCCGATACACAACAAGAGCCCGGCGGCGCCGAGCAAAATAAAAGGTAGTACTTTTTTCACGAACGTTGTTACTCCTGTACGGACTTTACGATTTTTGCTTTACTGCGTACGCCTTCGAGCCACGTATTGAACGCGGCAAGACGTTGATTTTGCAGCAGTTCCGGTGTCAGCGCGCGTTTCGCATCGCGTTCCAACACTTTGACAATGTGCAGCCCCAGCTGCGTACTGACCACGCCGCTGATTTCACCGGGTTGAAGCGCAAATGCCGCTTGCTCAAATTCCGGCGGCATTACATCACGCGGGAACCAGCCGAGGTCGCCGCCGTTGTCGCGCGTCGCTTCATCTTGCGAAACCTGTTTGGCGAGCGCGCCAAAATCCGCGCCCGCTTTGAGTTTGGTCAGCGCGTCATCGGCATCCTGTTTTTTTGCAAAGAGAATGTGCGCCACATGCACTTGCTCGGTCTGCGTCGGCAATGCTTGTGTCACTCGCGTCATCATGGCTTCGCTAAACACGTTGGCGCGAATTTGTTGACACAAGTCCTCAAGCGTCAATTGATTCTTGGTGAGATACTCAAAGAACTTGGCTTGTCCGCCCGCGTCATTGATCACTTGCAGCACACGGTCGTTAATCTCGTTATCGCTCGGGCTGATGTTTTGCTTGACCGCTTCCTGTTCAAGCAGCGCGTCGTCAATCAACTGCGCCAATACTTGCGCGCGCAATCCTTTGACCGCTTCTTTACCCTGCTCGGAATTCGGGTCAACGCCTTGCTGCACCAATGCCGCTTGCGCCTGCGCCGCCTGACGTTCATAGACGCTTAACGGAATGACCGTGTCATTCACCTGCGCCGCAGGTTTATCGTTTGCTTCCAACGCATAACGCCCGCCATTTTTACATTGACTGCTTTGCACCTGCGTTTGTGGTTGCGTCTGCGGCGCCGCCGTGGCAACCATTGCGCCGGAGGGTGGGGCTTGCGGAACGGGTGTGGTCGCGGGTGACGCGTCACTGCACGCTGCCAATGCGAAACTGACCAGACTGACCAGCGTAACTGCAAAGATGAAACGAATTCGGTGCATGAATGGTTCCTGAAAGAAGGTTGCGCGCGGAACGAATTGGAAACGCGTATCGGTTACGCATTTCCCGACAAGGGCGCAACGATTATAAAACAAGACGCATAATGTCCCAAGTTACGCGCGCGCGGCGAGGTTGGTAATCAGATTGTAATCGCAAGCGATTGTTGTGCGCGGCGCGGTGTGCTATCATAAAGCAACGTCGTCACCTTTTCCTCTTATTTTCCTCACCTGTCAGCGCGACGCCTTGTCCGTCAAGCCATCAAAAATGAATTCGCAGCATTTTCTCTTGATTTCGCATCAAGACTCGCTCGCGTGTGCCATCGTGCCGCGCGTGATGCGACGCGAGGACCGCTTGAGCATTGTCGCTGACCCGGCGGCGGCCTCCGCCGTGCTGCGTCAGGAACAACCGGATGCGGTTTTGGTGGCGTTGGAGGAAGGGGATGAAGACGCCGCGTTGTTTTGCCTCACGGCGCGGCATTTTTCGAATGCGCCGATTGTGATGCTGACGCACAATTCCGCGCGCGAACAAATTACGCGCGGCTATCGGCTCGGCGCGGACGCGCACATTGATTTGCCATGCGAGCCGCGCCTCTTTCACGCGCGTCTCAATGCCGTATTGCGGCGCACCCGCGTCAACGCGACGGCAGCCGCAGCATAAAAAATCTCTAGACATTACCGCACGTGCGCGTGCGGTTTTTTTATTTCACACGCGCGGCGCGATATTTATGCGCGGCGATAATGCCGCACGTACCGGACGCGGTGAGAAGCAAAAACGCCAATGCCGTGATGACGGTATCCGCGTCGAATGGCGCTGCGGACGCGCCCGCCGGTGACGTTTTCGGTTGCACCGCACGCGGGGAATCAATTTGCGGCGCATTGGATGCGGCGTGCGCGGACAATTTTTGCGTCCACGCCAACTCTTCGCCCACCGCGCCGCGCGCGCGCAGTTGGGTCAAAAAGGTCGGCGTGTGCGCGCCCGCAATCGGCAGCAAGGCGACGCCAAACTGCACGTCGCTTTGCACGCGCGGCAAAATTTCTGGCGCGCCGCGAAAACGCGCGACGACGCCCGTTATCCTTGCCGGGTCGCCGACATGCAAACGCGCCCAGCGAATGCGCGTGCCCGCGTCAATGTACACCAGCGCCTCGCCCGAACCATCGTCAATATAAATTTCGCGTCCGTCAAAACGCGCGACCCAGCCGACGATTTGCACCAACACGCCTTCTTGCGAAAAATCTACCTGTCCCGTTTTCAAAACGCGCGGGGCGACCGCCACTCCCGCGCCATGCACGCCAATCGAGTCCGGCAGTTCGACGCGCAATTCGCGCGCGCCAAACGCGTTGACGATGCGTCCGCGCACGCTCACATGGTCATGCAGCTGCATGGACGGCATTGCGCCCGCCGCTTTTGAAACAAAGACGTGAATGCCGCCCGACGCGTCCTGAATCCAAAAATCATTGTCGTCCACCACACCCGGCGGCATGGTCACAACACCGCCGACGGTGACATAGTTTTGCGTTTTTGTCGTGAGCGCCTGGTCAATTGCGATCGCGCCCAAATCCACGCCGCCGCGACCGCCGGGCGCTTCCGCCAATTTTTCCGCGCGTTCCAATACCATCACATCGTCGGGCGCGCGCACGCGCAAATAGTATCCTTCTTCCGGCAATTTGCCGCCGTTGTATTGGTACGCGATGCCGGTGACGCGCACGATGGAACCGCGCGGGATTCCCTCGAACGAGGTATGACTGAATTCATCCGCATACACTTCCACCGCGCCGGTGCCGTCATTCACCCACAACGTATCGCCGTTTTTGCCGTTCGATACTTTACCCTGAATTGTGACGAGCATGGCTTCGACATTTTCGCCAAAATTGCCGGTATGCACCGCGCGCGGCGCGATGGCGCGCGGCTCGTCATAGTGGCGCGTCAAATCCATGTTTGATTCGGGATAAATAGTTTTCAATCCATAGTGGTCGCTGATGACGCCGGTAACGACGATTTGTTCGCTGCGCGGAATGAGACACGACATGCGCGCGGGGAAACCCATGTACACATCCAGCCCCGCGCTGCCATCGGAAATGACGGCTTCGTGTCCGTACAAATCAAATTCGCACGGATGCGCGATGACGCTGCCCAACACTGTAACTCTTGAACCGTGCGGCAGCGCGCGCGCTTCGGAAATGCGCGTGAGATTGAATACGCGCGTCGGCGTGGGTGTGGTATTGATGGCGCAGTTTGGCGCGCCGGGCGTGGGAATGCAATATGTGACCCAGCGGTCGCCGCCATCCGGTCGCCGCGCATAACTCTTGTTGGTTTCGATGGGTTCGTACTTGTACTTGTCTGCAACTGTATCGTCGGGATACAACAGGCGCACGGTGTCGCCGTCATTGTTCAAACCGACGCTTGTATCGCGCGCATACAACAACAGAAAACTGTGCGCGTCGAGCATCGTGCCGTCAGGAATTTCATACGGCGAGGAACCGCTCTTGGCGTCATCCAACTGCCAGCCGCTCAAGTCCACCGCGTGATTCGACGCGTTGTACAGCTCAATCCATTCATCGCCCGCATCGAGAATTTTGTCGTGATTCCAATCCAGATACGGCGCGGGCAGGAATTCGTTAATGAAAATTTGTTTGGCGAACGGCGTGGGCGTGAGCGTCGGTGTTGGCGCGACACTGCAATTGGACGCGTTGGGCGTGGGCGGACAATAGAGTGAAAAATAGTTTGCGCCGTCAGGCACGCGTGACCACGATGCATTCGTTTGCGAGGTCTTGTACGAAATAATGTCGGTGACCACATCGTCGGGTTGGAGCAAGCGCACATCGTCGTTCGTGTTGTTGAGCGCAAGGTTTGTATCCGCGCGATAGAAAATGAGAAAACCGTTAGGCGCAATGTTTGTGC
>CAZXYP010000235.1:809-2899 GCA_964644955.1 uncultured Anaerolineales bacterium | reverse complement strand
CGGGGATGGTGTACGCGTCGGAACCGCCGTCCGCGACATCATCCAATTTCCAACCGCTCAAATCCACGCCGAACGCGTTGGCATTGTAAATTTCAATCCACTCGTCGTCGTCGTCCGCGACGGTATCGCCGTTCCAATCCTGCGCGGGGTCGGGCATGAATTCATTGACATACAATCCGCCGGGCGCGGGAGTGTTGGTCAACGTCGGCGTAAACGTCGCAGTGGGCGTGACAGGCAGCGACGCGCTGTTTTGATTTTTGGGCGTGCCGCAAATGGGATTGTTGGACGCGTCGAGTCCGTTGCGATGCACATTGTCATTCGTCTGCCAATTCGCGTCGGTATCGGCTTGCGCTGCGTCAATTCGTTCCATCGAACACGCGGGCGAGGTTGTGCCTGCCGCCCACGCGCCGCCGTTGGTATTCGCCGTGTCAATGACATTGGCGGACGCGTCGCGCAGCGTCAGAATTTCGCCGCTGTTGCTCAAGCCGCCGGTATAAATTTCGTCTGCCGTAATATCGCTTACGGTCATGTCGTCGGTGCGTTCGAGCAAATAGTAACCGAGCGCGGGAATGGAACCGGACAATGTGATGCTGATGTCGCCGCCGTCGCCCAACGTCCAATTCGTCAAATCAATGGCGCTGCCCGTCGTGTTGTACAGTTCCATCCATTCGTCGGACGAACTCGCGCTTGTGCCGCTCCATGCAACTTCGTTGATAACAATTGCGCCCGCGACAAAAACAGTGGTCGGCGTCGGCGTTGCCGTGTCGGTGGGCGTAAAGGTTGGAGTTGCGCTCGCGCTTGGATTCGGTGTGTCGGTTTGGGTGGGCGTTAGTGTCGGCGTAGCCGTTTCGACGCCGGCGCAGTACGTGAACGCGGACGCGAGATTTTGCGGATTGCTTGTGCCGCTGTTGTGCAAGAAATCTGTGGCATTGTCATTCGTGTCGTAACAATTGCCGGACGCGCCGCCGGGTTTGCGCTCGTAACTCTGTTCGGTTGTGCCGCTCAGTGCCTCAAGCGATGTGCCTTCAACAAAAGTTGTTGTAGAACACATACCGACGGCATCAATCACACTACTGTCTGCGTTTGTTACCGCAAGCCCGCCCGTATCTGCGATTCCCGCCGAAAAAGTCTGGTCCGCACTCGACGCATACGTTGACCCCGTTGCTGCAGCCAGCCAATGTTGTCCCGGTGCAAGCAAGGTGGTCGTCGAAATCGTTACCATATTCGTCAACGTTGTGCCGCATCCGCTTGAACGGCGAAGCTTCCAACCGCTCAGATCCTCTATTACAGTACCGGGGTTGAACAATTCAATAAATTCGTCGTTCGCGCCGCCCGTGCCGCGCGAACGAAATTCGCTAATGACAATGTGCGATGGCGCGGTCGGCGTGAACGTCGCCGTATTCGTCGGCGTTTGCGTCGCGGTCGCAGTGTTTGTATTTGTCGGCGTGAAGGTTGCCGTATCCGTCGGCGTGTTGGTGGATGTATGCGTCACCGCGAATGTTGCCGTATCGGTTGGCGTAAAAGTTGGCGTAGGCGTCGCCGTGTCCGTTGGTGTGTATGTGGGTGTGTAGGTTTGCGTGTCCGTCGGCGTGCCAGTGAGTGTTGGCGTATCGGTCGGAGTCAAGGTTGACGTAGCAGTATCGGTCGCGGTTGGAGTGTCCGTGATGGTTGGCGTGTTTGTCGGCGTGTTGGTTGGCGTATTTGTGAGCGTTGGTGTAGTTGACGGCGTCGGTGTGAATGTTTCTGTCAGAGTGTCGGTCGGTGTGTATGTGGGTGTATAGGTTTGCGTTTCGGTCGGCGTCGGTGTGTTGCTGGGCGTATCGGTGTTGGCTGGGATGTCGGTAGGAATGTTCGTTGGCGTGTTGCTTGGAACGTCTGTGGGCGTGTTCGTTGAGACTGTAATACAAGTACTAAACCTATTTTGCGGGTCGCTAGGAGCAAGTATTTGAAAATCATCACTATTGTTGTCTGTATCAGTGGCACTCCCTGAAATACCTCCGGGCTTGCGTTCATACCCACGATCAACATTTGTTGTTAGCGCAGCGAGCGTCGTACCTCGTCGCCGAGTCGCTCCATCAGCCGCGACGCAC
>CAZXYP010000235.1:0-799 GCA_964644955.1 uncultured Anaerolineales bacterium | reverse complement strand
ACGCAGAACCACTACTCATGCCTACCTGATCTACTATCGTATCATCTGCTAATGTAAGTGCAATACCGCCATCATCTGTAATTCCTGTTGCATAGGTCTGGTCAGCCGCAATTGCTCCACTGTAGCCAGAGCTCGTAGCAACAAGATAGTGACAACCTATTCCTATAATTGTGCCAGACGTAATAGTGACGCGCGTTGAAACAACACCTGTATTGCTCGAACCTCTTATTTTCCAACCACCAATATTTATTGCCGCATTGGATAAATTGTATAATTCAACAAATTCATCGCTGGCACCGCCTGTGCCGCGCGTGCGAAATTCGCTAATCACAACAGTTGTTGAAATTTCCGGTTTCTTTCTCTTTGTTTCCGGCGCGGCGGCAAGCGGGAGGGACAACAAAACACAGACGCCGACGAAAATTGTCAGCGCGAGGGCGAGGCGGGATAGCGGAGCAGCAGAGGGCATGTCGTGAGTGAAAAGGGTGATTCAAAAACTCGACAAGCAAATGCGAGTGTACGCGGATGGAAAAAAAGGTCAAGCACCTCACCCCCGCCCCCTCTCCTACAAGGAGAGGGGAGATACACCTCACCCCCCCCAAAAAAACGGGGCTAATTTATTCCTTGTCGTATCCGATGACCTCTCCTACAAGGAGAGAGGAGATACACCTCACCCCTAACCCCTCTCCTATTAGGAGAGGGGCGCATTTTCTCCCCCTTCCCTTTTAGGGAAGGGGGTTGGGGGGTTAGGTCCGCACGCGCGCCACACACTCGGCGAGAATCGCTTTCAACACCTCTGCCA
>CAZXYP010000234.1:0-8879 GCA_964644955.1 uncultured Anaerolineales bacterium | reverse complement strand
AGTCCGCCATAGCGGCGCAATTTGAGCAATTGTTCCTGCGACACGACGCCGAGCGCGTACAATAAAGCATACAGCCCCGGCACATCGTGTCCTTTGGAGGAAAAGAAAATATCGCGCGCGGGATGATCAAAACCGACGCGCAGTGTATTCAGGTGACGATAGTACAGTGTGACGACAATGTCCATCGCGCTGAAACTGGAACCCAAATGCCCCGAACCCGCGCGTTTGACTGCCATCAACGCATTGGCGCGGCACATGTTGGCAAGCAGTTCGAGACGCGCGTAGGTTTCGATGGACGCGCGGCGCACGCGTTCAAATTCGGATTGAGGAATGAGAAGTAGTTCAATCATATTTGTGGGTCGGCAAGATGTAAGGGTTCTGTGGAACTTGCGGCAACATGACCGCGCCGCGTTCGAGCAGTATTTCGGCGAGCAGCCAATCATTCGGCAGATTCAAATCAAAGCCTTCGTATCCCTGCGTCAAAAACGGCATCACAGTGTTGCCGGCGATGGTGTGTGTCTCAAACACAACGCGACTCCAGGCGATTTCCAGGCTCGCGTTTTGAACAAATACTTCGGGCAGCGCAGCATATTGCGTACTGTGCCATGGTTGATCAGCCGGCGACAATGGCAGAAGCGGCATCATGCGATTGCGGCGTACGATCCACATCTTGCCGGGATGTTGTTTGCATTTTTCGACGGCGCGTAGCGAGTCCACACCCGTTTCCGTTAAAAATTCGCTCCAGGCGCGTTGAATCGTTTCCGGCTGTCGAAAGGGACTCGTCGGACGCAAAATGCTAAAACAATCATACGCGCGCCCGTCGGTTGCTAAACGCCGCAAAGTAAAATCAACCCATTCAATATCTGGCGAGAGGTCGCCAGCCAATTCGACGGGACGCAGGAATGGTACATTGGCGCCGTAATAGCGCGCAATGTCCGCATACTCTTCCGAATCGGTCGAGACCAGCACGTCGTCAAAAATATCGGCGGCGCGTGCGGCGGCAATCGTATATGCCAGCAGAGGGTGTCCATTCAGAACGCGGATATTCTTTCCGACGATGCGCTTGGAACCCGCGCGGGCGGGTACGAGCGCGACAAGGGAGAGATGGGTTGGGTTGTTTGTGCGTGGCATTGTGTGCATCAAGTCGCCGGAGCCTGGACTTGAAAGCGAATGATTGTTTCAATCACACGCTCTTGTTCCGCTTCGGAAAGCGAATAATAAAAAGGCAATCGCAGCAGACGTTCGGATACACTTTCCGTGACCGGGCAATCGCCAACGCGTCCGCCGAATTTCATTCCCATATCCGAAAGATGCAACGGCAGATAGTGAAACACGCTTTGAATCGAATGTTCTTTGAGATACGCGATGAGCTGTTGGCGCGATGCTAAGGAAGGCATCAAAATGTAAAACATGTGATAGGACTGTTCGCAATCTGGCGGAACGTAGGGCAATTGAATGTTGTTTGCCTCTGCCCACGCGCGTATCCCGTTCGCATAGCGCGTCCAAATCTCGGCGCGGCGCTGCTGAATGTTCTCACGCTGTTCCAATTGCGCCAACAAAAATGCGGCGAGCATATCCGAAGGCAGATAGCTGGAGCCCAAATCAACCCACGTGTATTTATCCACTTGCCCGCGAAAGAAACGCGAACGGTTAGTGCCTTTTTCGCGAATGATTTCCGCGCGCTCGACGTATTCGAGCGCATTAATAACCAGCGCGCCGCCTTCCCCACACGTAAAATTCTTGGTTTCGTGAAAACTCTGTGTCGCCATTGCGCCAAACGTGCCCAGAAATTTTCCTTTGTATTTGGCAAACAACGCGTGCGCGTTGTCTTCAATGACGGGGAGATGGTGCCGCGCGGCGATTTCCATAATCGTGTCCATTTCGCACCCGACACCCGCGTAATGCACCGGCACAATCGCGCGCGTGCGCGGCGTAATGTGTCGCTCCAACGTGCGCTCATCCAAATTCAATGTGTCCGGGCGAATATCGGCAAACACCGGAATTGCGCCGCGCAGCACATACGCATTGATGGTCGAGGTAAAGGTAAAGGATGGCACAATGACCTCGTCGCCCGGTGCAATGTTTATCAAAAGCGCGGACAATTCCAACGCGTGCGTGCAGGAGGTGGTCAACAATACTTTGGACGCGCCTAACGCGTTTTCTAAAAGCGCGCTGCATTGTTTGGTATAAAAACCGTCGCCCGAAATCTGCCCGCGCGCAATCGCATCGTGCATGTATTCGGCTTCGCGCCCGACCATCGTCGGCTTGTTAAAAGGAATTTTCGTCATGCTTGGCTCTCGATTATCTTTTCACGCGGCGATGCCACACACACGGCGTAGCGGTGGTGCACCCGGAAAAGTTCAAAACGCTCAATAACAAAATACGGTTCCAGTTTAGCGCGCAGCGTTTCCGGCGTACGGGGAAATGAGCCCTGGTCATAGCGCCACAAGAGCTTGCTCCGCAGTGACGAGGGTGTTGCTACCGGGTCACAAACAAAGAGCCCCTTGCGCGGGATGCGCGCCAATTCCGTAAAAAATTGTGGCAGCGCCATGTCGGGGATGTGATGTACTACCGCCAAAACGGTTACATAGTCCACGCACCGGGACCGCAGCGGCAAATGGACGGCATCGCCCAAAATCTTTGCGGGCTTGGAAAACCGCGCTTGGAACCCCGCAAGTTTTTTGGGGTCATTGTCCAACCAGATGTAAGGCGTACCCTCCGGCAAAAGCGTGTACGCGCTGCCGGTCCCCGCGCCCACATCAAGCACGGTGCTTCCTCCCATATATGCCATATGCTCGCGCAGCACGCGCGAGGTTTGGGTGGCGCCCGCGGCGAATTGAATCAAATCATAGCCGCGCGGATGGGATGCAAACGCGTGCAAAAGGCGTGTTAACAATCCTGCTCCGGTGTCATTGGGCATAGGTTATGGGGATACACCGCGCCAACCCCAAATGTAGTGGGGCGCTTCGGGTCCGACCTGAAAGAGCAAATCCACAATGCTGACGGCATGTTCAAACGGCGGGTACAACTGCGGATATTCGGGATAGTTGGAATAATCCTTGTACGTCAATTTGATGTTGGCTTGGGCAAAGCGTTCGGGTTCAATGTATGTGGCGGCGGATGGTCCGGAGATATATTCCTCCGCGCCGATTTTTTCAAGCAATTCCAAGAGACGGTCGAGGCGCGCAGTCTTGAGCGCATATTCGCGCGAATCATGAAACTCGGTTTCGATGCCCAACAGCTCGCTTGCAATCGAACGAATCAGGCATTGATTGAACGCAGAGAGCGTTTCCCATTGTCGCCCAAAGTAAAGCTCTTGAAAAAAGGGTTCGTACGTTTTGAAAAAGGGCGCTTTCCCATAACTGGCTTCCAGTTTCCGCCAATGTTCTTTTGCCCAACCGTCGTTCGGCAATCGGACCTCACAAATCAAACGAGCTTCGCTCGAACCAACCGGAATAGAGAGCCATTTCAAACCGTTGGGCGTTTTGATTTTGTTGCGATTGCGCCAGTCATTCTTGGTGTACTGCAAGTCATCATGAAAGACAAAGACATCCGCATCATGAATGATGTCAAAATATCCTTTCCACGGAATATAGTTGGATTGAATGACGGCAACTTTCATGGGCAGGTTCGAATCTTAACCGATTTCAACGCCGCAGCGCGAAAGGTGTGCGTTCACGATGTCGCTCACGGCACGCGCGCGCGCGCTATCAAAATGATGGTCATTAAAAAGATTGAGCACGTGTGCCGCCAATGCGCGACTATTGGGCGCGTCGTCGCTTGCGGTGAAAATCCCGGCAAGCGATGCGTAATGGGCGCTGGCAAAATAGCCCGCGTCAAAAATTGCGCGCAGCAAACGCTCGCGCTGCGGCACGCGAATCTGAAATCGCCAGGTTTGAAATTCGGACGGCAGTTGAATGGCGGCGGGCAAATGACGCGTATAGACCGCGTTGAGTTTGGCGCGCTGCGCCAGCGCGGCAGCGCGCGTTTGTTCCACTTGTGTCTGGTATGTTTGCAGCGAGACGGTCGGTTTGGTCGTGTCGAGCCACGCGCTGTCGGTATATTCAAAACGAGTCCCGTGTGCGATGGCATGTTTGTAAGCGGCAGTCACATTGTCCAACGCAGTCGCATCGTAGGTAAGCAGATGCTCCGCGTACGGTACGGATTCGCGCAAAAAGGCATACCCGCCATAACCGAGCTCTGCAATTTTGGCATAACCGGTGCTGAACAAAACAACGTCGGCGCTAGTGGCTTGCGGCGGCTCGAACCGGGGGGCGCACAAACAACAATCGTCAATCAGCAGCAGCTGCGGCGCCATTTGTTTGATTTTACTAAAAAATGTTTCAAAGGATGATTCCGTGCCGTACGTATGCGCAAACAGAATGCCGCCGTAGGACGATAGATTTTTTTTCAAACGCATCAGCGTTTGCGCGGCGTCGAGGCACAAGCTATCGGGTGAAATATCTATAAACTCAAAAGGGACTTGTGCTTTGCAAAAGGTGAGCGGCACAATGGGGCAGATATTTGCAGGCAGAATAAAAGTTTTGCGCCGCGGCTGCACGCAGAGCAAGTTGTACAAAATCGTCGCGGCGCGTGCCGCCACAACCAATCTCATGGATGTTGTTTGCGCGCGCGCATTTTCGCGGGATTCCCGTACGCCAGCGCGTCAGAATCAATGTTGTGCAGCACATTGGCGCCCATCCCGACAAAAGCGAAATCGCCAATGGCGACCTGTTCGCGCACCGCGCTGTTCAGTCCAATGAAAACGCCGCAGCCGATGTGAACGGCGGAACCAAGACAGGCGTGCGCCGAGATAAACGCGTTGTCGCCCACCTGTGTGTCATGCTCGATTACGACGTTGGGATTCACAATCACATGCGCGCCGAGCGTGACGTTGGCGTGCAGGGTGCAGTGACTCAGCACGACCGTTCCGCTGCCGATACGCGCGCTGGGCAATACAACCGCAGAAGGATGGACAAAGGTCGCAAAGCGTTCCGGCGGAATTTGATAACTTGCCAGCAGTAGGGTACGCGCGCGCATTTGTTCCGGTTTATAGAGCGCAAATATGAATTTCACATCGCGCGCGGGAAACTGCGTTGCGAGTTCACGCGGTTTGCAGAGAATCGGATAGCCGTTGATGCTTGCGCCCGGCGCAGGTTCATCCAAAGCCCAGCCGAGAAATTCGTCCGGGGCATTGAAGTCTCTTTGCGCGTGCGCGATTTGCTCGCCGATGCACAGCGCGGTCCCTTTGCCTCCAATGACAATGATTTTGCTCATGCGTTGTCGGGGCGGTTTGTCGTTTCGCCTATCACATAGGTAGGGCGCTCTGTCAAACGATTAAACATGCGCGCTTGATATTCGCCAATGATGCCCAGCGCAAACAACTGCGCGCCCGAAAAAATTGCAATGGCGGAGGCGAGAAACGGGAAACCGGGAATGCTGCCCAGCGCAACCGCGCGCACCACAACCCAGATGAGCATCAGCAAACCGACGAGGGTAAAAACAAAACCGACCAGACTGGCGAACCGCAGCGGCGTCACACTGTACCCGGTGAGGAGCAGCATCAATTGATTAAACAAACGCCAAAAATCGTAATTTGATTTTCCGATACGGCGCGGCGCGTGTTCCACACTCACCCAACCGACGCGCGTCGTGCCCCATGTCAGCAGCACGTCCAACTGCAAATTGGGGCTGGAGTAATCCGCGAACGCGTCGCGCAATTCGGTGCGAAACGCGCGGTATGCGTCCATATAGCGAATACTTGGAATGCCGGTTGCTTTGGCGAGAACGATTTTTGTCGTGCGCGAGAAAAAATTGCGCCAATACGAGTGCGGCAGTTCAGGCGGTGTGCCATACACCAAATCGTATCCTTCATTCAACTTGGACAATAGTTTAGGCATTTCGGACGGCGGATGTTGCAAATCGTCGTCCATCGTCACAATGACCGGATATTGCGCCGCCCGAATTCCACACAACAAGGCATTGTGCTGTCCGTAATTGCGCCGCAAGTGGATGCCGCGCAGGGTCGGATAGTGCTGCGCCAGTTCCTGAATGATTTGCCAGCTGTTGTCCGGACTGCCATCGTCAATCAAAATAATCTCGTGGGCTTGGGCTGTCGCGGCAAGCACGCGCACGAGTTCTTGAACCAACAGCGCTAAACTCTCTTGACTGTTATAGACCGGGATGACAACCGAAAGATTCATGTGCGCTATTTCAACTCGCCCGGCTCAAAAAATGGTTTTGCCTTATTCGCGCGTTCGACTTCGGATGCGCGCCGGGCAAACAAATCGGGCGCGGCGCGTTCTATGCGGTACAGGGCCAAATCTTGGTTTTCCGCAAGGCGGGTCGCGATTCCACTATCCTGCAAATAGTCATTCTTTTTTGTTAGGACAACATAATCGGGATTCAACTCCGGCGCCTGTGTAATGATATTTTGGAACCGGGTGCCGTTGTCCACCACGACCCCATTCAAAAAGTTGGCGCGGAAGGGCTGAAACACAAACAGACTATACAGCGCGCGTTCCCAATACGTATCGTTCGGCACATCCACCACGAGGGCACGCGGTGGATTCTTTTTTAACTGTGTTTCAATCGCCGCGACCTCATAGTCGGCATGGCGATTCGTCTGTGCGTTCTTGAAAATCCCATACGAGGGACTGAGCGTCGGGATTGTGATAACAAGCGCGATTTGCAAAATCATCCCTACGGCAAACACTGCCGTGAGCGCCCATTGCGCGCGGCGCGCCCACACCTCCGATATGGCGCGCCAACCGGTTAATCCCGTAGTCACGCCGAGCGCGCCATACAACAGATAAGGATACACATAGCCCAGTGTGCGCCCGGAATTGCGCAGATACTCTCGCCACAACATGACCAGCGCGATCACCCCGGCGCTGAGAATGAGCGCAAATAGAATGCGCTCGGCGACGCGTTCTCGGCGTCGAATGGAAAAAACAAAATTGCCAAGCAAGCCCGCAAAAAATGTCGCTCCGACAATCCACAGCGCCACATTCATCAAGAGATTGCGCGTCCCTCCGGCGCGCCCAAAATACAAAAAGCCGGGCAACCCCCAAAACGTGCTGAGCGGGTCCGGCGCGAGCATTTGAAAAACAATCGGCTCGTTTTTCACGCGCAGCCCCACCGCATTAAACAACAGCGTGTTGAAAATTGCCAGGATATTGTCAATCTGCAGCGTGAGCGTCAACAGGATCACAACGCCCGCAGCCGTCGCGGCAAGCGACAAAATTGTGTGGCGCACATTGCGTTTTGTAAGTAACACAAATGCATAATAGAGGATGAAACCCAGAACAATCAATGGCACAATCGGAGAATAGACACAAACTACGCCGGCGATTGCCAGAACCAAAAGCACGCGCGTTCGAGAGAGCAGCCGGTTTGATTCCTCTGTTTCCGTCTGCCACCACGCAAAGACGAGCAGCAGCAAAATAGGAATCATGGCGATTTCGCCGCCGGCATCCGTTTCCAAAATAAAATGTGCCCAAAAGCCGAGGGCAATCGTCGCGGCGCCGAGATATTGCAGCACACGCGGCAAGCGCAAAACGTTTGCAAGGACAAATGATGCGCAAAAGGCGACAAAAAACATCAAGGAATTGAAAATGAAATAAAACCGGAACACCGGGAGATTGTGCAATTGCGCGAGCCACGCAATCACGCCGGGGTGATTCAGTTGGGCAATGTCTTTGGCAAAGCGCGCGCTCAACAACGCCGTCGGCGATGCTAGCGCCAATTGCCGCACCGCGTCCAAATTTTGCGCGGTGAGATCTGCTCCGGCGCGATACGTATGCCAATCCACTACGCGCGCGCTTTCCGCATACGTCATATACACAAACGCATCGCTCGAATTGGAACGGAAAATTGTATAGTTGATGCCGTACCGCCAGAAGGGAATGGACAAGACAAGACCAACAATCCCCAACGCCACAATCGGGAAAATGAACCGACGGATGTTCTTGCGCCAATCCATTTGCGCAAACGCGCCGCGCCGTACTGCCAGAAAAACGAGAATGCCGCTGCCGAGCAGGAGCAGCGCCGTGAGCGGGATTGCCCAATCGCGAATGGGTCCAACGAAACGCAGGAGCGGAAAACTCACGAGCGCCATTAACGCATAGCCCACAACAGGCGCCAACGCAGTGCTATACGGGATGAATTTGTCGCCCGCGCGCACTAGCCAAAATGCGGGTCCCAGTCCGATTAGACCGAAAAGCCACAAACTGGAATAGAGCGCCAGAGTTTCGGAAAACATGATGGGCATGGCGAATCAATGTCCTGTCAAAAACTCCACCCCAACGCGCGCACCCAGCGCTTGGTTTCAAAGCGCCGGATTTCTTGAAGGGCATCGGGATTCTGACGATATTTCCGGTTAAAGTGGCGGAATACTCGCAAGCGCAGAGCGAGCATTGGTTGCGCGGCACGGACGCGTTCTTGAAAGAGTGCGCGTGCAAATTTATACAATTCAATGTCGAACGCGTTTTGTTTCGCAATCACGGCGCGTGTTTCCGCATCCAATGTTTGGGCGGACTTGTTCGGATCGCCTGCATTTTGGATGGTATAGACCGGCATCCGCCAGTGCAGTGTTTTCTGCAACAGCATCAGTCCTTTATCAAATTGTTCCGTCAAACCAAAGGTTGTGATGCGATGTTCCAAATTGTGTTTGGCTTGTTCCAACATGGCGCGCGTGCATTCTCCAAACGGCACCTCATTGGCGAGATTGGGCAGCCCACACAAGGCGCGCGTCATGCCATTGTCCCCGCCAAATTTGGAAACGCGCGCGGTGATGTACTGCGCGAGACTCAGATTTTTTTGGCGAAGCGTTGGATAATGAGTATGTTCAGGGGTGTTGAGAGTATAGAAATAATTCG
>CAZXYP010000233.1:1234-8972 GCA_964644955.1 uncultured Anaerolineales bacterium | reverse complement strand
CTACTGATAATCGGAATAGAGACCATGGATTTACTTTGGTCTGTTCCAGGGAGTAGCGGAATTTTTGCTTTTTCATAATCTTCAATCGTGTTTATCACAAACGACTGTCTTGTTTTTCGCATCGTCTCGAACTGTCCGCCAGGGGTTGGTGGAGCAGGTGGAATATTAAGCCGTTTGCCGTGTTCAAACTCATAGAGATAATGTATGAGATTGGTTTTTTCATCATACCAACGAATGCCGAGATCGCCCGTGTGGAGCACTTTGCTTAATTTATCGCCGACCAGATCCACAATGGCTTGAAAGTCCAACTCGGCGGCGAGACCTTGCTGAATCGAGTTGATGATTTGCAGTTCCGCGACGCGTTCTTGTTCGGCTTGGAAAAGGCGTGCGTTTTGGATGGCTATGCCCATATTGGATGAAAGCGTCTGGAGGAAACGCAGGTTATTTGCATTAAAGGCGTATTTTTTGTAATTGCTTACCATTGCCACGCCTAATACCTTGTCGCTCACAACAATCGGCACCATCATTATTGATTCGGTGACTATGCCAGAGCCTTGTTCTACCGCTTCAGGAGCCATATAAGCTCCGTGCGCCATTCCTTCTTCATTGGTTCCTATAAGTAACGGTTGACGTGATTGAATGACTTTGCTGGTCAAGCCTTTGCCGAGCGGGAAAGGCTCGATGTAATCAACATACCCGCCTTCGCCTGCATCATATTCATAATGCACGTGGATCATGTTCGTTTGCGCGTTCAGAAGCATGATCGAAACAGCGTCAGAATGGAAAATTTCGCGGACTTTATCGCCGACGATTTTTGCCACTGTCTTGACGTCCAGCGTCTTTGCCATCGCCTCGCCAACACTGTTGAGAATGGCGAGTTCCGCCTCGCGGGCGGCAAGCGCCGCTTCCAATTCCGCAATGCGGGGCTTAAGTCTGCGCGCAGGCGTGGAGCTTATCCGCGCGGCTTTTGCAGGCGCGCGTTTCGTTTTCTTGGCAGACGGGGTTTGAGTTGATTTGGGCATATTTTCTCTCGTCAGATGGAACAGCTTTGCCGCTGCGGACAATGAGACGCAAGCGTACTATAAACTGCGTCGTTGCGCAACAGGACAACCGCAATTGTAACAAAATCGCAATTTCATGTCTGTCATGTGGCAGACACAGCATACGCCGTAAAAAACGCGTTTTCTTGGATATAATGCATCCGCAAACGCCATTCGACAAAGGAGTCGCCCCATGCAATCCCGTTACATCGTCTTTCCCGAAAAACAAAAAATCGTGGTGGAAATGGAAGAGGTCGCGCCGCCCGCGCCCGACCAAATCTTGTGCCGCGCGGAAAAATCGCTCGTCAGTATCGGCACCGAAAGTTTTTGCCTGCGCGGCATTTTTGACGCAGGCACGAATTGGGCGGACTGGGTGAAATATCCGTTTCGCCCCGGCTACAGCATGTCCGCGCGCGTCGTCGCGGTTGGTGACAATATCAAAACGTTCCGCGTCGGCGAACGCATTGCGACATGGGTTCCGCACCAACAGTATTTTTCGATTCCCGAAATCGAAACGTACAAGATTCCCGACGGTGTGAGCGATGAAGAAGCAACGTGGGCAATTCTGGCGACAACGACGCAGCTCGCCGCGCGGCGCGCGCAATTGCAGTTGGGCGAAACCGTCGGACTCGTCGGGCTCGGCATCTTGGGACAACTCGTGACGCAGTACATTTACATCGCGGGCGCGCGGCGCATTATTGCCATTGACCCCGTACCAATGCGTTTGGATATGGCGCGCACACACGGCGCCACACATACGCTCGCGATGGATGCGGCACAAGCGCGCGCCGAAATTGAAAACATCACGGACGGCAAAATGCTCGATGTCGTTTTTGATATTACGGGACACCCCGCCGCGCTCGCGCAATGTTTACAATTGCTGCGTCCGATGGGACGCTTGATTCTCTTGGGCGATTCACCCACGCCGACGCAGCAGCATCTCGGTCCCGGCGTCGTCAGCAACTCGCTTTCGATTCTCGGCATTCATGCGTACGCGCGTCCGATGCGCGGCGACGCGTTCACACCGTGGGGCGCGCACGAAATCGTAGAATTGTTTTTCGATTATCTCTTGCAAAAGAGAATGCGCGTGGACGATTTGATTACGCATCGCGTTTCGCCGCAGCAAGCGCCGGAGATTTACACACAGTTGCAGCGCGACCGTTCGTCCGCGTTGGGGATTATTTTTGATTGGACGACGATTTAGACCCGAAGGGTTTTTATAACACACGCGATGAATCAGCAAACGTATCCAAAAAACCCTTCGGGTCTTGGACCAAAAATATCGTCAACCAAAAGACATACGCCAAATCCACATAAAAGTACGCCGCATCAATCAAACCGTGCGCGAGAAAATTGACCATGCTCGCCATCAAGCCGAGCATCAAGGCGCGCGCATACAAATCCGGCGTCGTTTTGAACGAATGCCACGCGCGGCGATAAAACAAAACAAGTAACGCCAACAAAATCGCGACGCCAAAAATTCCGAGCCGTGTCCAAAAATCCAAAATGAAATTATGCGGATGCGAAAGATTCGGTTCGCGCCACGCGTCGGGCAGCATATATTTCGGATACTCGTACAAAAAATTGTCGAGTCCCACACCGAGCAGCGGATGGTCACGAATCATGTTCACCGCGCTCGTCCACACCGCGACGCGAAAAAAGCCGGTACCCGTTCCCGTTTGAAACAGCGATTGAAAACGCTCCGTCGTCACAAACCACAACAGCGCGAGCGCGCTCACCAGCAACACCGCGCCAATCACAAGCCACGCGCGCCGCGACAAGCGATGCCCCTGCAAATACGCCGCAATCAACACAAACAACACACTCGCCGGCACGCCCAGCAGCAGCGCCCCGCGCGAATACGTGAGCAAAATCGTCGCGCCGAACAAAATCACGAGCGCGGCATAAACAAATCGCGTATTCCGTAGGGGCGAACCCTTGTGGTCGCCCCCCCCCTCGCGCCACAACAACGCGAACGCCAACGCAATCGGCAGCAGTCGCCCCACATACAACGCGACGTTATTCGGCGAACCCCACACCGCCGTCAACCGCGCGACGCCGTCCGCCAAAATCACATTGCCCGTAAAAAATTGATACAAGCCGATAACACATACGGCAACAGCAGACGCGAGCAATGCCCACACAAACCTATGGTTGTCATTTCGAACAGCGTGAGAAATCTCATTTGCCCCAAAACGAGATTTCTCGCGAAACCCGCTCGCATTGACAGATGATGCAACATTCGTCATCCTCAACATCGCGTACAACAAGAGCGGATCCAAAACCATAATCCGAAACTCACGGCTCGCCACGCCAAAATTACCCGCCCAAAAAACGGACGCCGCGCCCAGAATGAAAAACGCGAGCGCAAGCCAATCGAAAAACGAGACTTGAGACTGGAGACCGAAGATTGTCAAGAGTTTTTGCGCGCGCGAAAACCGATATTCCAAAATTTCATTCAGCACAAACGCTGCCGCTGTCGCCCAGGTCAACGCTTCGACGGGCGACAATTCAAAACCGCCAAACAATGTCTTTGGATAATTCCAAAACGGAACTGAAAAAATAATCAGCGCGAACGCGAAATCCAAGCGCAGCGCAAACAAAAAAATTAACGCGCCGAGCAAAACAAAATTCAGTGCCGCATTGGGCGAAAAATAAAAGGCGGCGGCGACTGCCAGCACAATACCAAACTGCCCCAGTTCCGGTATCGCATGTACGCGCGTTTTCAAAGTACGCCAGTGTTCGCCCGCGCGCAACACGAAAGCCCAATGCCACGCGCGCCATGCCGCAATGCCGGCAGCACCGAGCAAAAGCGCGATGGGCAGCACGAGAGCATTGTTTTGCGAACCCGGCGCGGGCGGCGACGCGATGAATTGCGCAAGAGTTTCATAAAACAGGCGCGGCGTGCCATCTTGCGCCAACATCGCAAAGCCCCAACGCGGATTGTTCGCGTCCACATTCGGCTGTAAATCATTCGGAAACGCGCCCGTGACCCATGCCCATTCATTTTGCATGCGCGCCAAACCGCGCGCGAGACGGCCGCTCTGTTTTTCCTCCGTGTCCGTTCCCCACGGTGACAGGTCGCCCGTCCAATTTGGCGGCAGCGCATTCCAACCCATCTCGACTGCCCAAAGCGGTTTTTGCTTGTCGCCGTAATGCCGCATTTCCTCGCGCAATAAAATCAAACGCGAAAAATTCAGCGTGTCCGAATTGACGGTGCGGTCTTCGGGGCCCGTCCACATGCCGTACGGTTTCGCCGCGACCATGTCAAAATAGTTGCGCGCGCCGATTTCGTACAATCCGCGCAAAAACAGAATTTCGGAATAATTCGGATGCGGGCGATGCACCTCCAAATTCATCGCCAAGCCCGCCGCAAGAATTTTGGCATCCGCATCGTTCGCGCGAATGGCTTGCGACGCGGGAATGAGCATTTGCGCGTATTCGGTCGCGTCCGCGTTGCGCTTGCCCCAATTCGGCTCGACGTTCGGCTCATCCCAAATTTGATAATAATCAATTTTGTCGCCATAGCGTTTCGCGAAATCTCCGGCAAAGCGCGCGTATTCGGCAAAGTCATTCGCGGGCGCGCCGGGCATGGCGCGTTCGTGTTCGCGCTGACTCCACGCGGGCGCGGTATGCAAGACCGCGACGAGTTGAATCCCGTTCGCGCGCGCCGCGTCCACGAGGCGGTCCCATTTCGTCCAATCGTACTCGCCGCGCGTCACTTCGATGTCGCGCCAAGAAAAATATTGGCGCGCGTGTGTGACTCCCAAACGTTTCAATTCATCGAACGCGCGCTGCAATTCCGCATCGCTCGCGTATTGTTCGAGCGCCACATTCGTGCCAATGATTTTTTGTGCTGCGGGAAAGTCACTCTCGATACCGCGCGTCGCGCGCGCGTAATCAAACGCGGCGAATGCAGCGGCGCCGAGTGAGACGAGGAGGAGGAGAAGGTAGAGACAGAGAGTGATGAAACGGGACACAAGAAAGGACTGAGGACTGAGGACTGAGCCAGACATTTCCACTCAGTCCGCAGTCCTCATGACTCGGCGCTGCTACCGCCAGCGTGCCAATTTCGAATCTCCGTTCGCCGTCAGCGGCGCCCATTGTTTTGTCGCCAAATCGTACAGCCACAAATCGCCGTCGCGTAACGCAATCAATTGTGAGGCATCAGGCGACCACGCGAATTGGACGACGCGCACGCCGTCGAGCGCGTTTTCGATTTCGGGAAAAATGCGTTCGCGATTACTGCCGTCGCGGTCCATGATGTATAAGGAATAGAGCGAGCGTTCGCTGTTGACCTGATTTTGCGCGACGCCAAACGCGATTTTGCTTTGCCCGCGCGCGTCAGGCGGCGACCACGCGGGAAACGCCCACATACCGGTATTGCGCGCGACGGGAAGCGAGACCGAACCATCGCGCGCAATCAGCCATACATCAAAACCCGTCGCGTCTTGCGCGCGTTCCGCGCCGTTCGGCGGCGCATGAATCGTCGCGGCGATAAAACGCGCGTCGGGCGACCACGCCAACTGCGGAATCCACACCCAATCGCCGCGCGTATTGTAATACGCAAATTGTTTCAACGCGCGGCGTTCGCCCACTTCAGGCGCAATCCAACCGATTTGGTCCGCCAGCGCATACGCAAACAATTTCGCGTCGGGAGACCACGCAAAATTGCCGCCCCACCAACTGTACGGCGCGGGCGCGCTGCGCGGAATCACAGTACGCGTCGTCGTCGTTATCGGCGTGCGCGCGGTTTGCGAAATGGTCGTGACGCGCGTGCTTGTAATGTAGATGGTGCGCGTGAACGGACGCACCGGCGGGCGCGGCGTGTAGGTCGGCGGCGGCAGCGGCGGCGGCACATTGGGGTCCGGCACGAGCGTAATGTTCGGGTCGAGTGGGGCAGTGGGGGGGGGGGTATCGCTGGGCAGGGGCGTCGGATTAATCAGCACCGTTTCGGTTTGAATATCCGTATCCGTCACCTGTATCGCTTCAGTGATGCCGTACAGCGCGGCAATTTCCAAATCGTTGTACGCTTTCCAGCCCGGCGCGCCGTCCGTTTTTTCGCCGCGCGTGTAGGCGACGAACGCGTTCCCATCGGGCGACCACTGCGCGGACAATACATTCTCAAGCGGCACGCGGCGCGCTTCGGCGTTGAACGGCACCGTGTCAATCAACCACAACGAATTCAACTTGTCCTGTTCCGCGCGCGAGTACAACAGATATTTTCCGTCCGGCGACAAATCAAAGACACGCCCATCCAAATCGCCTTGCGTGGTCAGCGGTCTGCGTTCCTCCGTCGAACCGCGCACGACCCACGCGTTGCCTTTCGCGATATAGGCGAGCGTACCGGTGAGGGGAACCGCAGTGACCGTGCCTTGCGTCCCAATCAACAACAATTCGTTCACAGGCGCCTGAAGCACGCGGCGCGCGATTTCGCGGCGCGACACTTCGCGTCCGTCTTCGAATGTGACCTGATAATCAATTTCCGCTTCACCGTTCGCGCCGGGATGCGACATTCGCACCTGTCCTTCCGGCAAATTCTCTTCCCGCACGTACTCGCGTTCAAATTGAATCGGCTCGCGCGCGGTTTCGGTTTTGATGGCAACGCGTACGATTTGGATGGTGGCCGCGCGTTCCAACGGCGTATAATCAGGCGGCTCGACGCGGTCCTGGTCGCCGAGCGAGATATTCTGTTCTTGCAAAACCTGCGCCACATTCGACGCTTGCGTTTCGACGATGCGGCGTTCGCCGTCCACGAGCAGGGTGACGCGCTTGTTTGCGGAACAGCCGATAAAGACGAAAACGAGCAGCAGATAAAATGTAACGAGGGCAAACAGAGGACGGGAACTTGTGCCGCTGATGGGTTCCATCACGCTGTGATTCTAGCACGAGTTTTGGATTTGATTGTATAATTCCCCCACTTTAATCAAGGAGCTCTTTGTCAATGGAGACCTATCCCCAAACGCGTTGGAATTTGAGCGCGCTGCTGGAAGCGCCGGGCGGCGAACCCGTCGAACGCGCGCTGCAAGACATCGAAACGCGCACCACACACTTTGAGACCGCGCGTGAAAAACTGAATCCCGAAATAGACCAAGAAGAATTTTTGGATTTGGTGCACGAATTGGAAGACCTCAATCGCGCCGTGCGCAAGGTCACCGCGTATGCGGACTTGTGGTTCACCGAAGACACGCAAAACGCGGACGCGCTCGCGTTCAAAAATAAAATGGACCAACTCGCGACGACGATTTCCAATCGCGTGTTGTTTTTCAGTTTGTGGTGGAAAGAGGTGGACGACGCGAATGCGGCGCGTCTGATGCGGAACGCGGGAGATTACGTTTATTTTCTCGAAACCGACCGCATGTTCAAACCGCACACCCTGAAAGAAAATGAAGAACAAATCATCAACCTCAAGGACGTGAACGGCATTGGCGGTTTGATGACCGTGTACGAAATGTTGACCAACAAATACATGTTCACCATCACGGTCAACGGCGAAACCAAAACCATGACGCGCGACGAATTGGGCGCGTATATTCGTCACCCCGACGCGGTGGTGCGCGAAGCCGCGTATGCGGAACTGTACCGCGTGTTTGGCGATGACGGCGCGGTGTTGGCGCAAATTTACGCGCATCGCGTCAACGACTGGAAAGCGGAACAAGTTGAGCTGCGTCATTTCAAAACGCCCATCGCCGCGCGCA
>CAZXYP010000233.1:0-1224 GCA_964644955.1 uncultured Anaerolineales bacterium | reverse complement strand
CAACTTGGCGAACGATGTGCCGGACGCGGCGGTGGACACGCTGCTCGACGTGGCGCGCCAAAACGCGAAGGTGTTTCAACGCTATTTCAAACTCAAGGCGAAATGGCTCGGCCTCGCGCCGATGAAACGTTCCGACGTGTACGCGCCGCTCACGCCTGCCGATGTCAATGTGCCGTGGAACGAAGCGCTGACGATGGTGTTTGACAGCTTTGAACAATTCTCGCCGCGCATTGCCGCCGAAGCGCGCAGTGTGTTTGAAGCGGGACACGTGGACGCCGAAATCCGTCCCGGCAAACGCGGCGGCGCGTTTTGCGCGGGCATCCTGCCCGAACTGCCGCCGTACGTGATGCTCAATTATTCCGGCAAAGCGCGCGATGTTTCGACAGTGGCGCACGAATTGGGACACGCGGTCCATGCGCGCCTGGCAAAGGACCATTCCGTCTTTACGTTTCATTCCGCGCTGCCGATGGCGGAAACCGCGTCGGTGTTTTCGGAAATGATTTTGAACGAACGCCTGCTGCGCGAGACGGACGATGTGGCGCTCAAGCGCGATATTTTGTCTCGGATTGTGGATGACGCGTACGCGACCGTAATGCGTCAGGCATTCTTTGCCATGTTTGAAAAAGACGCGCACGCAGCGCTGGCGGACAACGCGACCACCGCGCAAGTGTGCGACATGTACATGCAAAATCTCAAAACGCAGTTCGGCGACGCGGTGGAAATTCAGGATTACTTTCAGTGGGAATGGGTTTCGATTCCGCACATTTACCAATCGCCGTTCTATGTGTATGCGTACAGTTTCGGGCAATTGCTCACGCTCGCGTTGTATCAACGCTATCGCCGTGAGGGCGAATCCTTCAAACCGAAATTTATCAAAATTCTCGCGTACGGCGGTTCCGCCTCGCCGCAGCACATTTTGCAAGAAGCGGACATTGACATTACTTCTGCTGCGTTCTGGCAAGGCGGATTCGATGTCATTGGCGAGTTCATTGACCAACTGGAAGCATTACCACAGTAACGAGCAATGAGAACTGAGGACAGAGTTGAAAAACTCGCACCTCAGTCCTCAGCGCTCTGACCTCAGTCCTTTCATGCCTACCCTTTACAATCACCTCTACACACCGCTCGAACTGAAACAATTCGCAGACCTGTCACAGCTCGCAAGCGTTCGCCTCGTAGAGTATCAAGAAGGTAAAACGCGCGGGATGCGCGTCGCCCAAGTGT
>CAZXYP010000232.1:0-8975 GCA_964644955.1 uncultured Anaerolineales bacterium | reverse complement strand
TTCCGAATACGACGGACGCCACGATTACAATTTGTACATTGTCAACGGCGACGGCACGAATCTGCATCGCATCACCACCGAACGCGGCGGACTGCTGCATCCGACGCCGCTGCCCGACGGACGCATTTTGTTTGCGCGTTGGTGGAACAATTTCAATCAGCCCGCGAGCAAGGGCGTTTTCAATCGCGTGGACAATCGCAATACCGACCGCACGTTAAAAGACGGCACGGTCATTTACGCCAATCCCAATGCCAAGTTCAATCCGCCCACCGGCGAATTGCCGAACGGGTACGAAATCCGCGATGCGCCGAACGCGTGGCATTTGCATGTGGTCAACCCCGACGGCAGCGATTTTCAACGCTTTGCGTTCACGCCGTATGCGGAATGGGCGCGCACCGAAGATTCCGGTTTGGATACATACACCGCCGCGCAGCCCGCGCTCGTTTTCAAGAACAGCGTGATGTATGTGGCATTTACTTCACAGCAAGACACTTCGATGGTGCACTCGACGCAAAAGAGCGGTATTCGCGTCGCGCTGCCCGGCGTGGACATGTTATACGCCAACATTCCCGATGCGATTGCGGGATTGACGTACAAAAAAGCATGGGGCCAGGGCGACAGTTCCGCGCCGTACGCCATTCATCCCGCCGGAATGCCGGACGGCACGATTTTGTTTTCCTACGCGCAGCAAAACGACAACAGCTTGCCGACGACCGGCAAGTATAACGACCCTGTCACAAATCGTTCATTCGATCTGCAAGGTTCAAAACTGCAATACAAATTGTTCACCATGAATTTGGACGGCACAAATAAAACGCACCTCGCGGTGAATATCGGCACGGCGGACGCGATGGATGCGAAACCCATTGCGGCGCGCAACGGCTGGAACAGTTTGCCCGACCAATTCACGACGCACAGCAGCGATGACCCAAAGCAGTGGAACGTGCCGTCCGATTTGCTGCCAAAGCCCTACGGCTGGTCGCAAAAAACCTCCGCAACGATGCAAATGGCGACCATTCACAATCCGAACGTGTACGCCAACGCGCCGCTCGACTTGCCCTTTATCAACAACTCACCCCCCCCCGGCAGCGTCGCGCGCGCCGAAATCTGGTTGATGGCAAATCAATTTACGGGTTCGTATTGCTATGGCAATTGGCCCGATCCGTGCAATGGTTTCAAGCAAGATATTCAACAGCGCGGCATCAAATACACGAGCGTGCCTGTTTCACCGCGCGGCGAATTTACGGCGCAAGTTCCCGCCGACGTGCCTGCGTTCATTGTGCTGCGCGACGCGGAAGGGCGCGCGGTGAGCAAATGGAATCGCGGTTACATCAGCATCGCGCAAGGCAACGCGTATGCGCGTCCGGGGCAAACGGTTACGTGCATCGGCTGTCATTTCGGACACGTCAGCGGTTCGATTACGAATGTGTCCGAAGCGACGGCGGGCTGGACGAATGTGGCGCCGTATGCCAAAGCGAGCGCGTCGTCCGAAAATCGCGCCGACGACCAATACCAGCCCTTTGATCCGTCGCGCGTCAATGACCGTCGTGGTTTCATTCCGATTCCCGCAAGCGGTCCGCCGAATCCCGCCGCGAAAGGTGAATTTCTCAACGCGCCGGTGAACGCGTTGGCGCAGATTGTGCGCGACGGCGCAGCGTTTGTCGAGTCGCACATCTCCCGCGCGCCCGAACAGGTGACTGCCGACGACCCCAATTTGCAGGACAATGAAAACGGTTGGATGTCTGCCGAACACGATACGAATGGCAGCGCGGCAGGGGAATGGATTCAGTTAAAGTGGAAACGTCCGGTGCGTATCAAATCCATTCGTTTGATTGGACCGCCGCCGACGGGAGGCGATTGGGGCGGTTTCGGCAGTGGACCGCAAACAACGCCGTATCACATTACAAGCGGCGCGCTGCAATTGTGGTTGGGCAAAAACAAAGTGGGCGACGCGATTGCGGTCGGTCAAGTGGAATCGTACGCGGATGGCGGCACCCTCATTACGCTGCCCGAACCGGTGGTTGTGAACAAACTGCGGTTTGTGGTGAACAGCACGGACGGCTATTGGTATTGGTCGCGCGTGGCGGCGTTAAATGAAATCGAAGTGATGGGCATGGACGGCGCTGCCGAACCCTAATGGGCAAGCGCGCAAATAAAAAAACGGCGCAGGTTGGAAAATCTGCGCCGTTTTTTTTATTTTGTTTTTTGCGTGGCTTCAAAGCGGACAAAGAAAACTTGAGTCTGTTTGCTCGTGTCTTCCTGAAAAGGAATAATCATCAACACAGTTGCTTTGCCGCCTTCCCCTTTTTTGCCAAACACGCAAAAGCCCGCGGCGCCCGCGTTCCCGCTCGAATCCGCGCCGCTCGTGCAGCCGGGCGTGTCGTCGGAATTCCAACCTGCGGCTTGCATTTTTTCGACGGTATAAAATTCCGCCACTTGCGCGGGCGTTTGATTGGTTTGATACGCGATAAAATCAAACTTGTCGAGTTTGGTGTCGTTGCTGCTGTCGGCGTTCGCGGCTTGAATGAAACCCTGAATCAACAGCTGCATCGGCAGTGGGATATTGATGTCGGCTTTGGTGGCATTCGGGAGCGGAGGCACGTCGGACCACAAATCCGAAACGGTGCCGGCATTTTGCCCCATGATATTTTTTGCCATGTCACAACCGGATACCGCAAACGCAGCTGCCAGCAGCGCAACCAACAACATCGCTCTGAATTTCATGTTTTCCTCCCTTTTTCCTTACACGTTCGCCATTCAAACGTGTCCTGTGCGAAGCGATTCGCGTTACAGGAACAATTATGCCACAAGTTGTAATGTGCGCTATTTCCGCGCAAAACAAGAACGCGACAATGTATCATTGTCGCGTTCAGGATTCTTGGAATATGAGCGGTGTTACGCTTTGTTGGTCGCAAAACTGCGGCGTACCATCCATAGCGCGCTGGCTACAAACATTGCGCCGGCGAGCAGCGCAAGCCACACATTCCAGCCCGTGCTGATTACACCGCCGGTGGTCGGCAAGGTTTCGGGCGCGGCTTGCGGTTCATACGTTACCACATTCGCCGCCAATTTTGGTTCGCCGTTCAAAAGACCGGTCGCTACGACCATGTAAATTTTGCCGTCTTCCAACGTCACACCGGGCACATCCAAGCCCACCGTGTCGGTCCCGGCAACGCGCGCTTGCAAGTCATACGTTCCGGCAGGCACGGGCGTGAACTCGGTTGCTTTGCCAAATTCCACATTCGGGAAAATTTTCGTGCCGTCCTTGGTCGTGATATCCACTGCGGGAGTGTCGGGCGAAGCATGGACGAAACGCACGTGCGCTTTGCCGGCTTCGGGTTTTGCCAGATTGTCCACCAAAACGAGCGGTTTGATTTCGGCGAGTTTGCCGATGGCAAGCACCGTGTACGGTTTTGCATCGAGCGCAAGACCTTTGGCATCAATCACGGCGGCGCCGGTGCAATTGGAACCTGCCGCATACACGGCGACATCATACGAACCGGCGGCGAGGTTTGCATACGCCGTCGCTTCCGGAAATGCGAGATTGCTAAACGCTACATTGCCATTTACACACACATCCACGGCAGGCGCATCCGGCGACGCGTGCATCACGCGCACCTTGGCGCCGTCATCGGCAAACGCGGGCGTAACCGCGAGCCCCGCAACGGTCAGAGCCATTACTGCAAACAGAAACAACTTGTTCATCTCAATTCTCCTCTGTATTTTTGGTTTGGTCACGGAATGTGACCTTCATCTGTCACTGTTACATGTCAAAGCGATGAATTGCATTCGACGGGCGGCGATTATGAAAAGATTCTAATCTTTGATGTCATTTGAATGTTTGTGCGCGGTTTTTGTCGTAGTATATGATTTTGCGTTTGACAGTCACGCAATGCAGAATATAATGCGTGCTGTCTTTGGGTCATGACCCGTCGCCCCCTATGCTGAATCCGCATCTTGTTTTCTACTGCTTGTGCCGCAGCCCCAAACCTGCCTCTAATTTTTGCCGTTCGCGGCGGCGAAATCCAAGTTCTGCCTTGTGGTAACACACTGTTTTTGAATGCCGTTCGCATACGCAAGCGTTGGTGCGGGACTGATTCACGAAATTTTCCGTAATAGAATTGGATAGTTTTTTTGGACAATGCGTTCGGGGAAAGCTGCCCCGGGCGTGTGCTATACTCGCAAAAGCGTGAGTCGCTCACGGGAGTCGTGAGTGAAACCATTTTTTTCCTTAGGAGGAGGAGAGAATGAAAAACATATTTCGTTCGTTTGGGGTGTTGGTCGCAATCGTTGCAATTTTTGCATTGATTGCCTGCGCCCCTGCAGCACAGCCGACGGCAGCCCCGCCGACCGCTGCGCCTGCGCAACCCACCGCCGCCCCCGCGCCGCCCACCGAAGCGCCCGCGCAACCGACGGCAATGCCGGTCGAACCAACC
Source organism: uncultured Anaerolineales bacterium (assembly GCA_964644955.1). Classification (GTDB taxonomy): domain Bacteria; phylum Chloroflexota; class Anaerolineae; order UBA4142; family SHND01; genus SHND01. The sequence goes on along the minus strand of CAZXYP010000232.1, from coordinate 4,539 downwards.
CAGGCATCCACCGGCGCGCAAGGCACCATCGTTTGGGTCCAAAACATTGACGACGTGGTTTCGATGGACCCGCAAGAAGCGTACGAATTCAGCGGTTGGCTTGCCGTCCACAGCATCTATGACACCCTCGTCAAATTTGAAGGCAAAGACCTGACGAACTTGAAACCCGGTCTCGCCGAAAAATGGGATGTCAAAGACGCGGGCGACCATTGGGAACTCACCTTTACGCTTGCCGATGGCAATAAATTCGCGAGCGGCAATCCCATCACCAGCGCGGACGTAGTGTATTCGTTCCAACGCGGGATCGAAATGAACAAGCCCCCGGCATTCCTGTTCACCGACACCGGCGGTTTGACCACCGACAGCATCTCTGCGCCCGACGCGAAAACCGTCGTGCTCAAAATGCCCAAGACCGCCAGCCCTGCCGAATTCTTGAACGTTCTCACCGCGCCGCCGCTTTCGATTGTGGATTCCGTCGAAGTCAAGAAACACGAAACGCAGGTGGATGGCAAGAACGATTGGGGTAACACGTGGCTCAAAGACCATTCCGCCGGCAGCGGTCCGTACATGCTCGACCACTGGACCAAAGACGTGGAATTTCTGTTGAAAGCCAATCCCAATGCCGCCGTTGCGCCCAAGACCCCGCAAGTTCTCGTGAAACACACGCCGGAAGGCGCGACGCAGCAGCAGATTTTGGAAAAGGGCGACGCGGATATTGCCGCCGGTTTGACGCCGGAACAAATCACTTCGCTCGCCGGTAACAAAGACATTACCACCACCAAAGCCGGCAATCTCCAACTGTTTTATATGGGCATGAACGCCCAGATGGAACCGATGGATGATAACAAGGTGCGCGAAGCCATTCGCTACGCGATTGATTACGACGCCATCGTCAATGATTTGCTTTCGGGCAACGCGCAAGTGATTCAAGGCGTGATTCCGAACGGTTTGCTCGGCGCCAACACCGACATCATGTTCAAACGCGATGTCGAAAAAGCCAAGTCATTGCTGAAAGAAGCCGGCGTGGACGGTTTCGAAATTGACATGCTCACGTTGACGGGCAATCAGGGTCTCGTGCCGATGGGTGACCTCGGCGCCAAAATCCAAGCCGACCTCGAAGAAGTTGGCATCAAAGTGAATGTCAAAGCGCAGCCCGCCGCCGAACTCCTTGCCACGTATCGCGCATCCAAAGCGCCGATTGTGCTGCTGCTCTGGGGACCCGATTATCCGGATCCGAATACAAATGCCACACCGTTCAGTGATATCAACGCCGGTTCGATTGCCAAGCGCAACAACTGGGAAGACAAAAAAGCCATCGAACTCGCCGCTGCCGCAAAACTTGAAGCGGACCCCGCCAAGCGCGTCGCCATGTACAAAGAACTGACCGAATACGTCGCGCACAACGGTCCGTACGCCGTCCTGTTCCAACCGCAAAATCTCTTTGCACTGCGTTCCAACGTGCAAGGGTTTGACTGGAATCCGATGGGCTATCAGGATCTGTGGACGCTTGCCAAGTAATCGGGAGACCTGACAGGTTTCCGCCGCGCGCGTTTCCACTGCAATGTACGCGCTGTTCCGTACGCACGCGACGCTTGAAACCTACGTTTTGAAAACCTGTCACAGTACATCACAATTTCGGACACAGATGACACGGATGACACAGATTTTGATTTGTTTTTTCTGTGAAAATCTGTGAAATCTGTGTCCCAAACCCAAAGCTGTGATGTACTGTGTCAGGTCTGATAATGACGACGCGCTCGTTTGGTTCGCCCGAATGGGCGCGTCGTTCAATTTGGAGCAAATGTCATTTTGAACGGAGTGAGAAATCTCGATGCCATACTCGCCGGAATTCATTCAAGCCAATGACGCCTCGCGCGCCGCCTTGCGCGCGCTGCTCGCCAAACTCACCGACGCGCAATACAAAATCGTTTTGGATGCCGATTGGACGATTGGCAGCACGCTCGCGCACGTCGCGTTGTTTGACCGGCGCGCGTTGGAAATTTTGAAACGTTGGGAACGCGAAGGCGTGGCGCCGTCGCCCAACGATACCGACATTATCAATGCGGCAGTGCTGCCGTTTCTTCAAGCTATTCCGCCTGCCGACACGGCGCGCATGGTGATGGAATTTGCGGATGCGCTCGACGCCAAACTCGCGTCACTGCCCGACAGCGTTCTCGACCAATTCGAAACTGTCGGCGGCAAGCCCTTCAATCTCTCGCGCGCGAAACATCGCAATGAGCATATCGAACAAATCACGCGCGCTTTGGGTTTGTGATGAATCCCATCCCCACCACCGAACTCGCACAATTCATCGGGCAAGAAATTGCCGTGAGTGATTGGCTGACGGTTGACCGCGAACATTTACAAATGTTTGCGCGCGCGACGTATCTCACGTCCGACGATGTGGACATGACTTTTAGTCAAAACAATCCGTACGGCGCGGATTTGATTGACGGCTTTTTGCTCCTGTCGTTGCTCACGCATTTTCATTTTCAGGTGCAGCCGTACGGACGCGAACCGGGCGCGTGGGGTCTGAATTACGGACTCGACAAGGTGCGTTTCTTGTCGCCGGTGATGGTCGGACAGCGCGTGCGTTGTCATATTCAATTGTTGGACGCGCGCGAAAAACGCGCGGGACAAATTTTGGTAAAAACGCTCGACACGTTGGAATTGGAACATTCGGAAAAACCCGCGATGGTGGCGGAATGGTTGGGTTTGATGATGTTGGATTGAGATGATTCCCGTACCGCCATTTCTGGCACGCCTTTCGGATTATTTGTTTTATTGGGCGGAACGACGTCCGACACAAACCGCGTTCACTCTCGGCGAGACGCGTTGGACGTACGCCGACGCGGCGGATTGCGTGCGCGCCTTGTCGCGCGCCATGCTCGACGCGGGGATTCGCAAGGGCGACCGCATCGCGATGCTCTCGACCCCGCGCCCCGAATTTTTGCTCACGCTGCTCGCGGCGACGGACATCGGCGCAGTGTGGGTGGGATTGAACCCGCGCTATCGTTTGGACGAAATGCGTTATATCGTCCAAGATTGCGCGCCGCGTTTGTTTTTTTCCATCACTGCATTCGAAAACCGCGATTACGCGTCGGATGTTTACGCGTTGATTGGTGAATGCGGCATCGAAAAACTTGTCACCGTCGGCGGCGCGTGGGAATCTGCGGAAACGTTCAACGCATTTTGCGCGCACGGAAAAGCAATGGACGATACGGCGCGTATTGCCGCGCGTGACGCGGTGACGACCGACGATGCCGCGCTGATTGTGTACACCTCCGGCACGACGGGTAAACCGAAAGGCGCGCTGCTCAAGCATTACAGTTTCGTCTATTGCTTTCACACGGAACTGTTGAAAATGCAGGTCGAGCCGGTGATTGACATTTGCAATTTGCCGATTAATCACGTCGGTTGTGTCGGCGATTTGTGCGCGCTGCCGTTGATTGCGGGCGGCACGATTCATTTTATGGAACGCGCAGACCCTGCCGCGATGTTGGAAGTGATTGAACGCGAACGTGTGACATTGATTGGGGGGATTCCGACGCTGCTGCAATTTCTCGCCGCCGCGCCGCGTTTTGCCGATGCGGATTTGTCGTCGCTGCAAATGATTGCGTGGGGCGGCGCGCCGATGCCGCTCGCTTTGTTGAAAACCTATCGCCAACGCGTCAACGCGCATTTGATGGCAATGTACGGTATGACCGAAGCGACGGGTTCGATTACGCTGACCGATTTGGACGCGGCTGATGAAATCCTCGCGCATACGCTTGGCAAACCGGACCCGCAGCTGAATGTGCGGTTAATGAACGACGATGGGAAAGTGTGCGGCGTCGGTGAAGCGGGCGAAATTCAATTCAAACATGCGTCGGTGATGCTCGGCTATTACAATCGTCCCGACGCGACTCGCGCGGCGTTCACGGACGACGGTTATTTTCGCACGGGCGATATCGCGGTGCAGCGCGCGGACGGCAATCTGGAATTGGTCGGGCGCAAACAAGACAGGTACAAATCAGGCGGGTATAATGTGTACCCGCGCGAAATTGAAATGTGCCTCGAAAGTCATCCCGCCGTCGCGCTGGCGGCGGTGATTGCGGTTTCGGATGCGGTGTATCATCAGGTGGGACACGCGTTTGTGTTGCCGCAGGCGGGCGCGCAGGTGGACGCGCCGGAATTGGATGCGTGGTGTCGCGCGCGGTTGGCGAATTATAAAATCCCAAAGAAAATTTACATTCAAGAACAATTACCGCTGCTGCCTGTTGGCAAGATTGATAAACACGCGCTGAGACAAAAATATGATTTGGAACATCAAACCTGACGTCCAAGAACTGAATGATTTTGCGCGCGGCACGATGAACGAAACGCTCGGCATCGAATTCACTGCGATGGGCGATGATTTTTTGACGGCGCGGATGCCGGTGGACCACCGCACGCAGCAGCCGTATGGGATTTTGCACGGGGGCGCGTCGGCGACTCTGGCGGAAACATTGGGTAGTGTGGCGGGTACGTTTTGTGTCGAAATCGAAAAAAAGATTGTGG
>CAZXYP010000231.1:0-8982 GCA_964644955.1 uncultured Anaerolineales bacterium | reverse complement strand
TACCAGTTAGATACTCGGCTCCTCAATTTTTTACACACAATTCAGTATACTGCCTAATGATTCGCGAAGATTCGCGTTTTCCACCAGACAACTCTTTCACGCAAATTCGGGAAGTTGTAAATTTACGGATCCTTAGCGCGGCATCGAGCCAAACATCGCCGCGCAAACGCCGCCGAGCGCAACCAAATAGCAAATCACAAAGGCAATCCCAACACCAAACACAATCAAGATAATTTTTAACCACATCTTGCCGCCTTCCTTGACAACTTCTTTGGCGAGCGCGACATTTTCTTGATTCCGAATGTGCTGCTCTTCTGCAATCCGCGCGCGCTCATCGGGGGGTAACGAACTAGACATGGAAAACCTCCTGTGAGAATGCACGACAAATTTGAAATTTGTCGTACGATTTACTTGTTTCCCTATTACCATATCGCGCGCGTGTGTTTCAAGTGTTATACTAGGAGAAAATGTGAACGCGCATAAAATCTCCTCTTCACCGCTTGCAGACCCCGCGCCGCTGCCCTACGAAACGTTTGGCGAATGGGTGAAAGCCGCGCGCCTTGCCAAGAATTGGAGTCAATCGAAACTTGCCGCGCACGCGTCTTGCTCCATTGATGCCATTCGCAAAATTGAACAGAACCGCATCGAATATCGTCCTTCCATTCAAGTGGTGACGCTGTTGGCTGAGTGTCTCGAAATTCCTCTGGAACTGCGCGCCCAATTTATGACGCTCGCGCGCGACGCGCCTCAAGAAAGTGCGGCAAGGCATTCTCAGGCGTCTCCAGTCGCCCCGAACTCCCCGAATCCGCCTGTTGATGGCGACAAAGCCACCGCGCCGCCGGAAGAGCAGCTGGCGCAACAGACGCGACGCGGCTTGAGCGAAATCCTAGCGCACAAAGTGTTTTTGGGGTTCGGTAAAGTTTCGCTATTGAGCATGTTTGTCTTTTTGGTTTTGCCCGCGCTTTTATTTGGCGCGCTTGGTGGTGCAGTATGGTTTCAACAGCAGCTTGCGGTGCGTCAATTCATTGAGCCGACGCCGGGGATTTTGGCGTTGACAAATCGCGAGCCGCGCGTTTCCGTCATTGCCAATGGACGCGCGATTTCCAATGGCGATACCATTCCGCGTTACGCACAAGTGACGGTGAAATTTGCGATTCAAAATCTCGGCGCGCAATCGCTTCGCCTCGCGACGCTGGAAGCCGGAGCGCGCGGTCCCTGTCCCGCGCAATGCACATGGGCATCGCAAGGACAGACGTTCAGCCGCGTGCGAAATCTCGTGCTGCAGCCCGGTGAAATTTTTGAATACGAGGCGAGGCGTGTACTGACACAACCGGGGAATTATTTCGTGGAACCTGTTGCGCAAGATACCCATGGCAAGTATGGAGGCATTACGCCGTTCACACGCATCGAATTTCGGGTGGAAGAATGAGCGCAAAATCCCCTTGCCGCAAACGTTCAAGCGGTGTTATGATAGGCGCATGACGGAATCCCGACCCATTTCCCCTTCGCTCAAATTGTTTGACACCATCGCGCGTGAATTTGCTTCGTCCGAGGCGGGCATCAAAAAATCGAACGCGTTTGGCGCGCCGTGTCTCAAAGTGCGCGGCAAACTCTTTGCGTGCTGGTGGGGTGAGGGGATGGTGTTCAAACTCGATGCCGAGACATTCGCGCAAGGCATGAAGTTAAAAGGCGCGCACATTTTTAATCCGCTGGGCAAGGGCAAAGGGATGACCGGGTGGCTCGTCCTGCCGTACACACAGCGCGCCCAATGGCGAACCTATACACAGTACGCGTTGGATTACGTGGCAGGTCTGGCGAAATGAATTCGCTTCGCGTGATTTCGCCTGCCACCGCGCGCCGCCTTGCCATTACCAAGCAACATCTCGCCGCGCGCCAACATGACTCGACTGCCGACGGCATTTTGAATGTCGTACAGGACATTGGCTGCGTGCAGCTCGATCCCATCAGCGTCGTCGCGCGCAGTCACACGCTCGTCACATTTTCGCGCGTCGGACCGTATGACACCGCGCTGCTCGACCGCTTGATTTATCATGACCGCGCGCTGTTTGAATATTGGGCACATGCCGCATCCATTGTCTTGACGCGCGATTATCCGATTCATCATTTGCGGATGCGCACGTACGCGAAAAAATTGGATGACCCGTGGCATCGCCGCATTGCAGAATGGATTGAAGCGAATAAAAAATTGCGCGCTACGATATTGCACGAAATCAAACGCAATGGTCCCATTTCGTCGCGCGTCCTGACCGAGATGGGCGCTGCGCCCAAAGCATGGGTGTCTTCGGGCTGGACGAATGACCGCAACGTGTCGCGCATGTTGGATTTTCTCTGGATGCAAGGGAAAATTATGGTGGCAAAGCGGCAGGGGCTGAATAAATTTTGGGACCTGGCGGAACGCGTTTTGCCGGAATGGACGCCGCGCGAAAAATGGAGTGAACGCGAAATTGTCACACGCGCGGCGCAGACAAGTTTGCGCGCGTTGGGCGTGGGAACAGAAAAGCACATCTCACAGCATTACATTGCGGGGCGCTATCCGCAATTGCGCGAACGCTTGAACGAATTGGAACGCGCGGGCGAAATAGAGCGCGTAGAGATTCGAGATTCAAAACACGGCGCGTGGAAAGGAACGTGGTACGTTCATCGCGCGGACATTCCCTGGCTGGAACAAATTGAACGCGACGAGTTTCAGGGGCGCACGGTTTTGCTTTCCCCGTTTGATAATTTGATACGCGACCGTGTGCGCAATCTGCAATTTTGGAATTTCGATTACAAAATCGAAATCTATGTGCCGCAAGCCAAACGCAAGTACGGCTATTATGTTTTGCCGATTTTGCATGACGATATGCTCATCGGACGCATTGACCCGCAGATGGACCGCGCGAACGGGAGATTGAATATCAACGCCGTCTTTTTGGAACCGCACGCGCCGCGCGATTTGAAAACCGCGCGCGCCGTGCGCGGCGCCATTGAGGAACTGGGTGAGTTTTTGGGCGCGACCAAGATTCGTTACGGCGAGCGTGTGCCGGAGGGATGGAAACGGGTGTTGCGGTGAGTGACCCGTCAGTACCCGAACAGGACGCGCCGGATGCAGCGCAATCGTTCGTGCTGGCAGAAACTTATTACGGCGAAACAAAACCTGTCACTCGGTCGGAATTGTTTCATCGTGTATCGGCTTATGCCGTCATCATCGAAAATGAAAAAATTCTACTGATCAAAACGCACAATCACCGATATTATTTTCCGGGCGGCGGCGTGGACGTGGGCGAAGCGTTATCGGATGCCGTCAAACGCGAAGCACGCGAAGAATTGAATGCGGACATTCAAGTCGGCGACTTGATGTACGCCGACGATATGATTTATTATCACGACCCCGTCGGGCGCGCGGCGCATCTCATTCGCCTGTTTTATGATTGTCGGCTGTTGACGCGCGATTTTACACAAGCGAACGCCGTCGAGCGCGACGAGATTTTGTCCATCGAATGGGTCTCGCTGCGCGATGCACGCGCAAGTGATTTCTTGCCTTCGACGTGGCGGGTACTGAACGGAATCAAAGAACGAATGAAGGAGTACAACTAGGAATGTCCACATCCTGGCTCGATATTGCCAAAAGCGGCTTGCCGCCAAACAATAATTCACGTAAAACAGTTCTCGTTCTCGGCGCAGGCATCGCAGGACTGGTCGCCGCCTATGAATTGAAAAAAGCGGGACACACGCCGATTGTGTTGGAAGCGCAAAATCGGTTGGGCGGACGCATCCTGACCCTGCGCGCGCCGTTCGCGGAAGGTTTGCATGCCGAAGCGGGCGCAATGCGGATTCCGCAAACACACGACTTGACGCTGCACTACTGCCGCCATTTCGGGCTGGAACTGTTTCCGTTCACGATGGGCAATCCCAACGCGTATCTGTTTTTGAACGGCAAAAAAATCCGCGCGTCGCAATATCGCGCGGGACCTGAATTGTTGGCGCACGAATTGGACGACCACGAGCGCAGCAAGACTGTGCAAAAAATGTGGGGCGAGGCGATTCAAGAATTTATTGATTTGGTCTCGACACAGGGAGACGCGGCATGGGATGACATCGTAAAACAATATGACGATTATTCTACGCGCGAATTTCTCGAATCGCGCAAGTGGTCCGAAGGCGCGATTGAATTGTTTGGGCTGTTGGAAAATCAAGAAGCGAATATGAATTTCGCGTTCGTCGAATTGCTGCGCGAGGAAATCGGCGAATACTATACCAATCTCATGCAAATCAAGGGCGGCACGGACCGCCTGCCGTATGCGTTCTATCCGTCGCTCCAAGAAAACTTGCGGCTCGGCGCGCAAGTGACGGCGATTGATCAAAACGAAACGTCCGTCACCGCGCATTTCAAAACGACGGCGGGGCGCTTTAGCGAAACCGCCGATTACATGATTTGCACGCTTCCCTTTGCGGTGCTGCGTCACATCGAAATCTTGAAACCGTTCACGCGCGCGAAACAAAAAGCGATTCGTCAACTGCATTACGACGCCTCGACCAAAATTTTCATTCAATGCCGGCGCCGCTTTTGGGAAGAAGAAGAAGGTATTTTCGGCGGCGGCACGATAACGGATTTGGCGATTCGCAATTTGTATTATCCCGAACACGGGCGCGAGACCGGACGCGGCGTTTTGTTGGCAAGTTATACGTGGGCGGATGACGCGGAACGTTGGGCGTCGCTTTCGCCGCGCGACCGTTTGGAACAGGCGATTGAAAACATCGCGCAGATTCATCCGCAAATCATTGAGCAGTACGAAGGCGGCGCGTCTTGGGCGTGGCACGATGATCCGTTCGCGGGCGGCGCCTTTGCCATGTTTGAGCCCGGGCAGCAAACGCGTTTGTATGCCGACATTATTCGTCCCGAAGGGCGCATTCATTTTGCCGGCGAACACGCGTCGCTCGCGCACGCATGGATTCAGGGTTCGATTGAATCCGGTTTGCGCGCGGCGACTGAAATCAACGCGCGGTGACCCCATCCGAGATTTTGTAGGAGTTATTTCATGCGATTTATTACGCTCACGCTGTTGAGTCTTGGCTTGTGTATGATTGCGGCATGCAGCAGTCAACCCGCGCCGCAACCCACACAACCTCCCGCCGTTTCCGAAACAACCGTTCCCACGCCCGCAAGCGTTGTGACGGCAACAGCGGAACCACCCACGCCCGCGCAAGCATACGTTCCGTCCGAACCGACCTCTGTCGCCGTGAATGCGACAACGCCGACCACACCTCCGGAACAGACTCCCCTTCCCGTTGCTCCCGTACCAACGGATTCGCCGTTCGTCGGCAGCTATGGCGGCATCTTGCCTGCGGCGGATGCCATTGCGCGCATCGTGACATTGGATTTGGGCGTAGATGGCAGCGCGACCATGACGACGGAATATCTTGGCAAAGGCGCGCCCATTGTAGAAAGCGGCACGTGGACCGAAGTGAATGATTTGGCGCACGTAATTTTCACCTTGCGTGACGGACAGCCGCAAGACAATCGCATCACGTGGCAGCTGCAGGACAATCGTCTCACATCTGTCGAATACGATACCGCGCAGTACGGTTCGGCGGGCTTGCCCTTGAACCGTATCGGCAGCGGCATCACGAATCAAGCCGAATACGGTGGCGTTACTTTTAGCTTTGACACATCACTCGCCCAATCCGCGCAAGGTTCCACGCAGCCCGCATTGCCCGCCGACCAAAACGCGCCCGCGCTCGGCGGCGGCACGCCCGTCAACATTCGTTTTCTTTTTGACAATGCCACCGCGCCCAATTATTTTGACCCACATTTGCCGCAAGTGTATGTATATCCCGTTGCCGGTCTCAACGCGCTCGACCCGAGCGTGGCAAAAAACGTAGAAGATTTGCAAAAAATTCTCGCGGAAAAAACTGTCGCGCCGGGACAGGACATTCCGATTTTTCCGGTCATGCCCGCGTCGCAGGTGTTTCACGCGCAAACGCGTTTTCTCGATTTTATCAATGGCTCCGGCGTGAGTTTTGTGACTGCGTACAAACAAGATGCATCCGCGCTTACGAATCAAGATATTTTTTATACCTTTCAAGGCATCACGTTTGACGGGACGTGGTATGTCGCCGTGTATTGGCATGTAAGCACGCCCGCGCTGCCCGATACCGTCGAAGCGGCGCAAAATGTATTGCCGCCCGACGCGACCGCGCAGCAATACGAAGCGTATTTGGCGCAAACGGTGGCGACACTCGACGCGCTGCCGCCTGCCGCGTTCGTTCCCAATTTGCGCTTGCTCGACCAAATGAGTCAAAGCATTCGCGCGGAACCGGAAATCGAAACAACCGAAACGCCCGCGCCGAACGCCACCGTTATTACGCCGTCGAACGCGAACCAATCCGCGAACGCGCAGGCGCTCACGGCAGAATTCGGCGGCGCGCGTTTGAATTACAGTTCTGACCTTGCCCAATCCGCGCAAGGATACGAAATGGCAGCCGTGCCGGCGGACCCGAACGTGCCCGCACTCGGCGGCGGCGCGCCCGCGCACATTGCCTTTGGTTTCAACAATGAAACGCTTACGACGGATGTCAGCCCGTTCCAACCTGCCGTCCGTATTTACCCCACCGCGGACCTCAAAGCCCTCGACCCGATGGTGGCGCAGCAAGTGTTGGCGCTAAAAACAATGCTCGAGGCCAAGCCGCCGACGTTGGAGCAACCCGTGCCGGTGTTTCCCGTTTTCAACGCGCAGCAAGTGATTCATCCGCAAATCAAATATCTGAATTTCAAAAACGGACAGGGTGTACGCTTTGCGACCTATTATGCGCAAGATGCCTCGCCGATAACGAATGACGGATTGTTTTACACTTTTCAGGGTTTAACCGACGACGGCAAATATTACGTGACCGCGTTTTGGCATTTGCGTTCCGACCAACTGCCCAACTCGTATCAAGACGCCAACATTCAAGATTATGACGCGTTCGCCAAACAATTTGAAACCTACATCAAGGCAACATCCGACCAATTGAACGCGCTGCCGTCGGAAGCGTTCACACCCAATTTGAATGCGCTCGACCAAATGGTCGAATCTATTCAAACCCCACAATAGGAGGTACCTCATGGCGCTTTCTTTTGCCAACGACATTCGCCCGCTGTTTCGTCCGCGCGATATCAACTGCATGACGGATTTCGGATTTGATTTATCAAAGCTGAGCGATGTACGCATGAATGCGGGAATAATTTACGAACGACTCGCTGACAAGAGCATGCCGACCGACAAACCGTGGAGCGACGAAACCATTGCACGGTTCAAACAATGGATGGATGAAGGAATGGCGGAATAGAGGATAAAGGCACGACGCAATCCGGACGTTTCGGTGAAATGTCTCGCGCCGCGTGGAGTCGCAGCATTGCGCGTCAACGCCTTTCGTCCTATGACGTAATCGTGAGTCACCCAAAGGAGACGAGAACTATGCCAACCGCAAAAAAGAAAGCTGCCGGTAAAGCACGCCGCACGACCCACCGCTCCAAGAGCGGCAAAAAATTGTACGCCGTTCGCGATGCCAAGGGGCGCTTCATGGATATTCAGACCTATGAACGCGCCCACCGCGCCGATTTGAAAAAGAAATCGAAAAAAGAAAAAGAAGCCACTGCCGCGAAAGCAGAACCACCCGCCGCCTAAATCTCGCTTTTCGCTGCGACTCCACGCACCCAAGAGCGTACTCCCCGTGCGCTCTTTTTTTTCAACATGAATTCACATACTCCATCGGTCCTGATTCCCGCGCGCACCGCCGCGAGTTTCGACTTGCGCGCGCGCGACCGGATCCGCATCATTTCGCCGCACGGGCATCAGGTCGCGGATTTTTTCGCGTTCAACGCGCGCGACCCGCGCGAATACTTGTCCGCGCGCCACACGCTCGTCAGCAGCACGCGTCATTTGTATCCGCGGCAAGGGCAAATTTTTCTCACATCCCTGCGCCGTCCGATTTTGAAATTTATCGAGGACGGCGCGCGCGAACAACACGAAATGCTTTTGGCGGCGTGTGACCCCGCGCGCTATCGTTTGCTCGGCGTGGAAGGGCATCACGCGTCTTGCGCCGAAAATCTTGAAAGTGTGATGGCGGCGCGCGGCAGCACCATCACCGAAATTCCACAGCCGTTGAATTTATTCTCGAGCACGCGCGCGGACGCGGACGGTAATATCATTACGCATCCGAATTCTTCACAGCCCGGTGATTACGCAGTGTTTGAAGCATTGATGGACTGTATCGTCGTCGTGTCCGCGTGCCCGTTCGATGTGGAAACGCAATTTCCGGTGAACGTCGGCGGACCGCATCCGCTGGAGATTGAACTTGCGCGCGCAGGATAAGGCAGTCCCATGACCACACAATCGTTTTCAATTTCCCGTACCGGCGCGCGCGTCGCGCTGCACGGCGGCGTACTCACGGCGTGCAATCTTGCTTCGATTGTTGCGGCGTTTCTGGTGTATTATTTGCTGCGCCCGACGAACCAATTCCTCGTGCAAGCGCCGCTCGCCGTATTCTTTTCGATCGGCGCGTTTTTGGTCTGGCTTGCCTTGTGCGTACGCCTGCCCATCGCGTTCCTTCAAATCCGCGCGCGCAAGGAATGGCTTGGCATTTTTGTCGAGGAGCTTGCCGTATTCAAAATGCTCTAGATGCAAGACATCATCGGAATTTGAGAGTTGTTGGCTGCGTGCATTCATTCAAAATCTCTTCGATTATTTCTCGAATGCCAATGGGCGATGCGTCTGGATTCTTTACGTGCTGGGCTGACAGATTGTTAGGCTCGTCAAGGTTCGGTAAGCTCTTAGCACTCTCATGATCTTCGTAGCCGAGCGCGGTTACGAATCTCCAAATGGCTTTCCACTTTCCAGTATATTGTCTAACTGCCTCCTCAAGACGCTCGTTCAGAATCACAGTTCGAACTAGCTGCTCACGATCTTCAATATGCACCCATTTAGCATACGGCTCATAATC
>CAZXYP010000230.1:0-8996 GCA_964644955.1 uncultured Anaerolineales bacterium | reverse complement strand
TGGCGGCGACGGACGGAATTTCAATCAAGCGATGGATTACCTCTTTTGAATAATTCACGCCGCCGAGCGCGGGCTGCAATTGAAATAGAATCAGCGGCAAATCCACTGCCTCCGCAATCGCCGCGTGATAACGGTACGGCACTTCAGGGTTCAGCGGCTGCCCAAGATACGCGGGAATTGGAAAAATCAATAACGCATCCGCGCCCGCGTCGCGCGCCTGTTTCGCGTTCGCCACCGCCATCGCCGTCGCCGGACCGCCGATGCCCGCGACAATCAAACAGCGTCCATTCACAAATTCCTTGACCGCCTCTAAAATTTCGCGGCGTTCGTCAAAACTCAAATGCGGACCTTCACCCGTGTCCACGTTCACCGCGAGCGCGATGGGATGTTGCGGCACGAGCCATTCGACATATTTTTTCATACTCACGCGGTCGAATGTTCCATCCGCGCGCATCGGCGTTACAATCGCGGGAATAATGCCGCGTAAATCAATTGGTTTCATGTTTCTGCTCCTACCGTTACAATGTGTCGTTCTTCTGCCGCGCGGTACATTCCCAAAACGATTTCCAACACGCGGCGCGCATCGTATCCATTAACGGGCGCGGGGCGCTTCGCCTGAACTGCGCGCGCAAATTCTTGTGTGGCGCGCGCGAACACATTGACTTGCGGGCGCGGAATCGTGTGCCACGTGTCGGCGGAAAAATCACCGTGCGGCGCGCACAAGAAAATTTGCAATGGCTTTTCACTGTACGGGTCAGGCACGCGCAATGTGCCGCGCGTGCCATACACTTCAAAAGTTTCATCCGCCTCCGCGCCGAGAATGTGGGCGCCGACAAACAAACTGCCAATTGCATTGTTATCAAAGCGCAGCGTCGCGGCGAGGGTATCTTCCACTTGAACCTTTGACACCAATGTCCCTTTTTCCGCCGTGACCTGCGTGACGTTCATTCCCGTCACATACCACAAGCCATCGAGAAGGTGACTGCAATTCATCAATGTCACGCCGCCCCCCGCTTTGTCGCGCAAGCCGCGCCACGGATTCGCCGAACGTCCGCTGTAGCCCACTTCCCAATACGTCAAGTGCTTGTGAATCAACACCTGAATTTTTACGCCGAAAACTTCACCGAGCGCGCCTGCGCGCACCAATTCGCGCGCTTGCTGAAAACTTGCCGCGTAGCGCATCTGATAAAACACGCCGAGCGTCAAGGAATTTTTTTCCGCGAGCGCAATCAATTCATCTATGTCGGCGAGGGACAGCGCTAACGGCTTTTCGACCAGAGTGTGTTTGCCGGCGAGCAGCGCTTGTTTTGCCAATGCTGCCAGTAAATAATGCGGTACCGCGATGTACACCGCGTCAATGTCCGCCCTGAGCAATTCTTCCAAACTCGTCGTGAATGGAATTTGGTAGCGTTCGCTTGATTCGCGCGCGAGCGATTCGTTGATGTCGTGAACGATTGCCAACGTCGTGAGTTGGGAATTTGCAATCGCTTCACACACCGGCGCCGCCGCGCTGCCGCAGCCGATGATGCCGAAACGGGTTCTAGCCATTCCACTCTTCGCCGTCAAAGCGTCCCATGTAAAACGCGTCCGTGTGCTGCGTTTGTTCGCGCGTAGTGAACGCGGCGACAAAATGATTTTGTTGTAAAAGTTGCGGCGCGTCATCCGCGAGTCCGCCGTACGGATACGCAAACGCGAACGGCGGCGGTTCAAATTGTTCCAGAAAATTTTTCGACGCCGCGATTTCGTTCGCGCGGCGCGCGGGGGAAATAAAATCGAACCACGGATGCGTGGCGCTGTGTCCGCCGAATGTCATGCCGCCCGCGCGCATTTCGCGAATTTCCTCGTCGCTCAAAAAAAGCTGCCGCGCCAATTCTTGTTCCGAACCGACATGCTGCGCCAACAATTCGCGCGCCATCGGATTTACAACCTCTTCCAACTCGCGCTGCCAAACACATTTCCACACGTCCGTTTCGGAACTCCAACGGGCGCGATAACGCGCTTCTGCTTGTTGTGAAATTGCGCGCTGCTGCTCATTCAAACGCATCCAAATTTCCTCGCGCAGTTTTTCCAAACCCAAACTCGCAATCAGATAATGTAATCTGAACGGAAGTGGGAGTACATTTTCGTCGCGCGCCATTGTGAAAAATATCCCGGACAGATTTCGCCGTCTCAACGCCGGAAACACATTGCGATAGTGGTCGCACAACCCATCGTCAAAAGTGAGCAGGCACGCGCGTTCGGGCAGCGCTTTGTTTTCGAGCAGCGCATCGCGAACCTCATTCCACCCAATCATTTCGTAATCGCGCATCAACCCATCCAACTGTGCTTCAAATGCCGCGAGGGGCAAACAGGGAATCCACGTTGCATCTCCATCACGGATATAGTGATACATGAGTGCGGTCAGAGACAGATTCATTTCCATAACTGAAACTCTGCCAACGTTCGCTCGCGGCAGTCCATCATTTCGCGCACCAATGTTTTTGAAAGCGTGTTGTTCGCCGCGCGCGCAGTAACATCGAGCCACGAACCATCAAGTATGCGCGCCTCGACACGCGAGGCGCGTCCGCAAAACCACGCAGCAGAAAGTTTGATTCCCGCGTTTGTAATCACACTCGCGCGGTTATCTTTTCTGTGCGCAATGTCAAATGTGCCTGCCGCATCGAGTTCGCAAACATTTTCGATGTGTGTGACGCCGATGCCAGCAACACGCGCGGCATTCGTACGCGCGTAACGAATCGCATCGCCGAAAATTTCATGTTCCCCCACGCGAATTTGTCGCGGCAGCACATTCGCCAGTGAAACAAAAACGCGTTCGTTGTTTGGTAATTGAATTTCAAAGTTGCCGTCGTTTTGCGCGGCGACATGGATTCCCTCAAATTCGCGCATGGGGTCAAACGCGCTGGGACGCAATAACACGGCGGTCGCGAACGAGCGCGTGCCCATGCGCCGCGCGGTTTCGGTGACAAGCGGCTGTTCGGCGTACGGATACGCGAGATTGATGTTGGAATGGCCGCGAAACGGTTCGCTCGCGCGCTGCGCGTCGTACCCGTGCAATCGTTTGATGGCGAGCGCGCGCCCGTCCGATGCTTCCGCGTATTCCCATCCGTCCTGAACATGCGATTGGCGCGTGACGAACGCCGCGCCATCGCAGCCCAGCGCGCCCGGTGCTTCCCCCACGCGCACGCGGTGCGAAGTTAGAACGCGCGTCACACGAATTTGCACATCGCGCCACATCACAATCGCAATGCGCACAATTTGCCAATCATCCTCAACGTTTTCCACAAATTCGCACCACGAAAAACCCGGGGCGACGCCGTGCGCGCGGCTCATGAAACGATGCGCGTATTTTTCATCGTCGTGCGTGAGCGAAATCATTGCATCGGGCGCATACGAATCGGGCGCGGGCAAAACGTTGAACGGAAAATGCGTGGAATACACGAGCTTGCCGTACTTGCTGACGTAATTGTGGCGCGGATTTTCGGGCAAATGTCCCGCGCCCGCGTTGAGCAACTGCACGTGTCCTGTCGCGCGATTGCCGACAACGGAAAAACCGGGCGAAGGCAGTGTCAATTCAAAATCCGCGCGCTCAACGGGCAGCGGCTCTTCGACATTCGTCCACAACGCGTCGTTCGCATCGAACGCGAGAGCGGCGAACGCATGACACGCCCAACACGGCGAACCGGGCGAAATGTACGCTTCACTCGCGGGCGGAAAATCGCCGTGATACCCTTGACGAATGAAATGGTCGCGCGGGTCAAGAAATTCATGGTCGTAAAAATATCTGAGATTACCGCTGAGCAAACGCCGCGTCGCGCCGGGAGATGCGGGGTGGATGTTGTGCCAATAGCCCGTTACAAAACACGCGACGGCAGAAAAGCGATACACAATCGAACGTCCCCATGCGGGATAACTGCCGTTCGCGCCAAAGAAATGTTCAAAGCCCGCGAGAAACGCTTGCGCGCGTTTCAACACACGCTGCAAAATTTCGGGACGCCGCGCGCCGTCAATTTTTGCCCACAACAAAAAATGCCAGCCAAACATCCACGCGTTGTACAATTCAAATTCCGCGTACGGTCCGTCAATATACCATCCGTCGCCGCGATAAAACTCTTCGATTTGCTCCAAACGCGCGTCGAGCAAATTTTCATCAACGTCATAACCCAATTGCAAACGCACCGCCATCGGCAGAACGGGGAAGAGAATCCAATTGTCGTACCACGTCTCTTGCGCGTCTGCCTGCGCCAGCCAATTCATAATTTGCGCGCGTTGGCTTTCATTCATGCGGTTGAAAACGCGTTCACGCGAAAACCAAATTGCGAGCGCCACATCGGCGCTTTCCACAATGCGCTGGTCCATCGCGTGCATATCGCCCCAATACGTGCGCGGATTATTATTGTTCGTTCCTTCCAACAACGCGCGCGTGAGAATTTCTTGAAGGTTCAAAACATGCCCATCGAATTCGAGCGTCGCGGAATTGTTTGGATTCGACAACCATGCGCCCCACGCCGACGCAATGCGCGCAAATGATTCCAACGCGTCCACATCATCGGGCATCACGCGATAATCGTGCGGATACAACGCGCGCGCCATTGTTCCTTGTTTCTCTGCCGCGCGGACATAGCCGTACGTCACGCGCGCAAAGATGTGTTCCCAATGTGCGCGCGTCCAACCGGTGTAAGGCGAACGTTGAAAATCGAATGGAATGTTCATGACGAAAGATGGGGCAGGCACGTCGGCACTTGCCCCTACGAAAACGCGGGCATCACGTGTTTCGCAATCAATCGCAATTCTTGCTTGATATGTTCGTGCGGCATACCGGGAAAATACAAACGGCAGATGAGATGGTCCACGCCGAATGTTTCTTGGAAACGTTTCAAGCGCGCAATCACTTGGTCAGGATTGCCGACGAGAAAACGGTCATTGGCGAGCGCGTCGAGTTGATTCACGGGCGTGGAATCGGTGGAACCGATGAGCGGATGTTTCCACACGCCGCCGCCGTACTCGTCGCGATAATTGATGAGCAAATGTTTTTCGGCGAGTTCCCACGCGCGTTCGGTAGTCTCGGCGATGACGACTTCGCGCGTGAGCGGGGTTGGAAATTGCGCGGGGTTTTTTCCGAGCGCGCGCAAATGTTCGCGATATTCTTTTTGTGCGTTCAATAATTTTTCGAGATTCGCCGTCGGACCCGGCACCCACGCGTCGCCGAGCGCCGCCGCGCGTTTCAAAGACAATTCCCCCCAACCGCCGAGCCAAATCGGCGGGACGCGAAGCGGTTTCGGTTCGATACTGCCGACGACGTTGAAAAATTTGCCGTGAAATTCGGTGCGCTGGTCTTGCCACAAACTGCGCATGATTTTTAACATTTCAACATAACGCCCGCCGCGTTCGTCGAGACCGATGCCGTACAAATCAAATTCGGGTGGACGATAACCAATCGCGCCGCCGAAAATGACGCGTCCGTTTGAAATGACATCGAGCATGGTCACATCTTCGGCGAGACGCACGGGATGATAAAACGGCATCACGGCGATATCGGTGCCGAGTTCGATGCGTGAGGTGCGCGCCGCGATGCCCGCGAGCGCCATCAACGGCGACGCCCAATAATGATTGCGGATGCTGTGATGTTCTTCGAGCCACACGGAATCGAAACCGAGTTCTTCGCCGAGAACTGCTTCCGTCAATGCTTCTTGAAAAAATTGTCCACCTTCGGTGGGAATGAATCCGAATTTCATCGTTATCAGACCCCAAGTGTTTTCAACGCGCTGCGCGACTCGATTTGCAATATCGTTCAAAACACTTGGGGTCTCTGATTCACCAGTCCGTCATATAGACATTGCTTGTGCCTGTGGAGTTTGAAGTAAAAATCACGCGCGTGCCGTCGGGAGTAAATGAAGGGTGCGGATGACAGCGCTGGTCGTCGCCAAATTTGTAACTGTCGTGACGGCAGAGCGGTTCAAAACTTTGCGCGCCGTTTTGCAAAACAACGCGCGAGATGCAGCCCGGATGCGCTTCGCCATCCGTAACCATTGTTTTGCCGTCGTGATGCAGGTTGTAATGCGCGTATGCGCGTCCCCGCGTGCGATGAAAAAATTTTTCGTATCTGCCCGTCGCCAATTCGTACCAGCCGCAAAAACCGATTTCATCATCGTTGACCGCGCCGCCGTGAAAACAAATGCGCGTGCCGTCCCCACTCCAAAATTCGTGCTGATACCATTCGTCCGCGCTTTGTCCTGCAATGGGTGCGGATTCACTCGTTGCAACATTCAGCAGCCACATTCGGTCGGGCGCATCGCTGTATTCGTGACAAAACAAAATCAAATCGCGCTTCGTCGGATGAATGAGAACGTGATTGACCCAAAACTGCTCGCGCCGAAAAATTTCATCGCACCGTCCCGTTGCGGTATCGAGACGAATGATTGTGCTTGAGGTTGCTTGATGAAATGGATCGTCCCATGCGATTTCACCCGCGTACAAACGCGGCGCGTTCTGCGCAAACAGTTCTTCGTCCCACGTCGCCAAGACAAGCGTTGTGCCTGCCGCATCCGCGTGCAAAATCGAAGGTCGTCGTTCGTCGGGAACGTGCAGCAGATGTCGCGTTTCAAATGTTTCAACATCCGTGCCAAACAATTCATTGCCGCCAAGATAAAAAATTTCGCGCGCGCCGAGGGCGGGCAGACATGCGCCGACGCCGACAATCGGTTTGTAGGTGAACGGAAAATAGTCCGCACGTGCGGGTGCAACA
The DNA here is from genome assembly GCA_964644955.1 of uncultured Anaerolineales bacterium. Classification (GTDB taxonomy): domain Bacteria; phylum Chloroflexota; class Anaerolineae; order UBA4142; family SHND01; genus SHND01. The sequence goes on along the minus strand of CAZXYP010000230.1, from coordinate 2,254 downwards.
TCAGTGAGTTGAACAATTTCGCCTGTGTTGAAATCGAGGCGAAAGAGGTTGCTGATGCCTGTCCGTTCGGAAATGAAAATCAGAAAGCGATTGTCGCGTGTGACGGACGGATTGTAAAAGTACAACTGATAATCTTCGGCTGGCGAGTCGGTGAGCTGCGTGACGTGTCGTCCTGTCATCGCGTCGGTGTACGCCTTCCATTCGGGCGGATAGACTTGACCGACGCTCATTTGTAAATTTCATTCAACAATGCGCGCACGTGATTCAATGCCTGCGGCAGCGCGCGTTCGGGCGGTTCGAGTTCGGGATGCCACGCGTATTCCCATTCGACGCTGAACGCGTCGTCATAGTTTTGCGCGTGTAACAATTCGATTGCGCGTTTCAAATCCACATTCCCTTCACCGACATTTGCCAAGCGCCAATTCTCACCGCGTCCGATTCCATCTTTGACTTGAACGTACGAAATACGTCCGCGTAAATTGTTCGCGCCGTCGTCGGCGCTTTCGTTCGCGCTGAACGCATTGGCAATATCCCACACCGCGCCGACAGATGAGTCAGAAATGTTTTGCAGAATGGGAACGAGCGCATGCGTCTGCACAAAATCGTCGTGATGTTCGATTGCAATTCCAACCCCGACATGACGCGCGTGTTCAACACCTTGCTGTAAGGATTCGATAATGCGCGGGTACATTTCGGAAATGTTTTGCTGCGGTTCGAGTTCGCCGAGAAACGCGCGCACAAATTTTGCATCCATCTCCGCCGCGAGGTCGAGATATTTTTTCAAATCGTCCACATTCGCCGCGCGTACGGCAGTATCATCGGAAACAAAACTCGTGTAACTCGTGACGGCAAGCGAGAATAAATTCGCGTCGCGCATTTTTTCGCGCAAGCTCGCGCGTTCGGCGCGCGTGGCGTTCGGATTGATGTGCCCGTTCTCGCCGCCGCGCCATTCAATGCCGTCGTAACCCGTGGTGCGCGCGTTTTGTATTACTGTATCAATCGTCCAGTTCGGACAGGCGAGCGTGCTAAAGGTGACGCGCGGCAGCATTATTGCAAAATGGGTTTGGAGGGAACGAGTGAGCCGAGTTTGTTGGGACCGCGCCGCCAAATCATAAAGTCGAACGCGTCGGGCAAATGAAATTCGCGCGAATAAAGCAAAGGTTCATCCATCGCAGAATAATCAGTTTGAAGCAAATAGAGGAGGATAGAATCGGTCGCCAAGGCGAGGTGTTTGGCAATCGCTTTGGTCGCGCGCGCGGTGAGAATGCGCGCCACGCCGTAATCAATGGTGTGTCCAAATTCGTTCTCGAGGATTTTATAAACGGATTCGGAAAGCAAACGGTTGGGGTCGAATGGCGCGCCGCGCAGTAACGTTTCCGCGAACGTGTCGAGCGAATAGACAACGGGTTTATCGTTCGCCGTGCGCACGCGCTCGATGGTGATGACGGGCGTACCGGGGGGCACATTCAGCTGCGTGGCGATTTCTTCGGTGGCTTGCTCTCGATGCAACGCGAGATGTTTGGTTCCGGGCTCGAGACCTGCCAGTTGAATCATCTCGGTGATGCCGTAATTGATGTTGAGGTTTTTGAGAATCTCGTTTTTGCGAACAAAGGTGCCGACGCCGTGCCGGCGAAAGATCAGACCGTCATCTTCGAGGATGCGCAGCGCTTCGCGCACGACTGTTCGGGAGGCGCCGAGCATTTCGCCCAGTTCGGCTTCGGTGGGGAGTTGGCTGCCGGGGGAATACGCGCCGCTAAAAATCGCTTGCCGTAATTCTTCTTGTACGGCATCGGTCAGAGTCTTGCGGGAGGAGCGAGCGGAGCGAATCATGGGAGTTTAAGAATTCATCATGTTGTCAGATGTCATTACAACTGTATTATACCTCTAATCCTTACTGTGTCAAGGCATCCGAGAAAGGCGGATTCCCAATACCATTTCGAGCGGCTTGATCACTTTTCCCTTCCTTCTCAACCTTGTTGGTCTCTTTTTTTTTCAACTAGAGCAAATTCCTGATTGATTAAGGGTTTGGACTCTACGCTTCAGCGGGATATTTTGCAGAAACCGACTAAAGTCTAGAATCCATCCCCTAAACTAAATCGGAATTTGCTCTAGATGTGCCGAACGACGAAACCATCCAAATCGCTCTTGATGCAAAACGCGATATTGTGAGAATCCGTGTCCGTGCGGGTATTACGGTGCCCCGGTCAAAGAGTGTACGTGTTCCGCGTCATTGATTGCGCGATATCAAAAACGC
>CAZXYP010000229.1:0-9011 GCA_964644955.1 uncultured Anaerolineales bacterium | reverse complement strand
TGCGTGACCGTCTGAAAAATCACTCGCAAGGCAAATACATTGACGTCACCGCAATCACGCCCACCCCCTTGGGCGAAGGCAAAACAACGACCACCGTCGGTTTGTCGCAAGCATTGGGTTTCATCAAAAAGCAAAGCGTGTTCACGTGCATCCGTCAGCCCTCGATGGGTCCGACGTTCGGCATCAAAGGCGGCGCGGCGGGCGGCGGCTATTCGCAAATCGTGCCGATGGAAGATTTCAATCTCCATCTCACCGGCGACATTCACGCCATCACCGCCGCGAACAATTTACTTGCCGCGCAAATTGACGCGCGGATGCTGCACGAACGCGCCATTACGGACGACGACAAACTTGCCAAAGCGCTTTGCCCCGACGGCACGTTCGCGCCTTCGATTGCAAAACGCGCGGCGCGTTTGGGAATCAAGGCGACGAATGTTTCGGAATTATCCGCCGAAGACAAGCGTCGTTTATTCCGCCTCGACATTGACCCGCATTCGATTACGTGGCAGCGCGTGATGGATATTAACGATCGCTTGCTGCGCAAAATTGAAATCGGATTGGGCGACGAAGAAAAGGGGAACGAACGCATCACCGGTTTCGACATTACCGTCGCCAGCGAAATCATGGCGATTCTCGGTTTGACGACTTCGCTGCCGGACATGCGCGAACGTTTTTCCAAAATGGTGATTGGCACGAATTCGCAAGGCGAACCGGTCACTGCCGAAGATTTGGGCGTCGCGGGCGCGATTACGGTCTTGATGAAAGACGCGATTATGCCGAACTTGATGCAGACGCTTGAAGGCACGCCCGCGTTCGTGCACGCCGGACCGTTTGCGAATATCGCGCACGGCAATTCGTCCATCGTCGCCGACCAAATCGCGTTGAAACTCGCCGATTATGTTGTGACCGAATCCGGTTTCGGCGCGGACATTGGCATGGAAAAATTCATGGACATCAAGTGCCGCTACTCGGGCTTGATTCCGAACGTGGTCGTGTTGGTTGCCACCGTGCGCGGTTTGAAAATGCACGGCGGCGGACCCAAAGTGATCGCGGGGCGTCCGCTCGACAAAGCTTACACGGAAGAGAATCTCGGCTTGCTCGAAGCGGGAATGCCGAATCTCATTCGTCACATCGAGAACGCGAAAAAATTTGGCGTGCCGGTCGTGGTCGCCATCAATTCGTTCAAGTACGACACGGCGAATGAATTGAAACTGTTGGAACGTCTCGTGGAAGAAAGCGGCTCCGTCGCAGTGCAGGCAACGCATTGGGCGAACGGCGGCGCGGGCGCGGCGGAACTTGCAGACGCGGTGATGGACGCGGCAAAACAGCCCAACAATTTCCAATTTCTGTATCCGCTCGATTTGCCCATCAAACAAAAAATCGAAATCATTGCGCGCGAAATCTATCGCGCGGACGGCGTAGATTTTTCACCCGAAGCGGAAGAACGCATCGAACTCTATACGCGCAACGGTTTTGGCGATTTGCCCATCTGCATGGCGAAAACACATCTGAGTTTCACCTCCGACGCATCCATCAAGGGCGCGCCGACCGGATTCCGTATTCCGGTACGCGACATTCGCGCGAGTGTCGGTGCAGGATTCCTGTATCCGCTCGTCGGCTCGATGCGCACGATGCCGGGACTTCCCTCGCGCCCGGTGTTCTATGACGTAGATTTGGATTTGGAGACCGGGAAGGTGATGGGGTTGTTCTAAGTGTAGTGCGATAGTGCGATAGTGCGATAGTGCGACAGTTGGATAGTAGGTTGTAAGAGGCAATCTGCTATCCAATGTTTTTTATGGCAGAATCAAAACAGGGGAGCGGGATGAAAATTTTTGTTACCGGCGGCAACGGATTCATCGGTTCGCATTTGGCGGCGAAACTGCGCGCGCGGGGCGATGAAGTGATTTGTCTATTGCGCGACCCGTCCAAAGCGACGGCGTTGCATAAAATCGGCGCGCAGTTGGTCAAGGGCGATATTACCGAACCGGATTCGATGCGCGAGGCGATGCGCGGCGCGGACGCGGTGGTGCATCTCGCAGGCATGTACAAATTCGGTCCGAAATTTATCCCGCAAATGCGCGCCATCAATGTGGACGGCGCGCGCAATGTTTTGCAAATGGCGGCGGAACTCGGCGTGCCGAAAATTATTCACACCAGCACCATCGGCGTATTTGGCAACACACATGGGCAAATCGTGGACGAAGCGTATTTTTGCGACAAGCCCGAATTGGTGTCCGAGTACGAAATCACGAAATGGGAAGCGCATTACCAAGTGGCGGTGTCGTTACAAAAGCAAGGCGCGCCGGTGATGATTTTGCAGCCCGGCGCAGTGATGGGCACAGGCGATTCTTCGCCGCATACGCAGGTGATGAATTTTTATTTGCGCCGTTTCCCCTTGGGCTTTGGCGCAAAATCGGGAATTACTATCGTGCATGTGGACGATTGCGCAGAGGGGCACATTCAGGCGCTCGAACGCGGTACGCCGGGCGAAGCGTACATTATTTCCGGCGAAGCGTTGACGTACAAACAAATCCTCGAACATTGTCACGCGCTCTGCGGAATCGCACCGCCAAAAATTTGGCTGCCCGCGTGGATGGTTGCGCTGAATCAAAAAGCATTGAACTTGAACGAAAGCGTCGGCATTCACTTGCCCATCAACGCAGAATCGCTTCACAGTATGCAGGATTACACCTTCTGGGCGAAATCGGAGAAAGCGCGGCGCGAAATCGGCTGGCGCACGCGTCCGCTCGATGAAACCTTGCGCGAAGCATTGGATTACGAGATGCAAAAGCTCGGCATGAAAAAAACAAAGTGAAAAAAGGTCGGCTGCATGTCCGACCTCTTTATTTTTTACACAATCATTCGCAAACGCTTGGGCAAGATTTGAATTTCCAAACGACGCGCCTCGAGGAATGGCAGTTCGCCATCGGCTTCCGCAGTCATTGGCGCGGGCGATTCGATAACCACTTTTTGGGCTCGAAAGAATGAAACTGCCGGATGATTGAGATGCGTGCCTTTCATGATTTGCGGAATGACCTGCAAAATTCCGACGCGGTTCAACGCTTTTGCAATGACAACATCCAGCATCCCGTCTTGAACATCGGCTTGCGGGGTGAGCCAAAACGATGAGCCGAGACAGCGTCCGTTCGTGACGCCGGTTAACGTAGTGTCGAGTTCAACCACCTGACCCGAATCGAGCGTCAAACGAATGTGCGGCAAGTTATAATCCACCAACACTTGCATAATGGCAAGCAAGTACGCGGCGGTGCCGGTGAGCGAAATGCCGCGCACTGCTTTGGCGACGCGCGCGCCAAAACCGACATCCATGCCATTCGTAAAATACTGCGGATGCGGATGTCCGGGCGCCGGCAGGTCGCCGGTGATTTTGCCCACGTCCACCAACAAGGTCTTGCCGCCAACGATTCGCGGAATCGCTTGCTGCCAATCGTCGCGCGATTGTCCCGGCGACAACGCGGGCGGCAGGGACTTGATAAAATCGTTGCCCGTGCCGAGCGGAATGATGCCGAGCGCAATCGTTTCGCCTTCGTTCGACGCGCGCAGCAAGCCGTTGACGACTTCGTGTACAATGCCGTCGCCGCCGATGGCGATAATGCGTTCGTACCCTTGCGCCGGGGCTTCCCAAGCCAATTGCACCGCGTGCAGCGACGCGCGCGTATGTACAATCTCAAATTCCATTCCCGCCTTGCGCAGCGCGGTTTCGACCTGCGGAAACATTTTGAGCGCCGCGCCGTGACCCGCCATTGGATTCAAGACCAACAATGTCTTGGACATTCTGCCCTCGCGTGAATCTGGATTGCCGGTCAAGCGCGCGTTCGCGCGCGGAACGCGCCTGCAGTTTCATTGACAAGGCAAGCCGAATGATTATGATGATATCCGAAACGATGACAGGCAACTGTCATCATCCGAATGATTGCCGAGATTGCATTATACGCGGATTACGCAAAAAAGGATGCCCCCCTCAGGGTGTGCGTCACGATTTTGGATTCCTATTCGATGCAGTGCCTGCCCTGAGCGCGCGAAGGGTCGAATTTGCGATGTGTTGCCGCGAACTTTGTTCGCAACGAATTTCGATTCGCCCGATAGCATCACCCAAAAATTTGACACACACCCCACGCGCATAAACGCATGACACGAAAATCTGCGCTCCCTGTAGGAGCGATAAATGAAAACACGCGGTTGCTTCCGGACGTGACCGCGACGATTGAATGTATGGCAAACGGCGGCGGCGTCTTGGGTGGAGTAGAGGATGCGCTTGCCTATTTGCGTCACAACAAGTTGAATGTTGATGTGTGGGCGCTGGATTCCGGCGCGGGTTTAAAGCGCGGCGATGTGGCGCTGCGCTTGCGCGGCGCGTATCGCGCGTTTGGTCCGCATGTCCGCGCGCTGGCGGGCATGTTGGCAGCGGCAAGCGGTTGGACGACGGCGGCGCGCGAATTGGTAGAAGAAGCAAAACCGACGCCGGTTATTTTTCGCGGCGCGGCGAATGTGTATCCCGCGATGTGGGCGCAATTGGAACGCGCGGCGGTCGCGGGCGGCTGCTTGGGCGCGGACGCGGTGTGGAATCGCGGACTGCTCGCGCGCGATGTGATTTTGTTGACCGGCGACACGGTGCGCGCGCTTGGCGCGTTTGACGAACTGCTGCCGCCGGATATTCCGCGTTTGGTGTGGGTGGATTTGTTTCACGATGAGGCGGACGAAGCGGTGCGTGTCGCGCTCGCCATGGGCGATGCGCTGGGCGGAATTGTTTTGCCGGTGCAGGCGTCGGACGCGGCGTTAACGCTGAACACGGTCGCGCGCGTGCGTTCTCAATTGGAGCTGGCAGGTTTTCCGCGCGTAAAAATCTTTTTGGATGGTGATATTTCATTGGAGCTGCTGAATGCCTGCAGGACGGAACACGTCGCGCTCGACGGTTATTTTGTCGGCGAGCAGATTGGCAGCGCGCCGCCGCTTTCGTTCGCATGGGAGCTGCGCGAACGGAATGCCCAACCGTTGGGACGCCGCGGGCAGCCGCAAGGCACGACGCCGAGTCTGCGTTTGAAACGTATTGCGCTCTAGGAATAAAAAAAACTTGTGCCGTGTCCGCGGTACAAATTTTTTTACGGTCGGAACGATTCTGATATTTCGCGCGCGAGCGGCGCAAGCGCTTGCACCCACTCGGCGTACATTTTTGCGGACGGATGCAAGCCATCACGCGCGAGCAGTGTGGCGTCGAATTGCGCGCGCCGCGACGCGGGTGTGATGTCAAGATGCCGCGCGCCGCGCGCAATCGTTTCGGCGCGATTGATTTTGTTGTAGGCGTCAATTGCGGCGCTGACGTTTTGTCGCCCGCGCGCAAACGGTGTAACGCCCCAATCGGGAATGGAAAGAACAATGACGCGCGCGGGGGTATTGCCTGCATACGCAATGGCGCGTTCGAGCAATCCCGCAAATTCGACGCGATACTTTTCCGCGTCGCGTCCGCGATATTGATTGTTGACGCCGATGAGCAAGGTAACGAGGTCGTAGGTTGCTTGCGGCGGATGCGCGTCCAGCTCCGCGCGCAATTCGTCGGTCGTCCAACCGGTGCGCGCAATGATTTCGGGCGCGGCGAACGCCAAACCTTCCGCGTTCAAACGCGCGACCAGTTGATGGGGAAAACATTCCGCGCGTGCGACGGCTTCGCCAATCGTGTACGAATCGCCGAGCGCGAGATAACGCAGGGAACGCGTCATTTTGCGAAATCGAAATTGACCGAAGGTGAAATCGCGAGCGCAGGATTTTCGGGATGCGCGCGTTCCCAAATCTCGATATGGAATTTCAATTCGTATTTGCCCGGACCCAACTCCAATTCATCGTACGGCATGAAAATTTCCAAGTTGTCATAGATGGTCACGGGATAACCGGGCGTGAACGATTCGCTGGCAGAGACCGTCCCGGCTGTCGTATTGAATTCGTCGTTCGTGTCCTTGAGGTCCTCGCCGGTGCGATGGCTAAAGTACGCGGTGGCGCGCCCTTCTTTACCTTGCATGCCGCTGATGCTGAATTTGACGTGAATGACCATGCCCAATTTTTGAAAACGCGTTTGGTCATAGTCCACCCAAACATCTTGAATGATAGCAGAGGCGGGCAGCGTTGTAGCCGCGACCGATTCGGTGGGCGGCGCAAGGGTGGGGACGATTGGCGTATGTGTCGGCGCCGGTGTGTGAGTTGCCGTTGGTGGAACAGGTGTCGGCGGAATCTCGGTGGGCGCGGCGGTGGGCGAGACAGTGGGGACGATGGCGATGGGAATGGGCTGTGACGCGGGAATCAGCAAACGCAGCATGCCCAAGCCGAAAACGATGATCCCGATGATAAAGGCAAACAGGCGCGTGTATTTTCCGACAGGCGGAATTTTGATGGCAGAGATTTCAAAGCCGCCGCCCAACAACCCAAGCAAAAGAAACAGCGCACCAATCAGGAGCAGAATGCCTTCGTTCGATTGTGGCATAAGTTTTTACCTGTCCGCGCGGCATTATTCTACGCGATGCTGCATCGGGGCTTGCTTGCGTCGCGCCAAAATCATGGTGACGCCTTGTTCGCCAAACAAGCCGCATACAAATGCAAACAAGTACATGAGCCACGGTTCCCCCGGAATGCCGAGCGCGCCGGGCGCGGCGAGAATGCCAAGCAGCGACAAGAGATAGAGTACTGCGCCGAGCGCCGCGCCAAACAATGGCGTAATGCCATAACGGAGCGGCATGTCCGGTTCAAGCGTGCGCGTGCTAATGTGACGCATCAGTTGCCACAAGCCGGCAACCGCGCCGCCCAACATGCCCATCGCGAGGCCGCGCAGCAGCGGAATGACCGCGGGAACCAAACGCGCCGCAAATGGCAGTAGGAACAGAATCAGACTCAGTACAACCGCCGCGACCAGCCACGCCAACACAAGGCGTGTATTGGTGGAACGGGCAGCTGCGCGGCTGGCGCGCGCCAACAACAAGCGCGCTTTGACTTGTTCGGCGGCGGTTTCGGCGGGCGCGTATTCGCCCTGTTCAATCGCCGCGCGCGCCGTGTTCAATTTTGCAAGACATTCCGCGTTCAAAGCCGCGCTGTCGCTCGTTTCTTCGCTGACATTTTGGTAGAGTTGGTCAACAAACTGCGAGAGTTCGACGAGTTCAGCTTGTCCGTACACTGGCGCCGCTTGAGTTGTTACCGCGAGCATTGGCGCGGGGACACCGGTAGTGTGGAAGGGTGAGACAGGCGCGGGTTCCGGCGCAGGCGCCGTTTTCGACTCGATGGGTGTTTCGATGCGTTCAGGTACCGTAAAACTCACTGCCTCGGCGATTGTTTCCACCGATGGCGGTTCGGTCATTAACGGCGTCGGCGGAGGCACGATAGTTTCGGCTGCCGGAACGGTTTGGAGCGGCGGCTCAAACACAGTGACCACTTCCGGCGGGGTGGTGGCACGCCATTCGTTCGGGAATTCGGGCGGCGGCGGACGCAAATTCGTCACGGGGCGCGGCGCTTCGACCATGTACCCGGGCGGTTGGGCAACGGGTGTTTTTGGGTCAGCGGCGGCAGGTTTGGGTTTCAGTTCCACTTCTTCACCAAACAATACGTCTACCGGACGGCGGCGCGGGGCGCGAGAATTATCGTCTTGCATGAATCAACTCCTCAAGAGGATATGATACGGGAAAAATCAGGACACAAAAAGAGGGGCGTATGTTTTCCAAATTCAAGATTCGGTCGGATTCGCGAATGCATCGGTGATTGGCTCAAACGGTTCGCCCGACGCGGGTGGCGGCGGAAGCGGAATGTTGCCGTTGTCGGGATACGGGACCGGTTCCGGCGGCGGTGCGGTTTCCATTGTCAGCGCGGGCAAAGGCGTATCGGTGGTTGATTCGGTTTCCGTGTCGCGCGGTTCTTCCAAAACAGGAACGGGATTCAAGTATGCTTGCGCTTCTTGTTCTTGAATGTCCGACCATTCGCCATAATGTTGCAATACCAATTTGGCGAGTTTGCGATACGCGCGCGCGCCTTCATGTTTCGGGTCCAGTTCCAAAATCGAACGCTGGTGACGCGGCGCATCGGCGAACTTGATGCTCTCTTTGATATATACATCAAGCATCAATCCCGGATACGCTTGCGTGACTTCTTGGAGAATTTGTTGGTCGTTGGTGCGGCGCACATCCACCATTGTCGGCACAATGCCCAAAATTTCCAGAGAAGGATTCAGCCGCCGTCGGACGCGCGAAAAAACATCCATCAATTGTTCCAAGCCGCGCATGGCAAAGTATTCGACTTGCAGCGGCACAATGATAGCGTCGGATGCGGTCAACGCGTTGACGGTCAAGAGATTCAGTGAAGGCGGACAGTCCAGCACAATGTATTCGTACGTGTTGCGAACGCCTTGCAATGCTTCGCGCAAAATATATTCGCGTCCCATTTGCGCGATGAGTTGAAATTCCGCGACGGCGAGGTCAATGTTGGAGGGGAGCAAATCGAGATGCGGGCGGATGTGATGCGTGATGCCTGCGACAGGAATACGCGTGTCGGTGAGAATGTTGTAGATGGTGAGGTCGAGGTCATGCGCGGCGAGTCCGAGACCGAGCGACAAGCCGCCTTGTGGGTCGAGGTCGCCGAGCAAAGTGTAATGTCCCATTTCGGCGAGCGCCGCGCCGAGATTGATGGCGGTGGTGGTTTTACCGACTCCGCCTTTTTGATTTGTCACCGCGATTACGTGTGCCATAGAAAATGCTGTTACGATTATAGCATAAAGCACGCGCGCGGAGTCAGTAAATTTTCTATCCCCCAAACAATGGGTGGCGCGTCTGTCACACGCCGATCACGCAAATCGTGTATACTTGGATTGCTTTTTCCTGCCGACTTGCAACGTAAAAAAATATCGTATCGCAATGTGGTAGTGCGCGCGCCATGTCCGTGTAATTGCGCGCGCACGCCAGAGGAATAAAAATGAAACAGTTTCAACTTACGGGGTTGTTAGTGATTCTCATCGGCGGCGCGCTGGTTTT
>CAZXYP010000228.1:0-9035 GCA_964644955.1 uncultured Anaerolineales bacterium | reverse complement strand
AATGCGTTTTTCATCCATGAATCGAAAAATGCCCCACGTGCGTTTTGTCGGTTCGCGTCCGAGATAGATATTGCTCGCCACCGATAAATTGCCCGCGAGCGCGAGGTCTTGATAGACCATTTCGATTCCGGCGAGACGCGATTCGTGCGGGCTGCTGAATTGGACGGGTTTGCCCTCTAGAAAAATTTCGCCGGACGTGGGCTGGTGCGCGCCCGTCAAGATTTTCATCAGCGTAGATTTGCCCGCGCCGTTGTCGCCCACCATGCCGACGACTTCTTGATGGTGTACGACGAGATTGACATTCTCGAGTGCGCGCACCGGTCCGAAAAATTTCGAAATGCCGCGCAGCTCGATGAGCGGAGTGCGTGAATCGTTTTCCGGCATGACCCCTTATCCTTGTTCGATTTCGTCCACGCGCACGGGACGATGTTCCTTTAACGATTTGTCCGCCGCGAGCGCGACGACGGTTGCAATCCGCGCGTCCTGTCCCGTCACGGGCGGCGGACGATTCTGTTGAATTGCCTGCACGAACGCGCGCAGTTCTGCCGCAAACGCTTCGGCATAGCGTTCGAGAAAGAAATAATGCGGCAGTGTAGAATGAATGCCGTCACGGTCGCTGAGCGTTGCGCGGTCCGGCGTTTCGTTGGCGGTTTCGACCGCGCCGCGCGTGCCGAGCGCCTGCACGCGTTGGTCATAGCCATAGCTCGCCGCGCGGCTGTTGTCAATCGTGCCGATGGCGCCATTTTCAAATTGCAGCACCGTCACGGCGATATCCACATCGCCCGCGCGTTCAAACATCGGGTCAATCCGCACACTGCCCGTCGCGTAAACTTCAACAATTTCGCTGCCGAGCAAAAAACGCGCCATATCAAAATCGTGAACCGTCATGTCGAGAAAAATCCCGCCCGAACCATCCAAGTATTCGGGACGCGGGGGCGCGGGGTCGCGGCTGATGATGTGTAAAAGATTCGGCGTGCCGATGCGCCCTTCGGCAATCAACGCGCGCACGCGCGCAAAATTCGCGTCAAAGCGCCGATTGAAACCGATTTGCAATTTGATGCCCGCGCGTTCCACCGCCGCCAACGCGCGGTCGGTTTGCGCGAGGTCGAGCGAAATCGGTTTTTCGCAAAACACGTGTTTGCCGCGCGCCGCCGCGTATTCGAGAATCGGAACATGCGTGTCCGTCGTCGTCGCAATCACCACCGCGTCAATTGCGTCGTCGTCCAACACAACGCGATAGTCGTCCGCAACGCGCGCGACATGCCATTCATCGGCAAGAGCTTGCGCCGCGTCACAATCAAGGTCCACGACCGCGACGAGTTGCGCGCCGCGCACGCGTGTCGCCAAATTGGCGGCGTGAATTTTACCGATGCGTCCCGCGCCAATGAGCGCAAAGCAAAGGTTCGAGGGAGTCATGATTTTTCAAACGCCGGCAGCGACAGGATGCCCTGCGCCCAATCCGTTTTAATCCACGCCAGATCGGGGTCGTCCACCGGCGGCGTGCCGCGCGCGTCGTCCATCAGGTCACCCGCGAGAAAATTCAAAAAATACATGTTCGCGGCAGGCGACGCGCCTGACGGATGAAAACCTTGCGTGACCAAAACGACATCGCCGTCGCGCACCGCAAAAATTTCATCGAACGCGCTATCGCGCCGATAGTTGCGATGAATGCCGAAACCAAACGGACGGTCGAAGCGATAATAGTACGTCTCTTCCAGATACGGCGAGTTCATGTACCCATCGTGACAATGGGGGGGCCAGCCCGACCACGCGCCCGCCGGCACATAGACTTCAAACAAAATCAAGCGTTCGGCGGGAAGCGGATGCTGCAAAATATGATTCACCTGCCGCCGCGCCGTGCCGCCGCCGCGCACTTCTTGTTTCATTTCGTTCGGTTGAAACAGCCGCGTCGGATATTTTCCCGTCGCGGGCGCGCCGCCCAATGCAAACTCAAACTCTTGCACGGCATGTACGCTCAAGAATTTGTTCGGCGGCGCATACAAGACGCGCGGCATTTCCGCAAATACATTCGCGCGTTCCAACACAAAACGGTCTTGTTCCACATCCACCACCGCGCGTCCTCGCAAAGGCACGAGCGCATATTCTTGCACGTTCGTTTGATACGCAATCGTTTCGCCCGCCTTGAGCGCGACGATTTGAAAACTCAGAAATTTCCAACCCGCGTCGGCAGGTGTCACCGCGACGCGCGTGGGCGAATCCGGATTTGATTTCAAATGATGCAAATTATTTGCCATGATTCCGCGGCGCTGACGGTTTCAATCGTCCTCGGAACGTCCGAATGATTGAAATCCTCACTCCGTTACGTTTCTCTCAAAAATCCCGATACCAATTTTCATCTATCTTGGGCATGGCGTAGCGCGTGTGCCACGGCTTGGCGGACTGCGCTGCAATTTCCATCAGCGTTTGAAAACGCGCGTGCGCCGTCGTCGTCAGAAATTCTTTGCATTCGTTTCCGCCGAGGGTCGCCGCGTCGCGCCACACTGCGCGCCCGACGAGAAAACCGCTGCATCCGTTTTCGCACGCCACGCGCAGCTGCTCCTGAAAAACATCAAACGGCTCATCGGCAGACAACAGCGCCCACGGCACGGGCGACGCGTCATTCAATTCCGCGCACGCTTCTGCCCACACCGCGCGGTCGTTTTCAAATTTCACGTCCACCGGAAATTCTACTTTCAAGACATCGGGTTTCAACGCGCCGAGCCGTTTCACCGATTCCATCACGATGCGCCGACGTTCGCGCGCAAATTCTTGTGTTCCTTTTGCGATGGTCGGGTCGAGTGAATACGCAATCGGTTCGAGAAAGAGCGGAATTTCCAGCCGCGCACATTCGCGCAGTACATTGCTTACGAGTGCGTCTTGCTTGTCTGCCGCGTCCGAAGCGGGATGGTACAAGAGCAAAATTTTTACGCCCGTCGCGCCGAGTCGTTTTGCTTTTTCCACGCTCCAATCTTGCAACAGGGTTGTTTCGCGCGCGAACGGATTGCCCAAATACCCCTGATTCTCCAACGAACAGAGCAAGCCGACATGCCCCGGCAATGCGCCTGCCGCAATCGCCTGCGCCGCGCCGTACACCGGGTCGAGCAAGACCGCGCTCGCCAACGGCGCCAGCGCGCGCGTCACGGCGAGTTTGATATCAGTCAACGCTGCCCCCGTGACCGCCGCGGGCGTTTCGCGATTCACCATCACGCGCAGCGCGTCGCGGTGATCTATCGCCAATATCGCAAACACACCGTTGTCCGTCGCGTTCGCTTGCAGTGCGCGGATGCGTCCGACCTCCAGCGAATTCATTGTGCAAGTCCCCAAGCGCGAGTCTCCAATCTCCGGTCCCCTAAAACTGCCGCGACCAATCCTTGAGCCAGCGTTCGACCACCACTTTGGTCTGCGTGAAAAATTCGACGGCGTGTTTGCCCTGTCCATGCAGCGTGCCAAAGAAACTGGACTTCCAACCGCTGAACGGAAAGAACGCCATCGGCGCGGCAACGCCGATATTGATGCCAATGTTGCCCGCTTGCGCTTCAGTGCGAAATTTACGCGCCGCCGCGCCGCTGCTCGTAAAGATACACGCTTGATTGCCGTACTCGCCGCTGTTCACAAACGCAATCGCATCCTCCACCGTTTCCAAATTCAGCACCGTCATCACCGGACCAAAAATTTCCGTTCGCGCCACTGTCGTCCCCGGCTGCACGTCATCCAGAATCGTCGGGCGCAAGAAAAATCCTTTCTCATAGCCGGGAACCAACGCGTCGCGTCCTTCCACCACCACGCGCGCGCCTTCGTCCACACCTTTTTGAATCAGCCCTTCGATGCGCTGCACGCTTGCGGCAGAAATTACCGGACCCATTTGCACGCCCGCGTCGAGACCAAATCCGACAACGCGCTTGGACGCGCCATCCGCGAATGCGGGCGTAAACGTTTTCCCCGCGCCCGCAACCATCACCACTTTCGCCGACGCGAGACAGCGCTGCCCCGCATTGCCGTACACGCTGTCCAAAACGATTTTCGTCGTCATGTCCAAATCCGCGTCGGGCAAAACAATGAGCGGATTTTTCGCGCCGCCCTGCGCCTGCACGCGTTTGCCGTTCGCCGCCGCGCGCGCGTAAATGTGCCGCGCCACCGCCGTCGAACCGACGAACGTAAGCGCTTGAATCGCCGGATGGTCGAGTATCGCGTTGACGGTATCCGCGCTGCCGTTGACCAAATTCACGACACCGGGCGGAAAACCGATTTGCTCGAACAGGTGAAATACTTTTTGCATCGTGAGCGGCGTCCGTTCCGACGGCTTGATAATGACGGTATTGCCGCAGGCGAGCGCATAGGGCATGTACCAAAACGGAATCATGCCGGGAAAATTGAACGGACAAATGGACGCGACGACGCCGACGGGCTGCCGAATCATGTACTCGTCAATCCCGCGCGCAATGTCTTCGGCAAAATCGCCGAGCATCATTGTCGGAATCCCGCACGCGACTTCGACGTTTTCAATCGCGCGCCGCATCTCGCCGCGCGCGTCGTCCAAAATTTTGCCGTTCTCGATGGTGATGGTGCGCGCCAAATCGTCAAAGTGTTCTTCCATCAACATCTTGAGTTTGAACAGATATTGAATCCGTTCCGTCGCGGGCGTGCGTTTCCACGACTCGAACGCGTGCGCTGCTGCCTGCGCCGCCGCGTCCACTTCGGCAGATGTCGAGAACGGCGTTTGCGCCAACACCTGCGCTGTCGCGGGATTCACCACCTCAAGCGTTTGCGTCGCGTTCGACGCGACCCACGCGCCGTTGATGTAATTTTTCAAAATATTGTCGCTCATGGTCGTTCACTTTCCTACAAAAAGTACCTCTCTCGCTCTTTTGCCTTTTCGTATTCCGCCCGCGCCGCACGCACCGCATCAATCTCTGACACTTCCGCAATCGCCACATCCCACCACGATTCGTAACCGGGCACGCGTTCTTCGCGGTCGGTTTCGACGACGACGACGGTGGTTTGTGTCGCGCGTTTCGATTCCTCAAGCGCGGTTTGGAACGACGGCAAATCTTTTGCCTGAATCACGTGCGCGCCGAGCGAGCGCGCGTTCGCGGCAAAATCAATCGGCAGGTTCGCGCCATCCAAGCCGCCTTCGGCGGTGCGATATTTATAATGTGTGCCAAAACCCGCGCCGCCGATGGCTTTTGACAAACCGCCGATGCTCTGGAAACCGTGATTGTCAATCAAGATGATGTTGAGTTTGATGCCTTCGCGCACACACGTTACGATTTCTTGCGGCGCCATCAAATACGAGCCGTCGCCGACGATGACAAAAACCTCACGCGACGGGTCCGCGAGTTTCACGCCGATGCCGCCGGGAATTTCGTAACCCATCGTCGAATTGCCGTACTCGAGATGATAACTCTTGGGGTCGCGGCTGCGCCACAATTTATGCAAATCGCCCGGCGCGCTGCCTGCCGCGTTCAACACCACATCGCGTGCGCCCGCGACTGCGTTGATGGCGCCAATCACTTCGCCCTGCGAAATCGGCGGACCATGTTCCAAGTTGTAAAGCCGACTCACTTCTTCGTCCCACTCTCTATTGAACTTTTCCGCGCGTGCCTGATATGTTGCATCCGTTTTCCAGTCTCCAGTCTCCAATCTCAATTCCTCCAATATCACACGCGCATCTCCCACCAACGCCAGCGCGGAATGTTTGAACGCGTCAAATTCCGCGACATTGATGTTGATAAATTTCACGGCGGGATTTTGGAACGCCGTTTTTGACGCGGTGGTGAAATCGGAATAGCGTGTGCCGATGCCGATAATCAAATCCGCGTCGCGCGCCATGAGGTTCGCGCCGCGTGTCCCCGTGACGCCGATTGCGCCGAGCGCGAACGGATGATTGTACGGCAGCGCGCCTTTGCCCGCCATCGTTTCGCCGACGGGGATGCCAACTTGTTCGGCGAATTGTTTCAGCGCGTCCGTTGCGTCGCTGTAGTGCACACCGCCGCCCGCGACGATGAGGGGTTTGGAGGACGCGCGCAGCATTTGCGCCGCGCGTTTCACCGCGTCCGCGTCGGGACGATTGCGCGCAATGCGCCACACGCGTTTTTCAAAGAGCGCGGCGGGATAATCATACGCTTCGGTCTGCGTATCTTGCGGCAGCGCGAGCGTGACCGCGCCGGTATCGGCGGGCGAGGTCAAGACGCGCATCGCTTCGGGCAGCGCGGTGATGAGTTGGTCGGCGCGATTGATGCGGTCCCAATAACGCGAGACGGGTTTGAAACAATCGTTCGCGGAAACGTCTTGCGACCACGCGGATTCGACTTGCTGAAGCACGGGCGCGACATTGCGCCGCGCAAAAATATCGCCGGGCAGAATCAACACGGGCAAACGATTGATGGTCGCCATCGCCGCGCCCGTTATCATGTTGGTCGCGCCCGGACCGATGGAACTCGTGCATGCGAACGCGCGCAGACGATTCGACATTTTCGCGTACGCGGCGGCAACATGGCCGGCGTTCTGTTCGTTATGGACAAGATAGTAACGAAAATCGGGATTCTCTTGCAGCGCCTGTCCGATACCCGCGATATTGCCGTGACCGAAAATGCCCCAGATGCCGCCAAAGAATTGATTTGCGCGCCCATCGCGTTCGACGTACTGATTTTTCAAAAAGCGGATGACGGCTTGCGCCATCGTGAGACGGAAAGTGTGATGCATAATCAATCTCTAGTCTCCGGTCTCCAGTCTCTACACACTCAAGAATGGAGACTAAAGACTCAAAATCCCCCGCGTTCCTCAATGAACCGCAAGACTTCCTTTTCATAACCCATAAAATTCGCGCAGCCGTGCCGCGTGACGACGATGGCGCCGCACGCGTTGCCCATGCGCGCGGCTTTGTACCAATCCCAACCTTTCACAAAACCGTAAATAAAACCCGCCGCGAACGCGTCGCCCGCGCCGAGAATGTTATAGATTTCGACCGGAAAACCGGGCGCGTCAATTTTTTCGCCGGAGGCGAGATGCACCCGCGCGCCGCGCGCGCCGCGTTTTTCGACAACCGCTTTGGGACCGAGTGACAATAACGTTTCGATGCTGCGTTCCGTTTCGCCCGCCACGTGCGCGTCAGACACCTGACTCGGTTTCATTTCAATTTGTTTTGGGTCGCTGAGCATCGCCGCGTTGATTTCGTCGTCGGTGCCAACCACGATTTCGACATTGCGTAACGCGGAACGAATCGCTGTGCCGAAGGCGCGCGGGTCGTGCCATTGGTCAGGGCGAAAGTCAATGTCGAGGATGACCGTCGCGCCAAATTGCTTTGCGCGTTCGGCGGCAAACAACGTCGCGCTGCGCGAAGGGTCGCGGGATAGATTCGTGCCGGCAAACTCAAACACGCGCGTTTGGTCGAGCGGCAGCGCCAGCACGTCGTCAATGTTTAATTGAATGTCTGCCGCGTTGTCGCGATAAAAAACGAGCGGAAATTTATCGGGCGGCTCGATGCCCAATACCACTGCCGCGCTGCGCGTGCCGGCTTTGCGCGGAATGAATCGCGTATCAATTTTTTCCTGATTCAAAAAATGCAAAATGAAATCGCCGATGGGGTCGTTCCCGACAGCCGTGAGGAGCGCAACCTTCAAATTCAAACGCCGCGCGCCGACCGCGATATTTGTGGGCGAGCCGCCGACGTACGCGGCAAAACTCTTGATTTCGACAAACGGCGCGCCGACATCGTTGGAATACAAATCCAAACCGGAACGCCCCATGGTAATGAGGTCAAAAGCAGTCATGGCACTCGCACGGGTTCTTGCGAAACAACACGGTGTCGCGCCGTGAACGCTCGAACGACAAGTGAAACAATCAATTCGTCGGCGGCGCAGTAGATTCGCGCACCAAAAGGGAACCCCGCAGGGTAAGGGTTGAACGCGCCGTATCGCCGGCGCCGTTGCCGGAAGAATTCAATTGACGCAGCAGCATATCCGCCGCAACGCGGCCCAGTTCGTATTTCGGTTGGTCGAATGTGGTCAAGAGCGGATGCACGTACGCGGAAAAAGAAATGTTATCAAAGCCGACGACGGAACAATCGCGCGGCACTTGCTTGCCCAACTGCCGCAGCGTTTCCATCGCGCCAATCGCCATGGCGTCGTTGTAACACACCAGCGCCGTCGGAGGTTTGGGCAGCTGCATCAATTCACGCACGACATCCAATGTCGCAAGCGGCACGCGCGGACTGTCATAACAAACATAGTGGGACGGAATCGCGTGTCCCGCGCGGCGAATCGTTTCGCGAAAGCCGCGCAAACGGTCCCGCACTTCACGCCCTTTGCGGATGTTGCCGACAAAGGCAATGCGCGTGTGTCCGAGGTCGAGCAAGTGTTGGGTCAGTTGCGCGCTGCCAAAACGGTCGTCGTGATAAATGGTGTGCTGCGTGTCACGCGGCGCGAGATTATGCACAATGACCAGCGGACGATGCGCGGCGGTGAGTTGGGCATAATGCGCCGCGCTGACATACATGGAGCAAATGATGAGCCCGTCCACGCGATGCTCGATGATGGCGCGCAGGGTGCGGCTGTGCGGGTCGGTGACATCGGTGTTGGCAGCGGCGAGAAAAATGCTGTAACCGGACTCGGAGAGAAAATCTTGAATGCCGTCAAGGACCTGGGAGCAAAACGGGTCCGCAATGCGATTGACGAGAATACCGACGACGCGGGTGCGGTTGGTTTTGAGACTGCGCGCGGCGGCGCTGGGGACATAGCCGAGCTCGGCAGCAAGCTGCTTGATGCGGACTGCGGTTTCCGGCGCGACGCGGGGGTCGTCGCGCAGGGCGCGCGAAACGGTGGGGTGAGAGACTCCCGCGCGGGCGGCTACATCTTTGACGGTGACCGGCATTGGCACGTCTGTCCTCCGCATCCATGCACACGTGTAATCTAGTTTATTTACACGTGTGCATATTATACAGAGTTGCGCGGCATTGTCAATACTTTTTTTTGTGGTGACTACCCTCATCTCGTAAAAAAAGCTTGTTTCCAAAACGTGACAGGTTTCCGGAAACCTGT
>CAZXYP010000227.1:0-9052 GCA_964644955.1 uncultured Anaerolineales bacterium | reverse complement strand
CGCGCCATTTCCGAGCGGCGTGTGGGTGAACGAAACCATTTTCGCGCCGCACATCCCCGCCACGAGCGCGACGGGCGGCATGTTCCGCCACTTTGCCGAATGCGTCGCGGCGGGACGCGAATGCATTGCGTCCGGCGCGGACAACCTAAAAAGTTTTGAAATGTGTCTCGCCGCGTTCAAGGCAGCGGAATCGCATCGCGCAATTGCACTGCCGCTGCCGCAATGACAAGTTCCACACTTCGCCCCACGCGCGGTTTCATCTTTATCGCTATCTCGGCAATTCTTTTTGGCTCGCTCGGTGTCGCCACGTAATTCGGGTTTACGAGCGCGCCGACAAACGCGTACTCGGTCACGCGGCTGCGCGCGTTGATTGTCCTGCCTGTTTTGATTGTGCTTGCGTTTTTTTGGGTCAGCGAAACGTTCATGGCGATTGCGCGGCGTTATTGCTCGCGGCGATGGTCATGGGGATGCGCCGCCAGCGCCAGACAGCCGAACCGGGTGAGGGATAGTTACTGCGATTGACGCTGAATTTTTCTTGTGTTACAATGTTTGCACATTTGTGCAAGAGATTGCACATACGTGCAAATCGCTTTGACTCTATGAGGAGTGGTGTATGACCCCGACCGCGTCCGTTCTCGATACCGCGCTGAAATTCGACAAGCCAACCTTGCTTGAATATCTGCGGCAGATGTGGGAAATCCGCATCTTTGAAGATACGATTTATGAACTGCTGACCGCCAACAAAATCAAAGGCACCGTGCATTTGTATGCGGGGGAAGAAGCCGTCGCCGTCGGTGCAATTGCCAATTTTCGTCCCGGCGATTACATCACCAGCACGCATCGCGGACACGGACATTGTCTCGCGCACGGCGCGCATCTCGCCGCCAGCGAAAGCGAACGCCAAATCCATCTCGACAAAATGATGGCGGAACTCGCGGGCAAAGAGACGGGCTATTCGCGCGGGCGCGGCGGTTCGATGCACATTGCCGACACGTCGCGGGGCAATCTCGGCGCAACGGGCATCGTCGCGGGCAACATTCCGGTCGCTACGGGCGCGGGGCTTTCGCTGAAAATGCAAAAGCGCGATGGCGTCGTCATGTGTTTCTTTGGCGATGGGGCGGTCAACAACGGCATTTTCCACGAATCGCTCAACATGGCATCCATTTGGGATTTGCCCGTGATTTACATTGTCGAAAACAACATGTATGCGATGAGCATTCCATGGTCCACCGTCAGCAAAAATCCTGACGCCGCCGACCGCGCGAGCGCGTACGGCATCCCCGGCATTGTGGTGGACGGCATGGATGTGCTGGCAGTGCGTGAAGCGGTGGACGAAGCCGCGCGCCGCGCGCGACGCGGCGAAGGTCCGACGTTGGTCGAATGTAAAACCTATCGCTGGTACGGACATTCGCGCAGTGACCCGCGCGCCTATCGCACGCGCGAGGAAGAAAAAGCATGGAAAGAACGCGACCCACTCGGCGTTCTGTCGCAAAAAATTCTGGATGCCGGTTTAGCATCGCAATCCGAATTGGACGCGGTGGAACAGACTGCGCGCGCGGAAATCGAACATGCCTTACAATTCGCGTTGGTCGAGAGTCCGAACCCTGACCCGCGCGATTTGTATGCGGGACTGTTTGCGCCGCCGCATGCAACGCAAGCCGAGGTGGAAAACGAAGCCGCGCTGCGTGAACGCGTGCGCACGGACAAGACGATGCGCCACATTCCGTACTGGCAGGCGCTCAACGAAGCGATGGAAGAAGAAATGAAACGCGATGAACGCGTGTTTCTCATGGGGGAGGACATTGGCATTTACGGCGGGGCGTATGGCGCAACGCGCGGACTGCAAGAAAAATTCGGCAGATGGCGCGTGTTGGAAACGCCGATTAGTGAAGCCGCGATTGCGGGGGTTGGCGTGGGCGCGGCAATGACAGGCATGCGTCCCGTCAATGAAATCATGTACATTGATTTCACCTTGTTGTCCGCCGACCAAATTGCCAATCAGGGTGCAAAGAATCGGTACATGTTTGGCGGACACAGCATCATGCCGTTCGTGTTGCGCACCGAAGGGGGGGCGGGACGCGGCGTTGCGGCACAGCATTCGCAGTCGCTCGAAGCGATATGGACACATTTCCCCGGTTTGTATGTCGTGATGCCCGCGACCCCGTACGACGCGAAAGGATTGTTGAAAGCGGCGATTCGCGAAGACAATCTCGTAATGTTCATCGAGCATAAAATGTTGTACGGCGAAAAAGGTCCGGTGCCGGAAGAAGAGTACATGATTCCCCTCGGCGTGGCGGACGTGAAACGCGCGGGCAAAGATGTCACGATTATTACGTACTCGCGCATGGTCTTGCGCGCGCTCGAAGCCGCGCAAGTATTGGAACAAGAAGGCATTGATGTCGAGGTCGTAGATTTGCGGACACTGAAACCACTCGACACGGAAACGATTTTGCAATCGGTGCAAAAAACCGGACGCGTCGTGATTGTTTCGGAAGGATACAAAAACACGGGCTTTAACGCGGAACTCGTGGCGACCGTCAACGACCTCGCGTTCGATTATTTGGATGCGCCCATCCTGCGCGTCGCGGCGGCGGATGTTCCCGTGCCGGCAAGTCCCGCGCTCGAAGAATTTGCGATTCCGCAAACGCGCGACATTGCGCAAGCAGTGCGAAAGGTGATGGAGTAATAGAGACTGGAGACTGGAGACACTCCCAATCTCCGGTCTCCAAGCTCTAATCTTGTCAAACACCATGATTATTCAAGTGATACTGCCCCAACTCGGTGACACGATGGATTCGGGAACGGTCACGCGCTGGTACAAAAAAGAAGGCGACGCGGTCAAAAAAGGTGAGCCGCTGTTTGAAGTGCTGACCGACAAAGCCAACATTGACGTCGAAGCCACCGCAAGTGGTTTCTTGCGGAACATCTTGTGCGCCGAAAACGAAACGGCGCCGACAGGTCAAGTCATTGCCTATTTGACGACTACGGCGGATGAACCGCTGACCGCACTCGGAACAGCGGCGTTGTCCCAAAGCGCGCATTCGCAAACGCAAACCGCAAGCCCCGCGCCCGCAATATCGCCGGCGCCCGAGTCCACGACAACTCCGCACAAACGCCAATTCGTTTCTCCGCGTGCGCGACGCGTCGCGCAAGAATTCGGCGTGGACGTTTCACAACTCATCGCGTCGTCGAAAAGCGGGCGCATCATGGAAGCCGATGTGCGAAAATTTCTCACACAGCGCGCGCCCGCCCCTGCCCCGACCGCAGTCGTCGAAACACCGCGCCCCGTGTTCGCTGCTGCATCCGTACCAAGCGGCGACGATATTGTGATTCCGGTCGGAGGCGTACGCAAAGTGATTTTTGACCGCATGGCTTCAAGCGCGCGCGACATTGCGCGCGTCACGTTGACCACCGAAGCCGATGCAACGGAATTGGTCGCGCTGCGCGAACAATTGAATGCCAAACAGAGTGAATTGCGTTTCAGTTTTACCGATTTGCTCATCCTGCTCACCGCACGCGCGCTGCTAAAATATCCGTACATGAATGCGACACTGCGCGACGATGGCGTGCATCAACACGCGTTCGTCAACCTGGGCGTTGCGGCGGACACGGAACGCGGGCTGCTCGTGCCGATTGTGCGTGACGCGCACCGGAAAGGGCTGGCGGAAATTTACGCGGACGTGCGGCGGTTGAGCGAAGCCGCGCGCACGGGAAAAATTTCGCCGGATGATTTGCGCGGCGGAACATTCACAATTACAAATCTCGGCGCGCAAGAAATTGATGCGTTCACACCGATTGTGAATCAACCCGAAATCGCTATTCTCGGCGTCGGACGCATCGCGCAAAAACCTGCCGCGCATCAGGGACAACTTGCGCTGCGCTGGATGGTAGCGCTGTCACTTTCGTTTGACCACCGCATCGTGGATGGCGCGCCCGCCGGGAAATTTTTGCAGCACGTGAAACATTGTGTTGAAACACCCGCGCTCGTTTTGATATAATGAGCGTATGATAAACCCACTACAGTGCTCGCGTTGATTGTGTAAGTCGGCGCGAGCGTTTTTTTTATGAAAGGTAAAAGTCATGCCACATGAAACCCAACGTCAACAAACGCACGACCTGCTGCAAAAACACGGCATCGAACGCGCGTTGTTTGCCAACATGGCGAGTGTAAAATGGTTAACCGGATTCAATCCGCCGATTCAAACCGGACCGAGTGTCTTTCTCGGCGGTCCGCCGATGCTGTGGTACGAGAACGGCACATGGACGTTGGTGATTTTCGATTGGCACATTCCCAACGCGGGAAAATTCGGCGAGCAGCCCAACTGCCAAATCGTCGCGTATGAAGGATATTCGATTGATCACCCACCGCGCGGGACGGTGCAATTGCGCGCGGTGATGCGGCGTGTCATGGGCGAAACACTCACGGGAAAAATCGGGATTGAATTGCGCGACGCGCCGGCGGACATTGCGTTGTCACTCCACGAAATCAATCGGGTTGAACCGATTGCGATTGACACGTGGCTCGATGCGTTCCGCCGTATCAAGACCCCCGAGGAATTGCAAAAAATGCGCGACAATTTCCGTCTCACCAACATCGGACACGCGGCGGCGCGCGCCGCCGTGAAACCGGGCAACCGCGAAATTGAGGTATGGAATGCCGCGCATTCCGCGATTGAACAGGCAGCCGGACAGCGCGTGCCGCTCGGCAACGATTGCGTTGTCGGGTATCGCCACGAAAACAGCGGCGGCGCGCCGCTTGATTATGAAATTCGCGCCGGCGATTCCTTCATTGTGGATTTGTCGGCGGTTGTACATGGCTATTGGAATGATTCGTGCGCGACGTATTACGCAAGCGAACCATCGGCAAAACAACGCGCGATGCATCGGACAGTGGAACGCGCGCTCGAGTTTGGTATTTCGCTGCTCAAGCCCGGCGCGGTCGCGCGCGAAATTGACGCGCAAATGCGCGAGTTTATGCGGCGTGAGGGCTATGCGGTGTACCCGCATCACACCGGACACTCTATCGGCGTGACCTCGCACGAAGAACCGCGCATTGTGCCGTACAATGAAATGACGTTACAGGAAAATATGGTCATTATGCTCGAACCCGGCATTTATTTTCCGGGCGAAACGAGCGTGCGCTTGGAAGACGCGATGCTCATTACAAAAGATGGCGCAGAACTTTTGACCGCTCACGACAAATCGCTGCCGTAAAGGCGGATTTCTGTACACACAAAAAAACGCCGCGCGAAAAAATCGCGCGGCGTTTTTTACGTTCGCATTATTTTCGGTCCACTGCGTCCATCACGGCAACAGCGGCAATATGAACAATATCGTCCACATCGTCACCCTGCTGCAGCACATGCACGGGCGCGCCCATGCCCAGCAGAATCGGACCAATCGCTTGCGCGTTGCCTAACCGCGCCAACAATTTGTACGCCACGTTCGCCGATTCCAACGACGGGAACACCAACACATTCGCGTCCTTGACTTGGCTGAACGGGAACCGCTGTTCGATGATTTCCGACACGACAGCCGTATCGGCTTGCATCTCACCATCCGCGTTGAGGTCGGGACGTCTTTGGTGAAGCAATTCCACCGCGCGACTCACTTTATCGCTTAACGGGTGTTTGGTGCTGCCGAAATTGGAGAATGACAAAAACGCGATGCGCGGTTCCAAACCGATTTCTTTGCCAAAGTCCGCTGCCAGCGACGCAATTTCCGCCAAGTCTTCGGCGGTCGGTTCGATGTTCACGGTTGCATCCGTAAATAAATACACGCGGTCATCCACAATCATGATATAGACGCCGGCGGCTTTGTGCACACCGGCGCGCGTGTGATGAATCTGCAGCGCGGGGCGAATGACCTCGGGATACGCATGAACCAAACCCGCGACAAACCCATCGGCATCGCCCATTTTCACCATGAGCGGACCCAACACCATCGGGTCGTGCATTACTGTCCGCGCATGTGTCGCCGACATGCCTTTGCGTTGGCGCATCCCAAAGTACGCCTCCGCATATTCTTGCGCGCGCGGAAAAGATTCGGGGTCCACAATGGACGGATGAGAGTCCAAACCAAGCGCTGCGATCTTTTCGGCAATGACGTGTGAGCGTCCGATGAGAATCGGTTCGGCAATTCCTTCGGCTTGAATGTGCGCGGCGGCGCGAATGATTTTGGTTTCTTCGCCTTCGGCAAACACAATGCGTTTCCGCGGCGTCGCGCGTTTGGCGCGACTCATGATGTAATTGTAAATGCGTTCGCCTTTGCCCTGCCGGTATGCCAGCTGTTCGCGATACTCGTCAAGGTCAATCGTTTTGCGCGCGACGCCAGTTTCCATCGCGGCTTGCGCGACCGCAGGCGCTTCCCACAACAATACGCGCGGGTCGAACGGTTTGGGAATAATGTACTCGTCCCCGAATTTGAGCGAGTCTAAATTGTACGCGTGCAAAACGCTGTCCGGAACATCCTGCTTTGCCAGCGCTGCCAATGCGCGCGCAGCGGCGAGTTTCATTTCATCATTGATGGCTTTGGCATGTACGTCGAGCGCGCCGCGAAAGATGAACGGAAAACCGAGCACGTTGTTGATTTGATTCGGATAATCCGAACGCCCCGTCGCCATGATGCAATCCGCACGCGCTTCCTTTGCCGCTTCGTATGTGATTTCGGGGTCAGGATTTGCCATCGCAAAAATCAACGGACGCTCCGCCATGGTCTTGACCATTTCGGGCTTGAGAATATCCTTGACCGATAAGCCGTAAAACACATCCGCGCCGCGCATGGCATCGGCGAGGGTCCGCAAATCAGTGTCTATGGCAAAGCGCGCTTTGTACGGATTCATGCCTTCGACGCGCCCTTTGTACACTACCCCTTTGGTGTCCACGAGCAGGATGTTTTCACGACGCACACCCATCTTGACCATCAATTCGCCACATGAAATGGCTGCCGCGCCCGCGCCCGAAATGACGATGTGGATTTGCGAAATGTCCTTGCCGATAATTTCCAAACCGTTCACAAGCGCCGCGCCCGCAATGATGGCAGTGCCGTGTTGGTCGTCGTGAAAGACCGGAATATCCAGCATGCCCTTGAGCGTTTCTTCAATGTAAAAACATTCCGGCGCCTTGATGTCTTCCAAATTGATACCGCCGAAGGTTGGCGCAATTGCCGCGGCGACCTTGATGATTTCGTCGGCATCGTGGGAATTGACTTCGATGTCAAACACATCCACAAAACCAAATTTCTTGAACAGAACGCCCTTACCTTCCATCACGGGTTTGGACGCCAACGCGCCGCGGTCACCCAACCCCAAAATGGCAGTGCCGTTGGAAATGACCGCGACCAGATTTCCTTTTGAGGTGTATTGGTATGCCAACGCGGGGTCGCGTTCAATTTCCAACACTGGGACGGCAACGCCGGGGGTGTATGCCAGCGACAAATCGCGTTGCGTTGCCAGCGGTTTGGTCGGCGTAACCGAAATTTTGCCGGGGCGATTGTTGAGATGATGATAGTCCAGCGCGTCTTGCTTGGTAATGGTAACCATAACAATAAAGATTCTTTGTCATCAGAAACCATTCTGGTGATAAAGAAAAAAAGAAATGCGAGATGTGCGCACCCCGCATTTCTTGAACCGAAATTATTTTTGTCCGTTCCCTCGCATATACATCGGCACGTAATCTCGCTTGTCGTAACCGACATAAATCTGCCGGGGTCGCGCGATTTTTTGCTCCGGGTCGTTCAACATTTCTTCCCATTGCGCAAGCCATCCGACCGTGCGCGGGATGGCAAACAGCACGGGGAAAAATGCAACAGGGAAACCCATCGCCTGATAAATCAAGCCCGAATAGAAATCCACATTCGGGTACAACTTGCGCGACACAAAGTACTCATCCTGCAGCGCAATGCGTTCGAGTTCAAGCGCGATTTCCAAGAGCGGATTGACGCCCGTCGTCTCAAAGACCCGGTCGGCAGTCTGTTTGATGATTTTGGCGCGCGGGTCGTAATTCTTGTATACGCGATGCCCAAAACCCATCAGACGCCCCTCTCCCTTTTTTACTTTTTCAATGAACGCGGGAACGTTCTTGACATTCCCGATTTGCCTCAGCATTTTCAAGACTTCTTCATTCGCGCCGCCGTGCAGCGGACCGTACAATGCCGCCGCCGCACCCGCCATCGCCGAATACGGGTCAACGTGCGACGAGCCAATCGCGCGCATCGCATTCGTGCCGCAATTCTGTTCGTGGTCGGCATGCAGAATAAAGAGAACATCCAGGGCACGCGTTTTCACGGGGTCGGGTTCGTACTTGACCTGCGTCATCATGTCCAACATGCGAAAAAAGTTTCCGGTATATGACAAGTCATTGTCGGGATAAACATACGGCAAGCCGCGATGATGACGGTACGAAAACGCCGCGATGGTTGGCACTTTGGCAATCAGGCGAATGATTTGTTTAAGCCGGATGTCGGGGTCGCTGATCTGCGCGCTGTCGGGATAATACGTCGAAAGCGCGGCAACGCTGCTAATGAACATGCCCATCGGATGCGCATCGTAGCGGAATGCCTCCATGCGCGTTTTCATGTTTTCGTGCAGAAACGTGCGATGGAGAATTTTGTATTCCCAATCTTTGTATTGCTTTTCGTTCGGCAATTCGCCAAAGAGTATCAAATACGCGGTTTCGAGATAATTGCTCATTTCCGCGAGCTGCTCGATGGGATAACCGCGATACCGCAAGATGCCTCTGTCACCGTCAATAAAAGTGATACTGCTGCGCGTGGACGCCGTATTCAAGAACGCGGGGTCGTAGGTCATTAGCCCAAAGTCTTCCGCGTCGGTCTTGATTTGGCGCAAGTCCATCGCCCGAATCGTGCCTTGAGTAATCGGCACTTCGTACTGCTTGCCGGTGCGATTGTCAATGATAGTCAGAGTTTCGCGCGCGGCGTTGTTATTGGCTGCCGGCGCAGTGGTCGGGTGCGGGGTCATGCTCACTCCTTTGGTGCGAAACGCCGCAAGGCGTAAAATTCAGCAAGCGCGTCACAGACGCGACGCCCACTGTAC
>CAZXYP010000226.1:0-9061 GCA_964644955.1 uncultured Anaerolineales bacterium | reverse complement strand
AACAATACGCGTAGGTGTCCGCGATGGGTTCGATATACTTGGTGTACTGTTGCAAGAAATAAGTGTAATTCCGCGCCTCGCGAAATATGTTTTCGTCCCCGTTGGCGCGATTGTAAATGTGATAGGTCATGCCAGGTTGGAGTGGCGTGAGTTGGGACATTGCGCAAGATGATACCCTAGATGCGTCAGGTTTTCAACTAGACCTGACAGGTTTTCGTTCGCAGACCTGGCAGGTTTTCGACGCGGCTGCTTCATCCGACGCAAACGTTCCAAAAACCTGTCACAGTACATCACAGATTTGGGTTTGGGACACAGATTTCACAGAGCAAACAAATCAAAATCTGTGTCATCCGTGTCATCTGTGTCCGAAATTGTGATGTACTGTGTCAGGTCTTAGCGCGCGCGTTCGTGTCCGAGACCTGACAGGTTTTCGACGCGGCTGCTGCATTCGACGCGGCTGTTCCAAAAACCTGTCAGGTCTTGTCCCAAACAAAAGAGACGTTGCGCTAACAACGTCTCTTTTGTTCGATTCGTCTGTGGAATGACTGAATGGCGATTGGCGATACGCGTTTAGCGTTTCACCTTCAGCCCGCCGAGATTATGGTTAAAGTTCACGCCTTCCCCACGTTGCGCCTTCACCTTCAGCCCGCCGAGATTATGGTTAAAGTTCACGCCTTCCCCACGTTGCGCCTTCACCTTCAACCCGCCGAGATTGTGATTGAATTGGATGCCTGCGGTTTTGGTGAGTTGGATTTTCATTTTGGTTGCTCCTTTTTGGGTTTCGGGAGGGGTTCCGTGTCCCTCGCCGTATCTTGACCCCAGTATAGCAACCTACCGTTACAAATCCGTTAATTCTTGCAAGACCTGACGGGTTTTTGCGACGAATGTTTAACATACCGCGTACGCGCAGTACTGCGCGATGGGTGGGTGTGACGCGCACGCGATTAAAACCCGTCAGGTATTTTCCCCCACCAACGCGAACGCCAGCGCATCTGCCTCGCTCATTACCCTGCCGCGCGCCCATTCGTCCCGGAAGCGTTCCTCGCCCAGAGTTTCACGCAATTCAGCCACAACTTGGTTCAATTTCACCGTTTGCGGGGGAGACAGCTGCGCCCCCACAAATTGCTCCAGGCGCATTTCGGTATAACCCAGCAACCGCGCGGCGCGCGCCGGATTGCCGCGCAGCGCTTCGTACCATGCCCATCGTGAAAACGCGCCGCCCATCGCCCACGCGTCTCTTTGTTTTTGGGCAAGCATCAACGCTTCGCGCAGCGCGGCATTCGCCTCGTCAAACCTGCCGAGCAGCGCGAGAATGCTGCCATGTTCGCGCACCAACATATGCAGCATCGAAAATTCGCCTACCTGACGAGCCGAAGCCAGCGCTTCCCGTACGTATGAAAGGGCGCGCGTGTAATCGCCCTGATTGCGCATCAACTCGGCAAGATTGGTCCCCAACGCCGCCAGTGAAAACGCATCGCCATCGCGCTGCGCAAGCCGCCACGCTTCGCCATAAAGGCGCTCTATTTCTTGAAAACTGTCCGGCTCAAGCGTCAAAAGGGCAATGCTGTTGAGCGCATACACAATGACTTGGGCATCGTTGTGGGCGCGTGCCGTTGAAAGGGCTTGGGTCAGGAATTCAAGGGATTGCTCTGTTCTCCCCATTTGACTCGCCACAATTCCAAGGTTATTCTGTGAGAATGCAATGCCGTGCGCATCCTGCACCAACTCGTATTCTTGCAGCGCGCGCCGGTGGAGCTGTTCCGCGCGCGCATAGTCATGTTTGCGCCACGCAATCGTCCCGGCGCTGCTGTAAAGCGGTCCGCGCAGGCGCGGTGAAATCCCGGCAAGATTTTGTTCCAAAATCTTTGCAAACCAACTCTCCGCCTCGTCCAAATGATTTCGCAGTTGCCAAAAAAAGCCAAGCGCGCCCGCCAATGCCACCACCCTCGGCATGTCCCCGGTCTCCCACGCAAAACGCAATGCCGCGCGCAAATTGTCGTGGTCGCGTTCTAACTGCTCCAAAGTCGAAAGCGATTCGCGCCCCCACATGCGCGCTGCGGCATCTTCTGCCAATTGGACAAAATACGCGAGATGTTTTTTCCGCGTGTCCGTTTCCGCTCCCGCCTGCGCCAATTTTTCACGCGCATATTCGCGAATCGTTTCCAACAAGTGATAGCGCGTTTCACCAGCGCCGGTGTCCGCGACGACGAGGGATTTGGAAACCAAGGATGCAAGCTGAGGAAAAAAAGATAAAGAGTGGCTGCTTTCTTTCTTTATCCTTCCGCCATTATCCTTCGCGACGGCTTCCATCGCATCCAACGTCCATCCGCCTGCAAACACCGCGAGTTGTTGAAACAAACTTTTCTCGTTTTCGTCGAGCAGGTTGTAACTCCAATCAATCAGCGCGCGCAGCGTTTGTTGACGCGGTGACGCGGTGCGTGTTCCAACCAGCAATTCAAAACGCGAATCGAGCCGCGCGGCGATTTCGCTCACGCTCAATTGTTTCACGCGCGCCGCCGCGAGTTCGATGGCGAGGGGAATCCCGTCGAGCCGTGTGCAGATTTGGACAATCGGCAGCACATTGCTTTCGTTCAATTCAAAACGCGGGTCTGCCAACCGCGCGCGTTCCACAAACAAACGGACGGCGGAATACTCCAACGCTTGCGCCGCAAATGCCGCCAGCGCCGCGCGCGGCACATCGAGCGGCGCGACCGGATAGAGTTGTTCGCCTGCGATGTTCAAACTCTCGCGGCTGGTGGCGAGGATAGAGACGGGAGAATTGGAGAGTAGCGATTGGACAAGCAGCGCGCACGCGTCAATGAGATGTTCGCAGTTGTCGAGAATGAGAAGCAGTTCGCGCGCGCGTAAAAAATTATTGAGCGTTTCAACGAGTGGGGTATGCGGTTCCTCCGGGACGCCCAATGCTTTGGCGACCGCTTGCGGCACGAGCAGCGGATCCGACAGCGGCGCGAGTTCTACCCACCACACGCCGCCGGAAAATGAATCCAACAGCCCGCGCCCGACCTGAATCGCCAAACGCGTTTTGCCCGAGCCGCCGGGACCAGTCAGAGTCAAGGCACGTAGGGACGAAGCATTTTCGTGCGCGGCGGTGATTCGTGGCGCGTTCGTTTCTGAAAATGTTTCGCCCCTACCCAACAACGCGCGAATTTCCTCAAGCTCGCGTTCGCGTCCGACGAAACTGGTGAACGGTTTCGGCAAATTCGTTTGCGCGGCGGCATCGGATTTGGCTTGCGGTTTTTGATTGATTTTTTTCGCCAGCGCAATCGTTTCGGCGGAGGGCTCGACGCCGAGTTCCTCATTCAGCGCGGCAGCACATTCTTCAAATTGTTTCAGCGCGGCAGTGCGGTCGCCTTGCGCGGCATACAAGAATATGAGATGTTGATGTGCGGGTTCGTGCGCGCGGTCCGTTTCCAAAATTTTCCGCGCATATACAATCGCGTTCGTGTAATCGCTCGCGCCGCGATACTCTTGCACGACGCGCAAAAGCAAGTCCAAATACTGCGCGCGATATTTTTCGCGTTCGGGTTCAATCCATTCGTCGTAAAAACCTGCGAGCAGTTCGCCGCGATAGAGAAAAGCAAGAGACTGGAGACTTGTCATTTCGAGCGGAGCGAGAAATCTCTCCTCTCCAGTCTCCAGTCTCCAATCTCCAATCTCTTTTGCATCCACCCACAACGCAAACGCCGGGTTCAACTGCGCCGTTTCGCGGTCGGTGAGAATGAGGTCGGGATGAATTCCTTTGCGGAGGGTGTTGAGCGCGACGCGGAGCGAGCCGCGCGCTTGCTCGTCTGTAGAGTCGCCCCAAAAGAGCGCGGCGAGATGCTCGCGCGGATGTTCTTGGGGATGCAGCGCGAGATAGGCGAGCAACGCCTTGGATTTTTGCGCGGGCAAACGCACCTCGATGCCATCGCGTTCGAGCCGAAAGCCGCCGAGGAGATACAGGCGAAATGGTTCTGGCATCGCGCGCGATTATAAAACAAAAAAGACACTGCGCGCGCAGTGTCTTTTTTTTCATCCATGATTTATGTTTCGTCACGGCACAACCAGACATTTTGAAAATTCGGAGGTGCTTTTGAGCGCGCTGTTTCCGCCGAGTTCTGTCGCGGTGGCAGTGACACCCGCGCCACTTTTGAGAATCTTGTTCGTTTGCCAGACGAAATTGATATTTCCTGAAAGTGTCGTAGTGACATCTTGCGTGC
The DNA here is from genome assembly GCA_964644955.1 of uncultured Anaerolineales bacterium. Taxonomy (GTDB): domain Bacteria; phylum Chloroflexota; class Anaerolineae; order UBA4142; family SHND01; genus SHND01. The sequence goes on along the minus strand of CAZXYP010000226.1, from coordinate 4,841 downwards.
CCAAATACGTTTTCCCTTGCGCTTGTCCGTTGGCGTCGCAGCTCGGATTGCTGAAAAATTCAATGCGATAGGTTCGAGACGCACGACTGTTCAGCTTTGCCTTGATGGTCGTTCCACCGATGCTTGTTTCCACTGATTTGAGAAAGGGATAATTTTGCAGATCGTTCGCGCCCTTATCCTTATCCAACTCGTCGTTGGCAGTATCGCCATCGGGGAATAGGTCAATCCCCAATTCATGATTGCCAAAGATGCTGTTCTCGGGTAGCGAGTTGTGACGGCTCGTCTCATGCACCCAAATGCCCCAACCCCAGTTCTTGGCGATGACATTCCGCTGGGCGGTGTTATTCAACGCATTCTGGTCGAGGCGGACTCCGGTGTGATTGGAAACTGCTGTTTTGTTATCCGGCGCGACGCCAAGCGTGTTTTGCAGAATGAGCGCACCGTCGCCGCCGCTGATGAGAATTCCTGAAAAACCATTTCCCGAAATGAGGTTTCCTTCGCCAACCAATGCGCCGCCAATCGTCGTTTGATTCGAGTTGCGCACCCAAACACCGTGATTGTTCCCGGCTTGAAGGAATCCACTCTTGTCTGTGCCAATGTAGTTGCCTTGCACGACGGTGAGACGATTCCCATTGATAAAAATACCTTCTTGGTCGTTGCCCGAAATGAGATTGCGGTCGGCGAGCGCGCTGCTCCCAATGTGATTTTCTTGCATGCCCGGTCCAACAACAATTCCTTTGACGTTGCCGCGCGTTTTTTCACCGTGCGCGTTCATGCCAATGAAATTGCCGTTGATCTTGTTGTTGTGCGAATACAGCACAATTGCCCAGCGCAGCCGATTGAACGCCAAGCCGCGAATTTCGCTGAAACTCGCGCCCACCATCAAGCCATTGAATGATTTGTCCGTGCCGTCCAACACGATTCGCAGTTTCGCATTTGTGCCAATCGCGTTGGTGTTGGGGGACGCGCCCGGTTGTGAGTAGCCGTCAATCACCACGGCATCGGTGATGGTCGGCAGTTCTGTTTTGAGTTCAATGTTGCAAATGCCGGGAACAGGAATGCATTTCGGATTGCCGACGGGATTGATATTGAACTCGATGGTTTCTTTGACGCCCACAGTCGAGTTCGCCTCAAGAATCGCTTCGCGCAGTGTGCAGTGCGTGGGGTCGCAGCCGAATTTTACATTGTCCGCCGCCGAATTGACGACGATGGTTAAACCTTGCGCGGACGCGCTGTGTTGCGAAAACTGCGCCGCGAGCAAAACAAAGGCGGCGACGAGGATAAAGGTGAATGTGCGTTTCATGGTGAGTTGTTCCTTTCCTTTTTGATTCCGTCGGTTCGTCCGGCGCGCGCACTGAACGAACCGACGAATGTTTTGTTACGATGCCGCTTTGCACTTGGAAAATTCCGAAGTGTTGAGCGGCGCGCCGTCACCGGCAGCGCTGGTCGCCGTCGCGGTCACTTGCGTTCCGGCAACCAGAATTTTGGTTGTTGCAAAGCCGAAATTCGCATTTCCGTTCGGATTGGTTTTCACGCTGACGGTGCCCAGATATTTTTTGCCTTCGCCAAATCCGCTGCTGTCGCACTTGGGACTGGTAAAGAATTCGATGCGGAAGGTTTTGTTGGGCGTCGAATGGAGTTGTCCGGTGATGACAGTCCCCGCAACACTGGGAATGACCCCCGTCAACTCGGGGAAATTTTGCAAATCGTTCGGTCCGCCATCCACATCCTTTGGGTCGTTGTAGGTGACATCCGCTTCATTTCCCTCAAGGTCAATCCCCAGTCTCGCGTTATTATAGATAAGGTTCCGCGAGAGCGAGACCGTCCGTGCGCCGTCAAAGATTTCAACACCGGCGCCGGAACTGTTGGCAATTTTGTTGCCAATGAGCGCCAGATTCTCGGTCGCTGCGCCTTGAATCGTAACGGCTTGAAAGTTTTTGAGCGCAGTTTTGCCGTCCGCGCCTACGCCGATATTGTTGTTGATGACCTTGCTCGCGCGCGTGTCCACCAACTGCAGCTGCGGACCGCTGTCGCCGCCAAAAACGTTTTCTTCGCCTTGTTCAAGACCACCAATCGTCATCTCGACAGCGCCAATCGCCAAGAGTCCCTGACACTGACATGCCTTAACCAACCCGCTCATGTCGGTGCCGAAATAGTTGCCCTGAATGCGCGTCCCCTGCGCGCCGTTTTCGTAAACGTATCCGGCAATGAGATTGCGTTCCGCCGGTTTGGCGCCGCCAATGCGGTTGTTCGCGCCGGAGGAAATGTGAACCGTTTGAGGGTGCGCCGTTTCACCATCCGGCTCCATGCCCAAAAAGTTTCCGCGCACGCGATTGTTATTCGATTGGATAGCAATCGCGTCAATAAAGTCGTAAAGCGCGAGTCCTTTGACGGTGATTCCGCCTCCAACCAGAACCAGTCCATTGTTGGAAAAGTTCGGGTCAGCGCTCGGACCTTGCAATACAATTTTGATTTGCGTGTTCATGCCAACCGCCAGTGTGTTCGGAGACGCGCCCGGCTGGCTGTAGCCGTCAAGCGTAATCGAATCCTCAATCACAAGCTCGCTTGTCACATTCAATTTGCAGACCCCGGTCAAACGGTCGCAGTCGTTTTGCGGCGTGAGCGGGATATTGAACTTGACCTGGTCGCCATCGTTTGCCGCTTCGATGGCTTCAACCAGCGTGCAAAAGGTCGCGTCACAGACACCATCGTTGGGTTCAAACACTGTGGTATTGACGAAAAACGTCGCTTCAGGCGCCGCCTCCACCGAAGCGCCTTGGACAAGCGCGAGCAAGAGCGCGAACACCGCGAACAGGGTCAAGCCCAGCGCACGTGCGCCAAGAGAATGTTTGGCGATAGATTGGGAATTGGTTTGCGTTTGCATTTTTTTCTCCTTGTGAATTTTGCTTTTCGTAATCGTTATGCCAACACTTTACCAAGCGAACGCCACAAAATCGCCACAGATTGAGACCTGACAGGTTTTCGTCGCGATTGTTTTATTCGCCGCGTGCGCGTTGTTCGCCGCGCCCGCGATGCGTGACGCGCATTGTGTAGAAACCTGTCAGGTCTTGTTCCTCCAAAACAAAAAGAGACGCTGCGCCAACAACGTCTCTTTTTGTTTCGTTCCCGAACGATATTCAATTGTCTGCGGCATCGGTTCAACGAACCTTGAGCCCGCCGAGATTGTGTTGAAACACCGGTCCCTGAACAACCTGCGCTTTCACTTTCAACCCGCCGAGGTTGTGTTGAAGAACAAGACCGGGACCTTGAACGACCTGCGCTTTCACTTTCAGCCCGCCGAGATTGTGGTTGAACTGGACGTCTTCGGTCTTGGTGATTTGGGTTTTCATTTTGGTTGCTCCTTTTTGGGATTTTGGTTCGGTCAATTCCGAACTCTTGATGCCATTGTAGCAACCTACCGCCACAAAATCGCCACAAGACGCGGACGGGCGAGGACAAGCCGTCGCCCCTACGTTACCGCGCGTTCCAACAATTCCTCCAACTGCGGCAGGGTCAATTGCTGTCCTTGCGCCCACCATGTTTGCCATTGCTGCCGCGTCACGCGGGCGCGTAATGCATCCAACAATTCTTGATATTGCGTTTCATCCGCTTGCGGCATTCGCATCGCCACGCGTTCGCGTAATGTTTGCGCCGCGCCTGCGAGACGAATCGCATTTTCGTCATCACCGCGCTCTGCCACAAGTTGCACGCACCAACACAACGGCGCGGGCGCGTAATCTTGACCGCTGACGAGCAAACCGCGAAACGCTTGCTTGAGTTCTTGCGCCGCTTGTGCGTACTCGCGCAAGTTGAAAAGTGCGCCGCCGCGAAATGCTTGGGCGATATTGCGCGTGCGTTGATTTTTATGCGCCTCGTCATGCGCCAAAATTTCATCCGCCAGCGCCAACGCGCGCGCGTACTCGCCGCGCAACCGCGCATTCGTCGCCAGCGCGAGCCGCGCGTTCATTTCGCCTTGCGCGTTGTTCAATTTTTGTTGCAGTGCGAGACTCGCGGCTTCGAGCGCGTCCGACTCGGCGTACTCGCCGTGAAAGGTGTACGCCAATGCGAGCGCGTGCTGCGCGTTCGCCAAACGCAGCGGTTCGTCGAGCGTTTCTAAAAGTTGCACCGCTTGTTTGCCGATGGCAATGGCGCGTTCCAATTGCGCAGTACGCGCGTACAAATCGGCGAGCGAAGCGAGCGCCTGCGCGCGTTTGGAATATTCGCCGTCGGAATTGGCGTCCAATGCGCGGCTCAAGAACGCAATGCTTTCGTGCAGCGCGCCTTGCGCGTTCCAAAACGGACGCATGTTCAAAACAAATTCCAACGCGCGCGCGGGCTCGTGCGCCAAACCCCAGCCCAACGCCGCGCGCACATTTTCCGTTTCTTGTGCCACGCGCGCGTGCCAAGTAGAAGCGTCATCGCCCCACGCGTGCGTGCGCGCCTCCCGTACCAACGCATAAAAAAATTGCGAATGTCGCGCGCGCAATGCCGCTGCGCCGCCACTCGCCGCAAGTTGTTCGCGCGCGTACTGTTGAATCGTTTCCAAAAAATGATACCGTCCGCCGATTTCGTTCGACTCAAACACCACGAGCGATTTGTCAACGAGACGAGAGACAACGTCGAGGAGTGAGGAGGGTGGAGCGTGGAGCGAACCCATTGCGCGCTTCACGCTCCACCCTCCACCCTCTACAGCAATTTCTTCCACCGCTTCCAATGTCCATCCGCCTTCAAACACCGCGAGCTGTTGAAACAAACTTTTTTCGTTTTCGTCGAGCAGGTTGTAACTCCAATCGAGCAGTGCGCGCAAGGTTTGTTGACGCGGGAGCGCGGCGCGGCTGCCT
>CAZXYP010000225.1:0-9086 GCA_964644955.1 uncultured Anaerolineales bacterium | reverse complement strand
TGCCAAAGATAAATCTCAGGTTGGTCGCAAAGCAATCAACATGGCAGACCAACTCACACCCCGCAGTGAAAATTTTGCGGAATGGTACAACCAAATCGTCCAAAAAGCCGACCTCGCCGATTACGGCGCGGCAAAAGGGACCATGATTATCAAACCTTACGGCTACGCGCTGTGGGAAAACATTCAAGCGTATCTCGACAAGCGTTTCAAACTGCACGGCGCAAAAAACGCGTTCTTTCCCACGTTCATTCCGCTCTCGTACATTCAACGCGAAAAAGAACACGTCGAAGGGTTCACGCCCAATTTGTGGCTCGTCACATCGGGCGGCGGCGAAACGTTGGAAGAACCTTATGCGGTGCGCCCCACGTCGGAAACGACCATCAACATGACCGTGCGCAACTGGATTCAGTCGTACCGCGATTTGCCCTTGCTGTTGAATTTGTGGAACAGCTGCTTTCGCTACGAATTACGCACGCGTTTGTTTTTGCGGACATCGGAATTTTTGTGGCAAGAGGGGCACACCTTTCACGCGACGTGGGACGAAGCGAATCAATACGCGCTGGACATTCACACCGACGCGTATCTCGATTTTTACACCAACGCGGCAGCGATGCCTTCGATTGCGGGACGCAAATCGGAAAAGGAAAAATTTCCCGGCGCGGACATTACGTACACGCTGGAGCAAATGATGGGCGACGGGCGTGCGCTGCAAAGCTGCACCTCGCACAATCTCGGACACAACTTTGCCAAATCGTTCGACATTCGCTATCTCGACCGCAGCAACGAGCTCCAATACGTCGCCACCGCGTCGTGGGGTCTTTCCACGCGCGCGATTGGCGCGATTCTGATGACGCACGGCGACGACAAAGGGCTGCTGATGCCACCCCGCATCGCGCCCACGCAAATCGTCATCGTTCCCATCTTTGGCAAAAACGCCGACCCCGCGCCCGTGCTGGATGCCGCAAAAAAATTGCAGCGCGAATTGTTCGACTATCGCGTAGAAATTGACGCGCGCGACGACAAGTCGCCCGGTTTCAAATTCAACGATTGGGAAATGCGCGGCGTACCTCTCCGCATCGAAATCGGTCCCAAAGACATTGAAAAGAATCAAGTCGTCACCGCGCGGCGCGATACGGGCGAGAAAAAATTTGTGCCAAACGCGGAGCTGCGCGCGCATATCGCGCAAACACTCGACAGCATTCACGATACCATGTACGCGCGCGCGAAACAATTCATGGACGACAATACGTTCGTGGTAGATTCGTACGCGGAATTTCAAGAACGTACCGCGGGCGAAGGCGGCGCAGGTTTCCTGATGTCGCACTGGTGCGGCGACCGCGCGTGCGAAGAGGCGATTCAAAAAGAAACGCGCGCAACCATTCGCTGTATTCCTTTCGACCAAATCAAGGAATCAGGCAAATGCATTCGCTGCGGCAATACAAGCGAAGGGCGCGTCGTGTTTGCGAAAGCGTACTAGAAAAGTAAAAAGCGAAAAGTTAAAAGCTAAAAATAATGAACCTACTTTTAGCTTTTAACTTGAAACTTTTAGCTTGCCCTATGCATTACAACCAACTCGAAGCATCTATTTACGACAAGGTGTATGCGGGCATTCGCGCGGACATTCCGTACTGGCAAGCGCTCGCGCGCGAATACTGCGGCGCAGACGGCGAAGCACTGGAGCTCGCGTGCGGCACATTGCGCGTTATGCTGCCGGTCGCCGAAGCGGGCGTGCGCGTGACGGGCATGGACGAATCGCCGTTCATGCTTGAGCTCGCGCGGAAAAAATTGGACGCCGCGCCGCAAGACGTTCGTGCGCGCATCACGATACAACAAGGCGATATGCGCGCGTTCGAGTTGGGGAAACAATTTGATTTCGTTTACGTTCCGTTCAACACGTTCGGCATTTTGACGACGCTCGCGGACCAACTCGCCGCGCTGGCATGTATCAAAAAACATCTCAAGCCGAACGGCGCATTTGCGTTCAGCGTGTTTTTTCCCGATGTCGCGCGTTTGCACGGTGCGGAATTATCGCGGTGGCAGCTGGAGATGGACGAACGTTTCCCTGACGGTTCGCGCGTGCAGCGCGATAATGTGCGCGAAATTGATTTGCGACGCCAAATCATTTCCGTCACGTGGCGCAACAGAGAATATCAGGACCAAATCCTCGTGCGCGAATGGCTCTCCGATTTGAAACTGACCTATTTCTTTCCGCGCGAAATCGAAAATCTCTTGGCGCGCGCGGGTTTTGAGCTCCTGAATGTTTGGGGCGACTATGAGCGCCATAATTTTTGGGACATGCCGGAACCGCGGCAGCAGGTGGTCGTGGCAAAGGCAAATTTATGATTTATGATTTATGATTTATGATTTATGATTTCAACACGCCACGAATCAAACCTCAATGAGCAAAACAAACACTGAAACAAAATCAGAAATCAACAATCAAAAATCAAAAATACAATTCGGTCTCATTGACACCGCGTTGGTCGGCATGACGTTGATTTGGGGATTCAACTTTATCGTCGTCAAAACCACGTTGAACGAAATCTCGCCGTTCGCGTTTATGGCGGCGCGGTTCATTATTGCGGGCGCGCTGTTGTGGTTGATTGTGCGCTGGCGGCAGGGCGGCTTCGGCATCCCGCGCGCGGATTGGCGCAAGGTCGCACTGCTTGGCATTGTCGGCACGGCGATTTATCAACCGCTGTTTTTGACCGGACTGTCATTAACCAAAGCATCCAACAGTGCGTTGATTCTGGCAGCCACACCCGCTTTTATCGTCCTTCTCAATCGTTTTGTGCGCGGGGAACGTTTTATGGCGCGCGGCTGGATTGGAATTGCACTGTCGTTCGCCGGTATCATGCTGATTGTTTTTTCCGGCGGCACCCTGGAATTGGACGCCAGAACATTGTGGGGCGATGGGTTAATCTTGGCGGCGACGGTGTGCTGGTCGGTCTATTCCGTTTTGTCGGCGCCGCCGCTAAAACGTTTTTCTTCGCTCTCGCTCACCGCGCTATCCACGCTGTTTGGCACGATTCCATTGGTGCTTTTCAGTCTGCCCGCGCTTGCCGCCCAACCGTGGGCAAGCGTTTCTGCGGGCGGCTGGAGCGGTTTGTTGTATTCTGCCATTTTTGCGATTGTGATTGCGTATATAATATGGAATGTCGGCGTCCAACGTATCGGCGGCGCGCGCACTGCCATTTACAACAACTTGACGCCGGTCATTGCGACACTGGCAGCGGCACTATTTTTGAACGAACCTTTGACCATTTTGAAAATTGCAGGGGCTATCATTATTTTTGTTGGTTTGTATTTGGCGCGCACGGCGAACATTGTGGTCGAGCCGGAAGGATAAGCGCACAACCTGCCAAAATCTCAGCGAGGGAATGATTTCATGTTCAACATCAATCATAAAAAAGGCGTCATTGCCATTCTCACCGGCGGCGGCGATGTACCCGGTTTGAATCCCGCCATTCGCGCCGTCACCATCCGCGCATTGCGTGAAGGGTATCAGGTCATTGGCATTCGCCGCGGTTGGCGCGGCGCAATCAATATCATTCGCGACGACAGCGCCGACAACAGTGAAAACTTTCAGATTCTGACCGAAGAAATTGTGAATCGCGCGGGACGCACCGGCGGCACCTTTTTGCACACGTCACGCACCAATCCGCCCAAAGTCAAAAAAGAAGATGTGCCGGAACATTTGCAGGACACGTACAATCAGGACAAGAACGACCTCACGCCCGAAGTCTTGAAAAATCTCGCGTGGCTCGGCGTGGACTATTTGATTCCAATTGGCGGCGACGACACGTTGAGTTACGGCGTGCGTTTGTATCGTGAAGGCGTCAAAGTCGTAGCGATTCCCAAAACGATGGACAATGATGTGCCTGGCACCGATTACTGCATCGGATTCAGCACCTGTGTCAGCCGCACCATCGAGTTGGTGAATCGCCTTCGCACGTCGGCAGGTTCGCACGAACGCTTTTTGGTTCTGGAAGTCTTTGGGCGCTATGCCGGTTTCACCGCCATGCTTCCCGCGATGGCGGGCGCGGCGAATCGCTGTGTCATTCCCGAATACAAATTCAACATTGAACAACTCACCGAATTGATGGTTCAAGACCGCAAAAAAAATCCGAGCAAATATTCCGTCGTATTGGTTTCCGAAGGCGCAATGTTTGACGGCGGCGAAATGATTTTTCAAACTGCCACCACCGACGCATTCGGACATGCTAAATTGGGCGGCATCGGCGACCTCGTTTCGGCAGAGCTCAAAGAGTTGTCCGCCAAGTTCAACAACGGCAAGACCATCAACGTCATCAATCAACGGCTCGGGTATCTCGTGCGCGGCGGCGACCCTGACGCGATTGATTCGATTGTGCCGATGGCGTACGGCAATCTCGCGCTCGATTTGATTTTGCAGGGCATTCACGGACGTCTCGTCGTTTTGAAAAACGGGCGCTATGACAACGTGCCGCTTGATGTGGTCACCGCGTCAAAAAAGACGGTGAATGTGGACAAGTACTATAATCGCGAACGTTTGCGCCCGCGCTATGCCAATTTCCAAATGCAGCCGCTCTTTATCATGACGAGCGATTAGGGCACATTTGGATTGCCCCAAGCGCAATCCAAATGCGCGGTGAGGTGCAGCATTTTTTTCTGCCCCTCGCGCGCATGTTAAAGATAAAGTCCTAAATCATGGCAACCAAAATCATCAAGCGCGTCGCCATCAGCACCGGCGGCGGCGACGCACCCGGTTTGAACGCAGTCATTCGCGCCGCCGTGCTGTCCGCCCTCTCGCGCGGTTGGGAATGTTACGGGATTCGGGACGGCTTCAACGGCATCATGAAACCCGAAGAATATCACGGCGACGGCGTGTTCAGGCTCACGCGCGGATCGGTGCGCGGCATCACGCATCTCGGCGGCACGATTCTCGGCACCACCAATCGCGGTAACCCGCTGCATTATCCGGTGACGCTCGCTGACGGTTCCATCTCTGAGGTGGACCGCACGGGCGAATTGGTGGAAATGTTTCGCCAGCGTCGGCTCGACGCCTTGATTACAATTGGCGGCGATGGTTCGATGGCCATCGCGCACGCGCTTGCGCAAAAAGGATTGCGCGTCGTGGGCGTGCCGAAAACGATTGACAATGACCTCGCCGGGACCGAAGCCACGTTCGGTTTTGACACTGCCGTCGCGTTTGCCACCGATTGTTTGGATCGTTTGCACACGACTGCCGCGTCGCACAATCGCGTCATGGTCGTCGAAGTGATGGGGCGCTATGCGGGTTGGATTGCGCTCCATTCGGGCGTCGCCGGTTCTGCCGATGTCGTCTTGATTCCCGAAATTCCGTACAACATGGACAGCGTGATTGAAAAAATCAATCTGCGCGAAAGCGAAGGGCGCAATTTCAGCATCGTCGTCGTCGCCGAAGGCGCGAAACCGGCAGGCGGCGAACATTCCGTCATCGGCAGGGAAATCGGACGCGCCGAACGACTCGGCGGCATCGGCGCCGCCGTCGCCGAAGAAATTCACGCGCGCACCGGCAAAGAAACGCGCCTCGTAGTGTTGGGACACTTGCTGCGCGGCGGCACGCCGACGGCGACAGACCGTTTGCTCGCGCTGCGTTTTGGCGCGGCGGCAGTGCGCGCGTTGGATGAAGGTTCGACGGGCATCATGGTTACACTCGCGCCGCCGGACGTGCGCTACATTCCGTTGTATGAAGCAACCAAACGCATGAAGACCGTCGGACTCGAATCGGATACGATTCGCACCGCGCGCGACCTCGGTATATGTTTCGGCGATTGATTGGCATCGTTTTCGGATAAAAAAAACGCGGGCGCACACGGCATCCGCGTTTTTATTTATTCCGCCAATGCCGTCTATAATAGAAGCGAGAGAGAGAACATTCTCGAACATGCCAATCATGTTCGCACAAGGAGTTCTCGCATGAATGGGAAATACGAAAAAAAATATCACGCCTTGTTGCAGCGGATCCAAGAAGCCAAGAAAAACGGTATCACGTTGTTTGTCGTGAGCGAACCGCAAGAGTTGGGCGAAACGTATGACGATATGATCGAGAGTTTGAATCGCATTGCCGACGCGGATTTGAATTTGGCAATTTTGCCGCGTGACGCGCGCGCGAATTGAGGGGTATGCTTCTCGCAACGGTCCAACAAATCTTTTTGTATCCCGTAAAATCCATGCGCGGCGTTGCCGTGAACGAAGCGCATCTGACGCTCAACGGATTCGTCGGCGACCGGCGGTACGCGTTCGTGCGCCAACAGCTCGCGGCGACCAACGGTTTCCCGTGGCTGACGGGGCGCGAAAAAACAAAATTCATTTTGTACGCGCCGCGCTTTGAACGGACACCCTCCCCTGAGGATTGGGATGTGCCGGTGGTGGTGCAAACGCCGGAAGGGAAAGAATTGGAGATTGGAGACTGGAGACTGAAACAGGAAATTGAGGAACTATACGGACATCCTGTGTTCTTGTTCAAGACGAAACGCGGCAATTTCGACAGCCAACACGTTTCGCTGTTTTCGACGCACACGCTCGCGCAGCTGCAAGCGGAAAGCGAATCCCAAATTGACGTGCGTCAATTCCGCGCGAATTTGCTGATGGAACCTGTGGACGCGGTCCCGTTTGTGGAAGATTCGTGGGTCGGACGTGTTTTGAAAATCGGCGAGCGCGCGTTGATTGGCGTGACAAAAAAAGATTCGCGCTGCATGATGATAAATCTCGACCCCGAAACGGCGGAACAAAATCCCGCCGTCCTGCGCGCGGTGGCGCGTCATCACGGCGAATGTGCCGGCATTTACGCGAATGTGCTTGCGCCCGGAATGGTGCGCGTGGGAGATACAATTGCGTTTGGGTAAAAAAAAATGGGCGGGGATGAAACCCGCCTTTTTTCTACACCATCACCGCTTCACTTGTCCGCAACCGTTCGCCGTATTGTTTTTCATAATACTCGCGGTACTCGCCGCTTTTGATTTTTTGCCACCACCACGCATTGTTTTCGTACCAACGAATGGTTTCTGTCAATGCCTGTTCAAACGAATGACGCGGGTGCCAGCCGAGCGCGCGAATTTTTTCCAAATCGAGCGCATAGCGGCGGTCGTGTCCCGAACGGTCGGCGACGCGGCGCACGAGGTCACGCGGTTTGTCAAGCGTATCCAAAATAATTTTGACGACCTCGACATTTTCGCGTTCGTTATCGCCGCCGACGTTATACGCCTCGCCGATTTTGCCTTGATGCAAAACCAAGTCCACCGCTTCGCAATGGTCGGTCACATACAGCCAATCGCGCACTTGCTTGCCGTCGCCGTATAACGGCAGCGGCTTGTTTTCCAACGCGTTGGTCACAAACAACGGCACCACTTTTTCGGGATATTGGTACGGACCGATGGTGTTGGAGCCGCGCGTAATCGTCGTCGGGACGTCGTGCGTCACATAGTACGCATTCACCATCAAATCGCCGCTGGCTTTGGACGCCGCGTACGGCGAACGCGGAATCAATGGGTCGGTCTCGCGCGCGGGCTTGTCCACCCAGCCGTAAATTTCATCGGTGCTGATTTGATGATAGCGTTCCAGCCCGAGCTCTTTTGCCGCTTCCAACAGCGTGTATGTGCCGATAACATTCGTGCGGAGAAACGCGTCCGCGTCGAGAATGGAACGGTCCACGTGCGATTCCGCCGCGAAATTTACAATCGTATCAATCCGATGCGCGCGCAGCGTGTCGCGCACGGCATCGGCGTCACAGATGTCGCCTTGCACAAACGTGAAACGCGCGTCATCCGCCACCTCGCGCAAATTGTCGAGATTGCCCGCGTAGGTCAATTTGTCATAGACGACGACGTTGTACTGCGGATATTTTTCGAGCATGTAGCGGACGAAATTCGAGCCGATAAAGCCCGCGCCGCCGGTCACAAAAAGATTTTTCATTTCACCTCGCAGAGGGCAAACGCCAAATCCGCGCTGCCCTTTGCTGATTTAAGGCAAATTCCCAGATGATGGAGCTGCAGAATTCCAAAGTTTGCGAAAGTTTGGAATTCTTGGGGTGAGAACCCATCAATCAAACCGGAATCTGCTCTAATTGACAAGTTTGCCGCGCTGTGCGGCAGCGTCGTTGCGCAAGTCCACAATATCTTCGGCGGTGAGTTGATACGTTTCGCGTTCGCCGGTGCGCGGACCACTTTCGATAATCCCCTGTACGATAAAACTGTCATCTGTTTCAATGATGCGCGGCTCACCGATGCTGTGTCCGTCCAGATAGCGTCCGATTACACGCAAGATTTCCGAATAGCTGAGCGGACGATTGTTGATTTGGGGTCGTTCCATAGTCGGGTCTCTCTTTCAACGTTCCAACAAGGACTTTTTGGTATTGCCGGTTTCGAGCAGCAGGCGCAATTCGTCTCCGGCAAACACAAACGTATCCTGGCGGCGCCGGTAGCCACTGCTCACTTCATAGATGACGCTCCCGGTCACGATAACGCCTTCTTCAAACTCCATCACGCAGACGTCTTTTAATTGCTTGGACGCAATGAATTTGCCGAGCGCTGTGAATAGCTCGGTGTAATTGATTCCTTTGAGCGCCTGACTTGGCATGGTTGCCTCCTCCGCCCCCCCATTCAAATTCCCACTTGGGAAAAATCCCCCAGCATTAAACGGATGGTTTTCGTAGGTCCTTCGGCGCGCCGGATTTGCACATTGCGCCCGATGAGCGAATCGGCAATACGTGTATGCAAATCTTCGAGTCGGCTGTTGTCCAATACAATGCTGTGCTCAATTTCACATTGGCGCACAATGCAATCGTGATGAATTGCCGTGTAGGGTCCGACAAATGCGTTTTCGACCAATGTGTTTTTGCCGATGATGGCGGGACCGCGGATTTTGGAATGGATGACGCGTGCGCCCGCTTCCAAAATCACGCGTCCTTCCAACAATGAATTTTCGGCGCTGCCTTCATTTTTGCTCGGCATGACATCCAACACCAACCGATTCGCTTCGAGCATGTCGCCGATCCGTCCCGTGTCCACCCACGCATCCGTGAGTTTGTGTGCACGCACGTTCAGTCCCCGGTCCACCAAATACTG
>CAZXYP010000224.1:0-9100 GCA_964644955.1 uncultured Anaerolineales bacterium | reverse complement strand
ATTTTGCCATCCTCGCGCTGTCGTTGTTTATGCAAAATCAATTCAATCGTCTCGCCGCGTATCGGCAGCGCGAAAATTATGTGGACGTTCCGCTCGACGCGGTGATGAAACCGCACGGCAATTATGATTTACGCGAACGCTACGACGCGGAAAATTATCTGCCAAACGCGAGCATTATTTGGGCAGCGAATATCTGAAGGATGAAGGATGAAGGATGAAGGATGAAGGATGAAGGATGAAGGATGAGATTCATTCGTCATTCCCTACGCGCATGAATTCAAGCAACGGCACGGACAGCAACAAAATCCCCATCGTGGAAATCCGCGATGTGGTCAAAAGTTTTTCCATCGGCAGTTCCACCATCACCATCCTCAAAGGCATTTCCTTTCACGTCAGGCAAGGGGAATTTGTCTCGATTGTCGGACCTTCGGGTAACGGCAAATCTACCTTGCTCAACATGATTACGGGGATTGACCGCCCGACCAGCGGTGAAATCATTGTGACCGGCAAGCCCGTGCACAAAATGAGCGAAGACCAACTCGCCGGTTGGCGCGGGCAAAACGTGGGCATCATTTTTCAATTTTTCCAGATGCTGCCCGCGTTGAATCTTTTGCAAAACGTGATTTTGCCGATGGACCTGGCAAACAAATTTCCCGCGCGCGAACGCCGCGACCGCGCGATGGCACTGCTCGAACGCGTCGGCTTGGCAGACCAGGCGCACAAACTGCCCGCGCAAGTCTCGGGCGGACAGCAGCAGCGCGCGGCGATTGCGCGCGCGTTGGCGAATGACCCGCCGCTGCTCATTGCCGACGAACCGACCGGCAATCTCGATTCGCGCAATTCGCAAGACGTGTTTGAATTGTTTCACAGCGTCGTCGGCGGCGGCAAGACCATGTTGATGGTGACGCACGACAAGGAATTGGCGGTGCGCGTGCCGCGCGTCGTCGAGATTTTGGACGGGCGCATCACGCGCGATGAATTCATCGGCAAACCGGGTTGGGCGGGATATTAAGAAAGGCAACAGGGCGCAGGATGATTTGAAATGGGCACGAGACCGGGACCAATCCGCCAACAAGAATTACACGCGTACAACGCGCTTGCGCCGCATCGCGCGCGCTATCGGCATCGCGCTGTTGGTCATTGTCGGCACAATCGCGTTGTTTGTACTCGCGCTGCCTGTTCTCATCGCGCCATTCATTACAGGAACGCCGCTGAGGTTGTCACCGGTGTAGATTAGTACTACTTTGTCACTTTGTGTCGGGCGATTCAAATCGCGGTAACGCACGGTAAAATCGGACTGCGCCGATTGAGATATTCGCTCTTTTCGAAAGAATTTCAGTCTGCGCAGGCAGACTTGGCGATGCGTTGCCGCGGTTTCCAACCGCTTGAAGGTCGCGCGCTTGAACGCGCCGCACAAAGAATTGATTTGGTTTGAACATTCGGGGCATACGCCGCGGACGTCGGAGCCGCAAGCGTTCGTGGGCGCGCTGGTGACGCGCGTGCTGCCACAGACGCAAACCGGTAAAGCGCCAATGCCATAAACGCCAAGCCATTCACGCGCAAGCAACGGAGAAAGGGGAACGTTTCCGGTGAACGCATCAAACGTCCTGACAACACGAACTTACATCAAACACTCGACCAAACCGAATTGGGGAAAACGCATCATGCAAATTTTGTTGATGGTCGTCATCGGCATTGCGCTGCTCGTTTTTCTTTTATGGCTCGGGCTGCAAATTCGCCCCGCGCCGTTTCCCGCGATTGCGCAGCCGAATGGAAACATCGAAGCCATGGCGCTGCCGCAAAATTTGCCCGCGCCCGTCGCGCGGTTTTACAAAAAAATTTACGGCGATGAAATTCCTGTCATCAAATCGGCGGTGATAACGGGTTGGGCAGATGTGCGTCCCGCCGGTCCCGCGTACATTCCCGCGCGCTTTCGTTTCATTCACGATTCGGGCAACGGTTATCGGCATTACATCGAAGCGGGACTGTTTGGTCTGCCGCTGATGCAAGTGGATGAACGCTATCTCGACGGCATCGCGCGCGGCGTGACGCCGTTCGGAATTGATCAAGGCGACAAGGTGGACCAAGCCGCGAACTTGGGCTTGTGGGCGGAAACGATTTGGACGCCGGCAGTGTATCTCACCGACCCGCGCGCGCGTTGGGAGCCGGTTGATGACCACACCGCGCTGCTCGTCGTTCCGTTCAAACAAGGCGAGGACAGATTCATTGTGCGGTTTAATCCCGAAACCGATTTGATTGATTGGTTCGAGTCCATGCGCTATCAGAATCAAGCAAGCTCCGAAAAAATTTTGTGGCTCAATCAAGCGGTGGAATGGAAGGACCTCAACGGGACCCCGACCAATACCGTCGGTTCCGCGATTTGGATGAACAACGGCACGCCGTGGGCAATTTTTCACGTGGATGATATCAAGTTGAATGTGGATGTCGGTGAATATATTCGCGCCGAGGGACCATGAACATTCAAACGCATCTCGAAACGTTGAGCGTCGAAATCGGCGCTCGTCCCGTCGGCTCGGATGCGAATCGCGCGGCGGAGGAATACATTGCGCGCGTGTTTGAACGCGCAGGGCGCCGCGTGGAACGCCAAGTGTTTCCGTGTTTCGATTGGCAACTCGGTAAAACGGAATTGCGCGTGAACGGCGCGTCGCTTCCGGCGTGCGCGAATCCATACACTCTGCTGTGTGACGTGACCGCGCCGCTTGTGTTTGCGCGCACGCGCGAGGAATTGGAGCGCGCGGAATTTCAAAACAAAATTTTGGTCCTGTCCGACGAACTCGCGCGCGAAGCATATTTCCCAAAAAACTTTCGCTTTGTCACTATCGCGGAGCAGCAAGAAATTCTCGCGCGTTTGGAACGCCGCAAACCTGCCGCCATCATCGCGGTATCGCCCCACGAAAAAAATCCCGCGCCGATTTTTGAAGACGGTGATTTTGAAATCCCGTCAGTGACGGTCGCCGCCGACGTTGGCGCGACACTGCTGCAACATCGCGACGCGCGCGTTTCCCTACACATTGACGCGACGCGCAAAACCGCGCGCGGCGCAAATGTCATCGCGACAAGCAAAACGCACGCGCGCAAAAAAATTGTGCTGTGCGCGCATTTCGACACAAAACCCGACACGCCGGGCGCGCTCGACAACGCGGCGGGCGTGTCCGCGCTGCTCGCGTCCGCGCAAACGCTCGACACGAAAAATCTTCCGTTCGCGGTGGAATGGATTGCGTTCAACGGCGAAGACTATTATTCGGCGGCGGGACAGGTGTTGTATCTCGATGCGCGCGGCAGTGAATTTGAAAATATCGCACTCGCCATCAACATGGACGGCATTGGGTGGAGGGAATCGCGCAACAGCATCGCGTTTTTCAATTGTCCGCGCGAATTCGAGAACGCGGTGACGACGAACTTGAGTGAGATTGCGCGCGTCGGGCCGTGGTATCAGGGCGACCATTCCTTGTTTGCGATGCAAGGAATTCCGTGCCTCGCGTTCAGTTCGGAGGGTGCGGAGGTTTTGATTGACACGGTGATTCACACGCAAGACGATACGCCCGCGATTGTGAATGTGTCGCTTGTCGCGCAGGTTGTTGATGCGATTGCAGCGATTTTGAATGGCGATGTAATGGATGCGCTGGATGCGGCGCGCGATGTGAGCGCGGCATGAAATTTGCAGGAAGGAAAAAAGATAGGACGCCGACAATTCTTGTCGCAGCATCCTTCATCCTTCATCCTTCCGCCTTTGTCTTATGGGCACACTCTGGCACAAAGTCCTGTTCGACCTCTGGCATTATAAAGTGCGAACCCTGCTCGCGGTGTTGAGCATTGCGGCGGGCGTGTTTGCCATTGGCGTCGTGTTTGGCATGACGGACCAATTGTTGGCGGGCATGGACGCGGCGCATCAAGCGGTCACGCCGTCGCATCTCAATCTGTCGTTTACGCGCTTTGCGACGCGTGACGAAATCGAGGGCATTCGCCGCGTGCCCGGCGTGCTGGATGTCGAACCGTTCACACAGATTGCGCTGGAATATCGTTTCGCGCCCGATGCGCCGTGGAAACTTGGCGTGGCGACGCTGCGTGATGATTGGGAAAATCAGCGGATGGATGTGACGCAGCTGCGCGCGGGCGAATGGCCCCGCCGCGACGATATCGCCGTCGAACGCCTGAGCGCGGATTTTTACAATTCCAAAATCGGCGACACGGTCTATTTCAAACAAAATGACCGCCTGCGCGCGTTTCCGGTCACGGGACGCGTGCGTCATCCGTTTGTGCCGCCGCCGCAATTTGGCGGACAGGCGTTTTTCTTTATGAGTCCGGAGGCGCTGGAACATTTTGGCATCCCCAAAGGCAAATTCGGCAGCGCGTATGTGCGTATTGAACCCTGGAGCGAAGAACATGCGCGCGAGGTAGCCACTGCCATCAAAGAGCGTTTGGCGAATCAAGGCATCGGCGTCGCGGCAACGTTTTATCAAAACCCGAACAAGCACTGGGGACGCGTGTTCATGGAAGGCATCAATCTCGTGATGCAAATCCTCGCGGTGGTCTCGCTGCTGCTGAGCGTGATTTTGGTGTACAACACGTTGAGCGCGTTGATTGCGCAGCAGACAAATCAAATCGGCGTGCTGAAAGCGATTGGCGGGCGCACGTGGACGATCGCGCAGGTGTATTTTGCGAATGTGCTGGTGTACGGCTTGCTCGCGCTGCTCATCGCCTTGCCATTGGGCGTGTATTTGGCGTGGGCAATTACGCGTTCGTTTTTGAATCTGTTCAATATTGATTACGACGCGTTTCACTATTCGCAGACCGCGCTCGTTTTGCAAATCGGCGCGGCGCTGGTCGTGCCGCTGCTTGCCGCATTCCTCCCCGTGATGAATGGCGCGCGCATTACGGTGCGCGAAGCGATTGCGAGTTACGGTTTGGGCAGCGATTTTGGTTCAAATGCGTTCGACCGCGCGGTGGAAAAAATTGGCGCGAAACTTTTGCCCTCGCACTATGCCACCGCGCTCGGCAATATGTTTCGCCGCAAAGGACGATTCATTCTCACGCAGTTTGTGTTGGTGATGGCGGGAACGATGTTTTTGATGGTGATGACGTTGTCGTCTTCGATGGACTATACGCTGGAAAATTTTTTTGCAATGCGTCCGTACGATGTGACCGCGTGGTTGAACGGGCGTCCGCGCGCGAGCCGCGTGTTGGACCTCGCGCGCGGCGTCCAAAATATTTCCGCCGCGCAAGTCATTCTGGCGTTCCCCGGGACGCTCCGCAAGCAAGGCGCACGCGTGCAAGAAGCAGGCTTGGGCTTGACCGTCGAGGGCATTGACCCGCGCGGCAATTTCTTTACCGAGCGGATGGTGACGGGACGTTGGCTTGCGCCGGAGGACGAACAAGTGGTCGTGGTAACGTACGATACCGCGAATGAAAATAATTTGCGCGTCGGCGAATTTATCACGCTCGATCTGGGCGTGTACGGCAAACGCGATTGGCAAATCGTCGGCATTTATCAACCGCTGCTCGCCGGAAATTTCAGCGGCGATGTGGTGTACGCGCCGCTCACGGCATTGGAAAACGTGACGAAACAATATGACCGCGCGTCGCGGCTCGTCGTCCGCACCGACGTTCACGATAACGCCGCGAGCATCCGCGCGCGCGACGCCTTGCGCGACCTTGCCATCGAACGCAATATCAGCATCGCCGCGTTTCAAACCGAAACGGAACTGCGAGGCACGGTGGAGGGTCAATTTGGCTTGATTACGACGATGCTCTTGGCGCTTGCCATCATCGTCGCGGTGGTCGGCGGCATTGCGTTGATGGGCGCCTTGTCCATCAGCGTTGTCGAACGCACCAAAGAGATTGGCGTCCTGCGCGCGGTCGGCGCGCGCACGCGCACGCTGTTGGGAATGTTCATGTTGGAAGGCGTCTTGCAAGGGCTCATCAGTTGGGCGCTCGCGGTGTTGATTGCGTTTGTGCTGGCGCAGCCGATGGCGGATGTGATGGGCAAGACGATTCTCAATCTGCCGTTGGATTTTGCGTACAATTGGAACGCGGTCGCGGTCTGGCTCGGCATCATCCTTGTCATTTCCATTCTCGCTTCGATTCTCCCCGCGCGCAATGCGACGCGCGTCAGCGTGCGCGACAGTCTGGCGTATGCGTAAGCGTCGAAACCAAGCTGCCTTCCGATATCGCAATGGAACGTTAATGCGGTTTCGACCAAAGAAAAAAAATGGCGCAGGTCAAGAGGACCTACGCCATTTTTTTTTGTAGTGCCTGCGCGCGGGCATGGTCATGGGGTGAGTTGTGGGAAATAACCCGGACCGAGCGGGATATTCAGCACAAACCAGATGACGAACAGAATCAACCACGCCACAAGAATTGCGATGACATACGGAATCATCAGCGAAATCAGTGTCCCGATGCCCGCGTCTTTTTGATAACGCTGCGCGATGGTGAGGATAAAGGGCAAATACACCATCAAGGGCGTCATCGAGTTCACCGGCGCGTCGCCGACGCGATACGCTGCCAGCACCGATTCGGGCGCGACGCCCAAGCGAATAAAGAGAGGAACAAAGATGGGCGCAAAAATCGCCCACTTGGGCACAGAGCCCGGGATGATGAAATCGAGCAGCACAATGACCAGCACCATCACAATCAAAAGCGGCAGCGCGCCGATATTCGCTTGCTCAAGAATTCCCGCCAGCACGACGGCAATCACGCGCGGCATGTTGCTGTAGTTGAAAAGGGCGATGAATTGGCTAATCATCAACAGCATGAATACGAGACCGGCGAGTCCGGCAAAGGTTTTGGTCACGCCCTTGATGACATCGGCGCTGGACTTGATGGTCCCTGCCGCTTTGCCAAAGGCAATGCCCGAAATCAAAAAGAACAACATAATGACAAAGAGCAGACTGTCCATCAGCGGAGAGTTGCCGTCAATTTGTCCGTCGGGTCGGCGTAACGGCGCGCCCGGCGGCAGCGTCAAGAGCAGAATGACAACGAGCATTCCAAGAAAACCGAACAATGCCGCGCGCAACCCGCGCGCTTCCGCTTCGGGCGTAATTTCTTGCTTGGCGTCCTTTTCTCCGTTCGCTTCGGCGTGACCCCGTTTGTACTCGCCGAGACGGGGCGCAATTATTCGTTCGGTCACCACTGCGGCGACGGCTGCCAGAACGAATGACGAGCCAATGCTAAAATACAAGTTGGACGCAATCGTGATGGGCGTACCGCCCGCCAACGCGATGGATTCGTTCGTGATTTCGGTGAGCATCGCGTCAATGGGAGTCGGAATGAGATTGACGGTAAAAATGGAGGCAACCCCGGCAAAGGCAGCCGCCAGCCCAACGAGGGGATGCCGCCCCACACTGAGAAAGGCGGCAGCAGCCAGAGGAATGAGAATCAGATAGCCCGCATCCGACGCAACCGATGAAACGACGCCGACAAAGATAATGATGAAACTAAGAAACCGCGCGGGCGCGACCTTGACGAGCTTGCGAATCAGCGCGTTCATCATCCCGGCTTCTTCGGCAACGCCCGCGCCGAGCAGCGCAATAAACGTGATGCCGACGACAGCAAAGCCGGAAAAGTTCGGGACGAACGAAGTAAAGATAAAGCGAATGCCTTCAATGCTCAAGAGACTGTTGATGGCAATTGTTTCTTGTTTCACCTCGAACTGTTCTTGGTAGGGCTGCGTTGGATTGTAATAGCCCGGCACCGCGCTGTCTTCATACAGGTTGACGACGGACGGCAGAGGCACCGGCACGGCAATCTCTTCGGTAACGCTGACCCCAAGCAGCGAAAGGATGGCGGAGAGAACGATTACGCCGATAATGAGGTACAAGAACATCAACACCGGATGGGGAACTTTGTTCCCGACCCTTTCGACGAGTCCCAGAAAGCCCCCGCCTGACTTGCCATTTGACGACGCCGCGTTTGATGCGCTCATTGCTGCCTCCGTGAATCAGGATTGCTATCCTACCCAATCAATTTGCTTTGTTTCATCCATCGGTTCCGGATGCGCGTGCGCCCTTTCGGGCAACGCTTTACTCCACAATTCCACCAAACGGACACACATCTCTGTTGCGCGCGCCATATCTTGAACGCTCACGTATTCGAGGGGTCCATGAATGTTTTGCATGCCCGTAAAAAGATTTGGCGTCGGCACGCCCATTTCGGTCAAGCGCGAGCCATCGGTCCCGCCGCGCACGGGCTTGGAAAAATGTGCAATGCCCAATTCTTGACATGCTTTGCGCGCGAGGTCAACAGGACGCATATCCTTTTCCAACCAATAGCGCATGTTGCGATATTGCGGCGTGACCGTGCAAGTAATTTTGGCGCGCGGCTCGGTCGCCTGAATCGTCGCGCACACTTGTTGAATCAAATCGCCTTTGGCGGTCAGTTCATCCATTTCAAAACCGCGCAGGATGAAATGCAGCTCCGCTTCCGCCGCCGTGCCGCTCATCTGATACAGGTGAATAAATCCCTGTCGGTCGCTCGTCGTCTCGGGGGTCAAGGTAATGTGCGGCAGCGTGTCAATAATTTTCGCGGCGAGATGCAGCGCGTTCACCAATTTATCTTTGGCGATGCTCGGATGAATCGAGACGCCTCGAATATGCACCGTTGCCTTGTCCGCCGAAAAGGTTTCGTACACGATATCGCCCAAATCACTGCCGTCCAACGTGTACGCAAAATCCGCCTGCAAATCTTCCGGTAAATTTTTATGCACCCCGCGTCCGATTTCTTCATCGGGCGTAAAACAGATGCGAATGGGTCCGTGCGCGATATTTTTGTTTTGTACAAGATGGCGCGCGAGCACCATCACAATTGCAACGCCCGCCTTATCGTCCGCGCCGAGCAATGTTTTGCCGCTTGCGGTCACAATGTCGTCGCCGATTTTTTTGGCGAGATACGCGGAATTTTTTGGCGAGAGGATGAGGTCGGGCGCGTCGGGAAATGAAATCTCCTCACCCTGATAATTGCGATGCACGCGCGGTTTCACATTCGCGCCGCTAAACGCGGGCGCGGTATCCACGTGCGCCAAAAACGCAATCGTCGGCGCGTTGTTTTGAACCGTTGCAGGAATGGTTGCAATGACTGCGCC
>CAZXYP010000223.1:0-9143 GCA_964644955.1 uncultured Anaerolineales bacterium | reverse complement strand
CACACAGGGTCGCCCCAACACACAGGGTCGCCCCAACACACAGGGTCGCCCCAACCGAAAACGCGCGGTTCCGATTGGGCGACGAATCAAATTTATTTTGCGCATTTCGCGCTTACGGACGAAAAAAATAACACGCACAATGAAACCGAGATTTTTTCGCGCGGCGCGGCGGGACTTGCCGGCGCAAGCGGCGACCCGTTTCGCGTATGGACTGAAAATTGGTCGGCGGAAGGTTTGAATCCCGATGCGTCGAATGTTCGATTGCGCGCGGATGATGGGAAAATGGCGTTGGATTTGAATTTGAATGCGGCGAAACCGCCCGTCGTTCACGGCGAAAACGGCGTGTCGCAAAAATCAGAGGCGGCGGGCAACGCGTCGTATTATGTTTCCATGACACGAATGCCAACGCAAGGCACGCTGCGTATCAATGGAGAGAGTATTTCCGTCACGGGCGCGTCTTGGTTTGACCACGAATGGGGTACAACCGCGCTCGGCGCGAACGCGGCGGGCTGGGATTGGTTTTCGATTCAGTTGGATGACCATCGCGAGCTGATGTTTTTTCAAATTCGCAATCAAGACGGCAGTATCGAGCCGTTGTCGTCAGGCACATTGATTGAGGCAGATGGCACAACCAATCATCTGAAACGCGATGACGTAAAAATTACGCCGCAAGAATTTTGGACGAGCAGTTTTTCGCAGGGCAGGTATCCGTCACAATGGCGCGTGGAAATTCCATCCGAAAATTTGGATTTGACGCTGACGCCGCTGATTGCGGACCAGGAAATGCGCGTGTCGTTCACGTATTGGGAAGGCGCGGTGAATGTATCGGGAACGTCGAATGGAAAACCTGTGCGCGGGCAAGGATATGTGGAAATGACGGGTTACGGAAATGTGCGCGGGGATGTGGGGTATTAGCCATGAGGAATGAGGGCTGAGGGATGAGTAGCAAAGATTCGCAATTTGAAATTGCACCGGATTTTGTTTTAACGGATACGAATGGGAATGAGGTACGACTGTCCGATTATCGCGGCGAAAAATTTGTCGTCTTGTCGTTTTTGCGCGGTTTTGCCTGACCGCACTGCCGCAAGCATTTGGCGCAGTTGCGCCAATCTCACGAGGAATTTGTAAAACGCGATACGGAAATTTTGGTTGTCGGTCCGGACTCGCATCTCGCGTTCAGAATGTTTTGGGCAAAAGAAAAAATGCCGTTTGTGGGTTTATCCGACAGCAAGCACGAGGTTGCCGATTTGTACGGGCAAGAAGTGAAATTGTTGAAATTCGGACGAATGCCGGCATTGATGATTGTGGATAAAAAAGGGCGCATTCGTTTTGCCCATTACGCGGAAAATATGCGCGATTATCCTGAGCTGCAAGAAATGTTTGATGTATTGGACGAATTGCGTCACGCGAAAAAAATCAAGCTGGAGCAAGCGGCATGAGCTGGGCAATGGTGTGGGGCGCGAACGGCGGTATCGGACGCGCCATTGTCAAACAATTACAGGACGCGGGGTGGAATGTTATCGGCGTGGGGCATCGTTTTGCGGAAAACGAAAACTTGAACGTGCCGCTTTTGACAGCCGATGCCGGAAATGCGCGTGAAGTAGCGCAAGCCGTCGCCGCCGCGAGTCAGGAAACGGACGCGGTAGATTTGTTTGTGTACGCAGTCGGCGATATTGTTTCGGAAAAGGTGAATGCAAGTTCGGCGGAAACGTGGGCGCGCATTGTGGACGCGAATCTGAACGGCGCGTTTTTGACCACGCATTACAGCTTGCCATTGTTATCGCCAAACGCGCATCTGATTTTTATCGGCGCGGTCAGTGAAAAAATGCGCTTGCCCGGTTTGGGCGCGTACGCGGCGGCGAAGGCAGGGTTGGAAGCGTTCACGGATGTATTACGCAAAGAAGAGCGCAGCAAGAAAATAACGCTCGTGCGTCCCGGCGCCGTCGCCACCGCTTTTTGGAACAAGGTCCCGTTCAAGCTGCCGCCGAATGCAGTGACGCCCGACGCGTTGGCGCGCAACATTTTGGATCTGTATCAAACCGGCGCGCACGGTACAGTGGATGTATAAAAAAAACTCCCGATACGAAATGTATGGGGAGTTTTTTGTTTTTTACTTGACCGTGAATTTCCACGTATCCGATTTCGTGCAGCCGATGGTGTTGCACGCTTGCACGAACCAGAGATAACTTTTGCCTTTGGTCAATGCTTTGGTTTTGAAATCGGATGTTCCGCTTTTGCCGCCCTGCACTTTGAGTCCTGCCGCCGCGTCTTTGACGGTGATTTTGTACTTGTCGGCGCAGGGTGCATCGTACCAATCCAGCGCAACTTGCAGCCCTTTGATTTTGCTGTTGTTGCCTGGCAGGGCAAGATAGGGTTTGTCCGGTTTCACGGTACAGACTTCAGTCGCGCCCATGTCAATCGCGAGACCCTGGGGGCGCACGTTACTGCGTTGGTCAATGGTTGGTGCGCCGCTGCTTGTGCCTGCGTCAATGGCGGGGCTTCCGTGGAGAAGGAGATGACTTTGTGTGGTGCTGCCGTTGAATGAAAGCGGACCGAGCAGCGCATTGACATTGTTTTTGTCCGTACCCATATTGAGATAGGCGGTACACGAACTGTCGTCCGATAGATTGAAACCGGACGAGACGATACTGCCGCCAAACGTGTCGCAATTCACGTCGTCATTGCCGGCAATGACTGTGTTTTTGAGCGTCAGGGTATCCAAGCGTCCCAACACGCCGCCGATTGCGCCGTTATTAACAACTGTCACATTCGTCATGCTTGCCGGTCCGACGTTGTAAAATCCGCCGCCGGTCGGATTATTGCTGATGGTGACGTTCGTCAGCGTGGCTGTCCCGTTGTTGAAAATTCCACCGCCCAGCCCTCCATTGGTGGCGTTATTGCCGCTGATGGTTACGCGATTCAGGGTAATGGTGCCTTTGTTGTAAATCCCTCCCGGACCGTAGCCATTGTTGTCAGAGATGGTTACTTCGGTCATGGTGACAGTCCCTTGCACAACCAAGCCGCCGCCGCTTCGGGTGCTGGTATTGTTGCTGACACTGCTGCGAATGAGACTGACCAGACTGCCGGGCGTGGTGTAGATGCCGCCGCCGCCGGATTCGAGTACATTCGGTTGGAGCGCTTTGTTGGATTCGACCTTGCTGTCTTGAATTTGCACTACCCCGCCGACGCTCAAGCCGCCGCCGGAATAGGTCGCGGTGTTGTTGCGAACGATGCTGCGATTCAGTGTCAGATAGCCGGTTGTGTTGATGGCGCCGTATGTGGCGGTGTTGCCTTGGATGATACTGTCGTTAAGCACGATATTGCCGCCAAAAGCAAAGATTGCGCCGCCGGAATAGCCGTTGGTCTGGCTGTTTTGAATCGTTGTATTGTTCAAGGTCAACGTTGCCGCATTCATAAAAATCGCGCCGCCATAGCTGCCGCCAGAATAGCCGTTGGTGAGGACGAGATTGTTGAGGGTGAGTGATTGCCCGGTCCCGACGACAAAAAAGCGTGTGCTGTTGCCGCCATTGAACGTAATCTTGCCGCCGCCGTCAATGGTCGTTGCGGTGTTGATAACCTTGTATCCGCTGAACAGAATCGTTGCGGCACCACAGTTGAACGTAATCGTTCCGCCCGACGCCAGTGCGGCGGTCAATTGCGAATCGTTGGAACAGTTTGTAATGACGCTGTCGGCGCGCGCGCTACGGGGTGAAAGCAAAAGGAGCGCGCCAAGGGCAGCGCAGGCAACAAAAGTGAACACGAATTTACGCAACATGGTTTTCCTCCTGCGAATGAGATTCCGCCTCGAGTTCACGGAGCAATTCGCGCAGCTGCGCCGTGACGCTCTGCAAATCATTCAAGTAACGCACCTGTCCGGTGGTCACCGATTCGAGTTTGCCGCGCCATGCGGAATCACCTTGCGCGTCGCGCGTTTGCCAGAGGCGAAAGGTAAAGAGAAATGACTGCGGAGTGGTTGACCTTGCTTTGGTTTGTGCGAGTTTCATGCAGGTGAATATAGCAAACGGCGCGCCTCAAAACCGCCTCACGCGCGCCTCAAAAAAAACCTCGTTCCAATTGAACGAGGTTTGTGCGAGATGCGGCAAGTATGTGAAATTATGCCAGCGCGTATGTGACCGCTTGCTCCGGCGAAAACGCGCGTCCTTGCTCCAACGCAGCGGCGAACGCGGCTTCGTCCAAACCCGCGCGACAATCTCCCAAAGCGCTTTCCCAATCGGTTGGTGTAATCGCGTTCGGGTTTTTGGGAGACGCGGCTTGCAACTCGGATGAGGATGCTTGCCCCGCGTCCATTTCAAATTCAACGGCTTGGAATGCCGCGTCCTCTTGCGCGCTGAACGCGCCGAGTGATTCCAGCATTGTCTTGGACGCCGCGTACAAACAAAGCGCGCGTTCCAGCTTTCCCGCGAACTGCGCGGCTTGTCCGAACCGCCACAACAACATCGCGATTTCAAACCGGCTGTCCAAACGCTGCGCGTGTTCAAGCGATTCGCGCAATGCCGCCACTGCGCGGCGCAAGTCGCCCTGTTTGAGATAGCGGTTGCCGATTTGGCGCAGCGCGACGCTTTGAAAAAAACTGTCGCCTCGTTTGCGAAAGATGGTCAACGCCTGCGTGTGCAGCAGCAGTGAAGCGCCACCATTTCCATCCAGTTCCGCTTCCAACCCAAGCCCCATTAATGCGTGGGCATCACCCCACTCGTCGCCCAATTCTTGACACAGCGCGCGGCTTTCGCCAAACACCGCGCATGACTCGCTGAATTCGCGCTGCAAGGTCAAGCAAAGCCCCAACACGGTCAGCGCGTGCGCGAGATTAAGTTTATCATCGTTTGCGCGCGCAACTGCCAACGCGCGTTCGGCAAAGGGTTTGGCTTGCGCTGCGCCAATCTGCATCCAAGTATGATGTGCCAACTGCGTGAGCGCCGCCGCATACGCTTGAGGAAATTGTTCTGCGTCGCCCAAAGCTGTCGCGCGCGCGAGCCATTGGCGTCCTTCGTCAAAATCGGAATGAATGAACCAGAACCAGCCGAGGCGCGCGGCGAGGTCCAAACCCGCGTGCGTGTGTTTTGTTTCCAACGCGCGCTGCAAGGCGACGCGGAAATTGTCGCGTTCTGTCACAAGCCGCGCAATCCATTCCCGCTGCGCGGCGCGTTTGAGGTGCGGCTGCGCGGTTTCCGCCAACGCGCGAAAATAATTCAAATGCCGTGCGCACATTTTTTCAAACTCGCCCGATTGCTGTAATTTTTCCAGCGCGTACTCGCGCACCGTTTCGAGCATCGCATACCGCGTTTCGCCTTGCCGCGCTTCCATCAGCACAAGCGATTTGTCCAACAGCCGCGCGAGCAAATCTATCAGTTCTGACGACGCAAGTCCGTCGTGCGCGCACACCTGCTCCGCCGCTTCAAAGGTCCAACCGCCCGCAAAAATCGCGAGGCGACGAAACAATTTTTGCTCCGCTTCCGCGAGCAGGTCATAGCTCCAATCGAGCGCCGCGCGCAGAGTTTGATGACGCGGCAGTGCCGCACGATGTCCGCCCGTCAACACGTCAAAACGCTTTTCCATGCGCCGCGCGAGTTCTTGCATCGAAAACAATTTGACGCGCGCGGCGGCGAGTTCAATCGCCAGCGGAATGCCGTCGAGCTGTTGGCACACTTGCGCCACATACAGCGCATTTTCGCGCGTGAGCGCAAACGTCGGTAGAACTGCTTGTGCGCGTTCGAGAAACAGACTGACCGCATCCGATTCGGACGGAGTTTGCCAATTGGATAACGCAACCGTCAAGGTGGGGACGCGATAAATTTTTTCGCCGGGAATGTCGAGTGGTTCGCGGCTCGTCGCGAGAATTTGCAAATGCAGAGAATGAACAAGAAGGGTGTGCGCCAATTCCGCGCACGCAGCGATGAGGTGTTCGCAATTGTCGAGTATCAAAAGCAGCTCGCGCGCTTTGAGCGCATTCGACAACGTTTCGAGCAGCGCGCGTCCCGGTTGTTCGGGGATGTCGAGCGCGACGGCGACGGCTTGGGCAACGAGCGTCTCGTCATAGAGACTGGCGAGTTCGACCCACCACACGCCATGCTTGTACGCGCGTGTTTCGGTTTCATGTTCGTGGTTGATACCTGTGTGCGCGATTTCCAACGCGAGACGCGTTTTGCCGGAACCGCCCGCGCCTGTAAGCGTCAACAAACGCGTCTGCGTGAGCATCTGCCGGATTTGAAAAAGTTCGCGCGTGCGTCCGATGAAACGCGTTAACGGCGTGGGCAAATTGTGATTGGCGTGCGAAACGGGTTGGGGTGTGCGTTTGACGGGAGGCGTGCTGCGTAACGTCTCGTACAAGTCGCGCGTTTCGGGTCCCGGTTCCGCGTCCAATTCTTGATGCAGCACCAATTCGCATTGGCGAAAAATACGCAGCACACTGCTTTGGTCGCCTTGCGCGGCGTGCAAGCGCATCAAAAGTTGATAGGTTGTTTCGTGCAGCGGTTCGAGATGGAGCAGCTGCTGCGCGTATACGAGCGCGGCGCCATAATCCCCTTGCGCCTCCAACAGCCGAATCAACTGCACGAGCGCGTTCAGAAATTTTTGGCGCAGACGTTCGCGTTCGGGCAGAATCCAATCGGCGTAACACTGCGGCAGTAAATCCCCGCGATACAATTCGATCGCGCGTTCGAGTTCGATTTGTCCACCGCCTTCTTCGGCGCGCGCCAACGCGTTTTCAAATTCCTGAACATCAAAAGTAAATGGCGCATCCGTGCGCCATTGAACCGTGCGGCTGTCCACCTGCACATATTTTTCTGCGTTGTGCCAGACTTGACGCAAACGTCCGAGCAGCGTGCGAAAATTCGACTGCGCCTGCGTTTCCGAGGAATCGGGATAAAAAAGAAACGCGAGCTGCCGCCGCGCGTGCGGCGTGTCACGATGCAAGAGTAAATACGCGAGCAAGGTTTGGAGATTCGCCGACGTGAGCGACGATATGCGTTCTTCGCCCTCGTGCAGTTGAAATCCGCCGAGCAGCATAATCTTGACATGCCCTTGCATACATTACATTCTATTCCCAAACCGCGCCCGGGCGTGAATTGAAAACAGAGCAGACGCCTCCGCCTGCTCTGTTTTGTTCTGACGAAATGTACTTGTTACTGCACTTCCACCGCGCCAATGTCCGCGTTCCCGACGGGACGCGCGTAGCCGCGTTGGTCAACCGTGACGCCGACATTCGCGCCTTTGTTGATGAGCGGGCTTGAACTCTGCGGCAAATGCGTCAAGGTCGGTCCGCCGTTGTTGGCGAGCGCGCCAAGCTTGGCGTTTTTGTTTTGTTTGTCGCCGCCGCCGGTGAACGCCGCGCAGCTGTTGTCGCTCGACAAATTGTTGCCGTTGGAATACCAACCCGTCGAACCGCAGTTCATTGCGCCGTTGTTGGCGATAACGGTGTTTTGCGCATACAACAAACCCGCGCCGCTGTACGACGAATACACGCCGGAACCGTTCGCATCTGTATAGTTGTTATTCGCAATCGTTACGTGCTGCATATCAATCACGCCCAGCGCGCGATACAATGCCGATACGTACAATCCCGTGTTGCCGCTGAACGTGGAATTGGTAATCACCATATCCGCGTTCGCATACGCGCCGCCGCCGTAATCGAACGCTTCATTGCGGCTGAGCGTCGAATTGGAAATGGTCGTGACGTTGTACGCCGCATAGATGCCGCCGCCCAATTTGGCTTGATTGTTGTCCACCGTCGAATCAATGAGCGTCAAGTTGCCGCCTTGCCAAATGCCGCCGCCGTTGCCGCTTGCATAATTGTTGATGATTTTGGATTTTGA
Organism: uncultured Anaerolineales bacterium; assembly: GCA_964644955.1. Classification (GTDB taxonomy): domain Bacteria; phylum Chloroflexota; class Anaerolineae; order UBA4142; family SHND01; genus SHND01. The sequence continues at coordinate 1,314 of CAZXYP010000223.1, read as the reverse complement.
AATCGTAACGTCGCCGTTCGTGCCGATGCCGCCGCCGTCCGTTGACGAATTGTCGTCGAATGTACTTTTGCTAATCGTGCCGGTTGTGGGCGTGACCAAATTCAATGCGCCGCCGCCCGAAACCACCGCGCGTGTACTGTTTTGGCGAAACGTCGAATTTTTGATGGTCACGGTCCCGCCGAAACTGTAAATCGCGCCGCCGTAATGTTCTGCCGTGTTTTCGAGAAACGTACTGTTTTTGACAATCAGCGTTGCGTTGTTGGCAATCGCGCCGCCCACATCCGTCGAATCGTTCTTGCGCAGGGTGACGCGATTCAGACTCAACGTGCCGAAATTTTCAAGCGCGCCGCGCGCGGAATTACGCGCGTTCGTCAGCGTGATGTTCAGCAGTTTCAATGTCGCGCCGCCTTGCACCTGCGCAAAACCCACGTTCTGCATTTTGAATGTGATTTTGCCGCCGCCGTCAATCGTCGTATTGAGCGAAATAGATTTGCGTCCTTTGATGACGATAGTTTTTGGATTCGCGCCGCAGTTGAATGTGATTTTGCCGCCCGTCGCGAGCGCGCTGTCCAAGGCAATTTCGGTGCAGCTTTGCGGTGTGCCATTGCCGACGACGCCTGCCGCGCGCGCGGGCATTACGCCAAACCACCCGACCGCACCGATGAAAACGATTGCGCCCAAAATGACGCGCAGCGGAAAACGAAAATGTAACATGAGATTCCTCCGTGTGATTATTTTTGATTTGTGATTCTTGTTTTTTGATTTGCCGCGTTGCGCTTTGCGATACGCGATGCGCAATTACATTGGCGGCTCAATCGTGAATGCGGCATCATAGTCGTGCCATTGTTCCGCCCGGTCTTGCCCGGTATCGGAAAAAAGCGAGTCGCTTTCGCTCACCAATTTGTAGGGCAGACCATCCGCCGCGCCAACCCACAATTGGTTTGCGCCGTGAATGTCGCCGCCGTTTTGTTTCAAGCCCTTGAAAATCGTCGTGTACGTATAGACCCACATCGTTTTTCCGTGCAGTGACTCAACGCCGACAAATTGCGCGTCGCCCCATACGATTTGTTCCAGCAACGCCTGAATTTTTTCGGGGTCGCGCGCGGACGCGAACGCTTGCGCCATTTCCGGCGGCGCCGCCTGCCAGCCGTCCGCGCTTTTCATCCACGCGCCCTTGCCCTCGACCGCAATCAATTCCATTTCGTCCGTGCGAATGTGAAAATTCGCGGGCGCGATGAATTCCATCACCGATGTTGTGACACTGCCGTCCGCGCTGACCAACTTGTTCGTGATGCGTTCGCGCGGCGCTTGCAG
>CAZXYP010000222.1:0-9184 GCA_964644955.1 uncultured Anaerolineales bacterium | reverse complement strand
CATGGTGTGAATTCCCGGTTTGGGCGGCATCTCGACGCGCCCCTCGCCGTGTTCGCGAAATCCGTTTTCCACCGCGTCAATGATTTCGCGCATCGTGACGCCAACGCGTTCGACATCCGCGCGGGAGAGGTAGAGGATCTTCTGTTCATTCTTCATCGTAGCAAGCCCATTCAAAACGTAATGTGGCAAAGGATGCCACTGCCTATTTCCCAGTATTCGATGCCGATGGTACTGTTGCGCGCCACTTTGCCCATTCGCGCTTGCTTGGAACGAAATTCCGGCAAGCGTAAGGTTCTCCGTAACAACTCAGGCAACTTGTCTTGCTCGTGATTCGTCAAGGCAAAATATAGAATCGAATAACCGACATCGCGCAACTTGCGGTCCCAGAATCCTTCGTCAATTGTTACAAACGTTGGTTGACGCAATTCGCGCAAGATTAGCGGAACGCGCTCATCTTTGATTACCTCATTCGGACGCAGCGCACGCAAGCGCGTCACTGTCGTCCAACGCGCAATTGGAATGAGGACTTCGACATCAAAAAGTTGGTCGTCAAGAATAATTTGGCTCATGCCGCAATCCTGCGCTGCGGTGTGCGTTTCATGTTGTAGCGGTGTTTCAAACTGGCAATCGCGAGTTGAATCGCTTCTTGAATCGCCGGGTGCGAAACTTCAGGATAACTCCTGAGCATCTGTTCGAGACTGTATCCCTTTGCCATGAGCGCAAGGACTGTTGTCGCCGGCACACGAGTTCCTCTAAAAGTCAGCTGTCCGTGACAGATTTCAGGATCAATTACCAGAAATTTGCCGACCAGTTTACGTGTATGAGATTTTCCGTTCTTGGTCATTTGAGTACTCCCAATTCTTTTCCAACTTTCGCGAATGCTTCCAATCCTTTATCCAAATCGTCGCGCGCGTGCGCCGCGCTAATCATGACACGAAGGCGCGCTTTGCCTTGCGGCACGGTCGGATATTTGATTGCCATCGCGAACACATCGTTGTCAAACAACGCGCGCGAAAAATCGGTTGCGAGTTTGGCGTCGCCGAGCATCACGGGCGTAATCGGCGTTTCGCTGACGCCGGTATCGAAACCGAGCCGCTGCATTTCCGTTTTGAAATAACGCGCATTGTCCCACAAGCGGTCAACCAATTCGGTGGATTCTTCGAGAATGTCAACGGCGGCGAGACACGCGGCGGCATCGGCGGCGGGCACCGCGCTGGAAAACAAAAACGGTCGCCCGCGCTGGTGCAGCCATTCCACAATCTCTTTTTTCCCCGCAATGTATCCGCCGACCACGCCGAACGCTTTGGACATGGTGCCGACTTCGACATCCACGCGCCCGTGCATGCCGAAATGGTCCACAATTCCGCGCCCGCCGCGTCCCAACACGCCTTCGCCGTGCGCGTCGTCCACCATCAACATCAGGTCGTGGCGTTCCGCGACCTCGACAATGCGCGGCAGCGGCGCAATATCGCCGTCCATCGAAAACACGCCGTCGGTCACAATCAACGCGCGGCGATAATCTCCAGTCTCCAGTATTCGTGTCTCTAACTCTTCCGCGTCGTTGTGCGCGTATCGCACAATTTTCGCGCCCGACAAACGCGCGCCGTCAATGATGCTCGCGTGATTCAGTTCATCCGAAAAAATCACATCTTCTTTGCCGACCAATGCAGGCAGTGCCGCGCCGTTGGAGTTAAAGCCCGATTGAAACGTTATCGCCGCTTCGACGCCTTTGAATTTGGCGAGCCGTTGTTCCAATTCTACATGCAGGGACAAGGTGCCGGCAATCGAACGCACGGCCGCGGGACCGACGCCGAATTTTTCAATGGCATTGTGCGCGGCATGTTTCAAACGCGCGTCGTTCGCCAGCCCCAAATAATTGTTGGAGCAAAAATTGAGCACGCGCTTGCCATCCACGACCAGCCATGCGCCTTGCGGCGAATCAATCGTGCGGATATTGTTGTACAGACCTTGTTGTTTGAGATTGTCGAGTTCTTGCGAAATCCATTCCAGTTTGGTTGACATCGTTGTCTCACTTTAAGACACAGATTTCACAGATTTTCACAGCTAACAAAATCTGTGTTCATCTGTGCCGTCCGTGTCCGAAAACCTCTACGGAAACAGCACCACTTTGCCGCTGTCGCCGCTCATCATGGTTTGAAATGCCTGCTCGAATTCTTCCAACTTGAAACGATGCGTGATGACCGGTTCGAGATTCACCGCGCCGCTGCGGAGCAAGCCGCGAATTTCGTACCACGTTTCCCATAACTTGCGTCCCGCGATGCCGTGCACGGTAATGCCTTTCATGATGACGAGATTTGCCAAATCGAGTTCGAACGGTTTCGACGGCAAACCGAGCAGCACCGCGTGTCCGCCCGATTTCAACAAACGCAACCCATCGCGAATCGCGCTCGGCGCGCCCGACATTTCCAGCAGCACATCCACGCCTTCGCCGTTCGTATCGTCCAAAATCATTTTGACCAAATCATCGCGCGTCGGATTGATAATCAAATCTGCGCCCATTTTTTTTGCGAGGTTGAGACGATACTCGGAAATGTCGCTGGCATAAATCGAACGCGCGCCCGCGGCTTTGGCGACCGCAATCGTCATGACGCCGACCGGACCGCAGCCCGTCACCAACACTTTGCGCGCGACCACTTCGGCTTCGAGCGCGGTATGGACGGCGTTGCCGAAATTCTCTTCGAGCGCGGCGATTTCGGCGGGCATGTTCGGTGGATTGTGCCACGCGTTCGCGCCGGGGATGCAAACGTATTCAGCAAAACTGCCGTCGCGGTCCACGCCAATGATTTGCGTGTGGCGACATATATGCGCCATGCCGGTGCGGCACAAATCGCAGGTGTGGTCCACAATGTGGCTTTCGGCGGAAACAAAATCGCCGACCTTGACTTCGGTGACTTGCGAGCCGACCTCGACCACGTCGCCGCAGAATTCGTGACCGATAATGACCGGCGGCTTGATACGATTCGCCGCCCACACATCCCAATTGTAGATATGGACATCGGTGCCGCAGATGGATGTGGCGCGCGTGCGAATCAAAATATCGTGATGACCAATTTGGGGAATGGGAACTTGCTGGAGTTCAAAACCGGGACCCGCCGTTTTTTTCACAACGGCTTTCATCATACCTTGCATAAGTGGTTCCTCTCCGTTGAGGGGGATGACGTGCGCGGAAATTATAGCACACGGCGCAAAAAGAAAAGCGAGTCGTTGAGGACGACTCGCTCTTGACCGCGCTTAACGCAGTCCTGCAAACAAATCTTTTTCTTTGCGCGGACGCCGATGCAAGTGGGACGCCGCAAGGATGAAATGTTCTTCGTTCCATTCCATGCCGGCGTTCGCCATGCGCCAGCGCGTAAAGTCTTGCGAATGGTGGCGCTGACAATAGACCGCCTTCATTTTCATTTCCGAATACGGCGACACGTCCACAATCGCCGTGACTGCTTCATCCGGCACGCCATGCAGTCCTTGCAAGTTCCAACGCGCAATAATGCTTTGCGGCAAAACGGCATAGTATAATTTTTGCGGCGCGTAGGCGTACAAACCATCGCGGGTGTGCTGTGGAAACGCGTTCTCGTCACCCGCCGCTTGAAACGCGCGCTGCGTGATTTGATTGACCAGAACCTGCTCCGGGTCATCCGACAACCCATTCGGCGCGTACGTCACAATCACTTGCGGTTTCACTTCGCGAATCAAACGCACGAGGCGTTCCTGCATCACGTTGATTTGGGATTGCGCGGGTCGCGGTGAAACATGGTCGAGGCAAATGCGATGGATACCGGCGGCACGACAGGAACAAAGCATTTCGCGCTGCCGCGTGTGCGCGTCGAGCAGCTCCAACGCGGGGTCGTTTACGCGCGCGGTCGGCGCCGCCAATTCGCGCGCGGCGGTCACCAAAGAAACGCGCACGCCTTCGCCCGCGTATTTGGACAACATGCCGGAGGGACCGAACGCTTCGTCTTCGGGGCGCGCAAACACCGCCAACAGCGCGAGTTTCTCGCCGGTGACAGAATGTTCGAGCGTGTTGATACTGCCGGAATAAACCTTCATGGGATTGTGCTTACGCTGCCTGTTCCGCGTCCTGTCTTTCGTGTTTCAAGACGTGCGTAATTTCCTTACGCGCTGCGCGGAAACGCGCGAGCAGGGCTTCTTCCGATTCTTTGGAAAAATTCAGCGTTGTGTTGCTGCAGCGCGCGCAGCCGCCTTTTTCCACATATTTGCGCGCGTCGCAAGTGACGCAGCTGTTCAGCCGCACCATCATCAATTGAAACGCCAGCGCGTCGGGATGCGTCTCCGGCAGCGCGGTCATGTCCTGTACCAATTTTTTCCACTTGGGTCCGCGCGCGTTTTGCAGTAGCCGCGTTGCCCAGTGGGCATAGAGTAATTCTGTGCGATCCATTGTACTTGTTTTGCTTCATAACTTGAATTTCAAGTCGTGAGCGATGCTCTCCCTCTTCCGTATAGTATCATCCGAAAATGCGTACCTGACGTTAAAGTTTGATAAGACTTTTTTTAATGTTTGCGCGCGGTGATTTGAACGCACCCTCGAATTGCTGTACAATGCGCGCCTTGTATGACGACGCGTTCCCATACGGAGGAGCAAGGTGACTCGCGCATATTTCAATTACATTGACGGCAAATGGATTCCCGCTGCAAGCGGCAAACTCATTGAAAGTTACAATCCCGCAACGGGCGAATTGATTGGCAGTGTGCCGGCATCTGACGCGCGCGATGTCGCCAACGCCGTGGACGCTGCCGCGCGCGCGTTCGAAAAATGGCGCAAGACACCCGCGCCGCGCCGCGCTGAAATTATTCACAATGTCGCGGATTTGGTGCGCGGACGCAAACAGGAATTGGGCGAACTGTTGACGCGCGAAATGGGCAAAGTGCTTCCCGAAGCGTTGGGCGATGTGCAAGAAGCAGTGGACATGGGCATGTACATGGCGGGCGAAGGTCGCCGCTTGAACGGTTTGCTCGTGCCTTCCGAATTGCCCAACAAATGGGCGATGGCGGTGCGCGATTCGCTTGGCGTGGTCGGACTGATTACGCCGTGGAATTTTCCGATTGCGGTCCCGTCGTGGAAAATTTTTCCCGCGCTCGTGACGGGCAACACGCTCGTGTGGAAACCTGCCGAAGATACGCCAATCGTGGCTGCCGAATTTGTAAAAATTTTCGAGGAAGCCGGTTTGCCGCCCGGCGTTTTGAATTTGGTCACAGGGTATGGCGTCCCCGCCGGCGAAGCGTTGGTGGAACATCCGCAAGTGAAAATGATTTCGTTCACCGGCTCGAATGAAATTGGCAAATTGATTGGCGTGCGGTGCGCGCAGCTGGGCAAACGCGTTTCGCTGGAACTCGGCGGCAAGAATGCTATTATTGTATTGGACGATGCGGATTTGGATTTGGCGCTCGACGGGATTCTTTGGAGCGCGTTCGGCACGAGCGGACAGCGCTGTACCGCGACCAGTCGCGTGATTGTGACGCCCGGCGCGCATACGAAACTTGCAGAAAGCATCGCCGACCGCGCGGCGAAATTGCGTCTCGGCAATGGGTTACTGCCGACGACGGATGTCGGTCCGCTCATCAATCGCGACGCGGTGAACAAGGTGCATCAATACACCGAAATCGGTGTGAACGAAGGCGCGGCGCTTTTGGTCGGCGGCGAACGCGCCGTCGAGGGCGAATTGGCGCGCGGGCATTTTTACAAACCGACCGTGTTTGACCGCGTGACGCCGACGATGCGTTTGGCGCAAGAAGAAATTTTCGGTCCGTCGCTGTCCATCATTCGCGCGGAAAATCTGGACCAAGCGATTCGTATCAACAACGGCGTCAACTTTGGTCTGTCCGCGTCCATTTTCACCTCGAACGTCAACAAGGCATTTGAGGCGATGCGCGACATTACGACCGGCATCGTGTATATCAACGCCGGTACAATCGGCAGTGAAGTGCAATTGCCGTTCGGCGGCACGCGCGGCACGGGCAACGGGCATCGCGAAGGCGGCGGTCCGCCGGTGCTTGACGCGTTCACGGAATGGAAATCCATTTACGTGGACTATTCGGGACGCTTGCAGCGCGCGCAGATTGATACGGATGCTTTGGTGCAATAGTGTGATAGTGCAATAGTGCAATAGTGTGATAGTGCAATAGTGCAATAGTGTGATAGTGCAATAGTGCAATAGTGTGATAGTGCGATAGTGCGGAAATCGTTTTTCGATTTCAACTATTGCGCTATCGCACTATCGAACTACGTGACTAGATTATTTCATCTCTCTGACCTTCATTTCGGTCCCAAATTTAACGCACACGTTTCGGAATTGGTGCTGCAAGACATTCTGCATACGAAACCGGATTTGACCATTCTTTCGGGTGACTTTACGATGCGCGGGCGCGTGGAGGAATACGAACAGGCGCGCGCATATATCGAACGGATTCCAAAACCGCGCCTGACGATTCCGGGCAATCTCGACCAGCCGTTGTATGCAAGCGCGATGTGGGAACGCGTGACAACGCCGTGGGCGCGCTACCAGAAACACATTCACGAAGCGGTGGACAGCAGTGTTGAAATTCCCGGCGTATATGTGGTCGGCATCAACGACAATCGTCCGATTCTGCCCGGCGGCTTTTGGTCGAACGAACAGCGCGCGTGGATGGAACGCGAATTTGCGCGCGCGGAACGCGGGGCGTGTAAAGTATTGGTGATGCATCATCAATTGAATTGGAACAACAAGCGGCGTCCGTTCGGGCAGTGGTTTCCCAACGCGCATTTGAATTGGCTCAAGACGTTGGATGTGGAATTGGTGTTGAACGGACACATGCACATTCCCGTCACGATTCGTAGTTCACAAGGCATTGTCTTGGCGCAAGCGGGAACGAGCATGTCCACGCGTCTGCGGCACGGACACAACAACGCCTACAATTTCATCACGATAACGCCCGATGAAATTCGCGTACGCATCATGGAACACGACCCGCAGCAAGATAAATTTCTGCCGCACGGCGAACATGTCTTTGCACGCGAGACAAAGAGTTGAAATGCTCGATAAAGCGCTTGGCTTGCGTCATTCGTCGTCCGTCACTCATCTCTCAGTCCTCATCCCTCAGCACTGTAAGGAGCGCGCATGAATATTGACAAGGTCGTTCTCGTCTATCCCAAACGCGACGGAAGAATTTTGGGCAAAGCGCAAGGTTCGCCGTACACGTTAATGCGGTTGGCGTCGCTCGTGCCGGATGAATTGCCCGTCGAGATTTGGGACGAAGATTTGTCGCCCATCCCCTACGAACGCATCACGCCCAATACATTGATGGGGATTACGAGCAAAACGCTTTCGATTGACCGCGCGCAAGACATTGCCAACCGCGCGCGCAAACGCGGCGCGCGCGTGGCGGTCGGCGGTACGCACGCGACGCTGGCTCCGGAAGAAGTCGGGCAGTGGGCGGATATTACCGTCGTCGGCGAAGCGTATTTTACGTGGCCCCAAATTATTCGCGACGTGGCGAATGATTGCGCGCAAAAAATGTATGTGGATGAATCGTGGGCGAACCTTGCGGGCGTGGCGCGTTTGACTGACCGCGTTCTAAAAATGGTGGACGAAAAGCGCGATTATTGGACGCCGTACATGGAAATCACGCGCGGCTGCCCGCGCAATTGTTCCTTTTGCACGGCGATTCGCGTCTCGGGACGCGTGATGCGGCATCGTCCGGTGGATGAAGTGATTGAAGAAATCGAACGCCGCGACATTAAACGGTTCTTTTTGACTGACGACAATTTCGGTTTGAATTTTCGCACCGACCCCGAATACATGGAGCAAGTGTTTCGCGCGCTGCGAAAATTGCCGTTGAACGGTTGGACGAATCAGGCGGAAATGATGGTGGGCGATTTTCCCGATTTAATCAAATTGGGCAAAGAAGCGCACATGGACAAGTTTTTTATCGGTTTCGAGTCCATCAACGCGGGCAACAAGCGCGACTTGGGCGGCAAATCCAAAGGGAACATTGAAGAATACAAACGCGTCATTAAAACGGTGCAGAGTTTTGGCGTTGGCGTCGTCGGCTTGTTTGTGTTTGGCTTGGAAGCGGATACGCCCGATGTGTTTCAAAATACGTGGGACTTTGTGCGCGAGAGTGGATTGGACAATGTGAGTTTTACGATAATGACGCCGTATCCCGGCACGCCTGCGCGCGAACAATACATTCAAGAAGGCAGATTGTTCAAGGATGTGCCGTGGTCGAAATATGACACGACACATGTGACCTTTCAACCTGCGAACATGACTGCCGACCAATTGCGCGAAGGATACGATTGGATTTGCCGCAAAGCATATTCACTGCCGTCCATTGCGACGCGCGGAGTCCGCACATTGCGGCGTCACTCGGTACGCGATGCGCGACGCAAAGTATTTTCGTCGTTCAGCACCGATTTCGGTTATCGCCGCACCTATTCGTATCGAAACGGCTGAGCGTTACGCTTTGAATTGATTTTCGCGCACCCTGCGAATGCGGCGATGGCATACATCGCGTATCATTCACAGGGTTGTTTTGTGCCGGCGTGATTTGGGTCACATTCAAATCCCAATTTTGTGTTCAAAATGGGCGCGTGGTCGGGCGAACCCTTTACAAAAGTTTTATTTGACCGCCCCATAGCCACTCGTTATAATGAACGTTGCTTTCCGATGACGGCTCGCCAAGGCGGGCGAATGGAACATTGCAAGCATGAGATGCGTTTGAGAATTGCGAATACGCGAGATATGTGAGATGGAGGTTTCCGTTGCGCGTTTTACTTATTAACCCACGTTTTCAGTTGCCCATTGATACCCGAACGACACCGCATTTGGGCATTGCGTATCTTGCCGCCATGAGCGAACGGCGCGGCGATGAGGTGGCGGTGTTCGACCAGGATGTTGAAGATGAAAAATTGACCGATTTCGTGCGCCGCTTTCAACCCGATTTGGTCGGCATCGGCACGAACACTCCTGTGAGTCCGCTGGAGATTGCCGGGTTTGCGCCGTTCATCACCCTGCGTGATGTACGCGCAAACAGCTCGCGACACGCGTACATCCAAAATGCGGAAGGCAACATTGTCTTCAAAGCCAACAGCGACGACGCTCACGTAGTAATAACCCCCGCGGGCAGGATCGGCATCGGCACGACCACACCCGTGAGTCCACTGGAGATC
>CAZXYP010000221.1:0-9212 GCA_964644955.1 uncultured Anaerolineales bacterium | reverse complement strand
TCGCCGCCCCATGTCACGCGCGTTATGCCAACGCGCGCCTCTGCCACACGCGTATCCACGAGCGCGTAATTCAATACATGTTGTTGAATCTGCTGCGTGAACGCGATAAATTCATCAATCGCCTGTTTCCATTCACCGATTTGGTCTGTCCATCCGAACGCGATACTGCCTTGCGCCGACAACAGCAATTGATTCAATGCCGCCTCCGGCTGCGGCGCAGTCGCGAATGCTGCCGCGCTGTATTGTGTCGGAAGCGTTTGCTGCACGCGCACAAAATCGCGCAAACGCGTTTGCGCCGCAAACAACGCGCGGTCGGTGGCGTTCAAACTCGCGTGTAACGTCAAAAACGCGTTGGCGGTTTCTTGCGGCGACGCATCCGCGTCAATCTGCCAGCGCGGAATGTCCGAACGCGTGCCGGGCGACGCAAACGCGCCGACGGACGCGGGCGCGCTTTGCCACACGCCAAATACATCCGGCGGCATGACGCTTTCGCGTTCCACCAATTGAAACGTTGCCATGCGCGCGTCTAGCCCGGTTTAATTGCCGTAACCAAACCCGACACTGCCGAAATCGCGAGTTTGACCAATTCGGTCCGATTCGCTTGCGCCTGTTTCACCATATCCACATGCGCCGCCCACAATGTTTCGTCCATGCCTTCGGGGCGCATCGGAATCACCGCCACGACATCGCCATCCAAATCAATCGTCGTCATGGCGCGCAAACGCAAATCGCCTTCCAAATTGCCTTGCGCGTTCACCTTGACCCCTTCAATGTCGCTGCTCACATACGTTTTTACTTTTAACGTCGCCGCTTCATTGATGGCGCCGCCGACGCGTTCCATAAAACTCTTGAGCGTTTCAGACAATTTTTTTTGCGCCTCATCCAAACCCGGAATCGTCACAAAGGCAACGGCGACGGAAGGGGGGGGGGCAGCCGCCGCGTTTTGTTCAAACAATTCCAGCACGGGCATCGCGGACGCGGTATGGCTCGCGCGCGCCACATCCGTCGCATAACTGTACGCGACAACCGGTGTCGTTTCGATACTTTGCTTGACGACGGCGGCGTTGGTTTTTTTCTTGGTTGCTTTTTTGCGCGGCGCTTTTGTCTTGCGCGGCGCCGGTGTTTTTATTTCGGATTCCGAAATATCTTGCGATGTGTCGGTCACAGTATTTCTCCTTGAGACAACGCCTTGCCATATGCGGCACATGAAAATCGGCGCAGGCCGATTTCGCTTTCCGTTGCGGCGAATTCATTCGCCCAAACAAAAATCAATCCGGCAGCCGCACGTGCGCGCCGGGGTCACCGAGAATCATGTAATTTTGCGCGTCACTGCGGCTGAGGAATGTGTCCACCAAACGTTTTTGCAAATTCGCGTCGGCTTGAATTTCGCGGCGCTGCACTTTGTCAAAAAACGTCGTGAGATTTTGATTCAGTTGATTGTAACGTTCATTCATCTCGCGCAGCGCAAACCCGACGGGGTTCACTTGCAGTACATGCCGCACCGCGTTCGTGAACGGCGATACGCGCACATGCCACGGGTCCGCCGCCGTGCCGGGATGTTCGGGGTCTTCAAAGCCGTGCAGCAGCGCAATATCGAGATGACCCACAAACGCCAGCGGTCCGCGCGGGTGCGCCAATAATTTTTTCGGCAGCGCGGCGACAAAATCTTGTTTCGCATTGACCGCGCGTCCGATGCGCGCGTCCCAGTGCGCGAAATCGCTCTGCGCGGGCGTGCCGTAACCAAAGCACGCGAATTGAAAAAAGAGCGCGCCTTCCAAAAACGCATCATTCGTCGGCACATCCCACGCGCCAAACAACCATTGCTTGTCGTCATCCGTCGGCGCGTCCTGACAACACAGCGCGCCGTTCAAAAGCATTTGGCGTTTCAGGGTTTCTTCCGGCGCGCCGAGACCGTGACTCGCCGTGAACACCAGCGCGGGCTGCGCCTTGTGAAATGCATCCGCCAAATTCGCTTTGGTCGCGTCTTGGGCAAACAACGTTTTCACCGGAACCTTGTACGTATCCTGCACTTGCTGCGCCAACGGCGCGGCGAGATGATGATGACTGTAATACGTCGGGTCGTACATACCGTGCGCGTTTTTGCCGTGATTCGTCGCGAAAAAAATTGCTTCGCGTTTATTGACCGGCGCGCTCGCGTTTTCCAAACGCACAATTTTTTCCGCATACGCGCGCACGTCGCCGGGCGAATCCAAATCCAAACGTCCTACCGCCGCAACTGTCGCCAAAAACGCCTGAAACAAAAACGGCACCTGTTTCGGTCCGCCGAGAATCAAAATATAAAACGGACGGTCGGCGCTGAGCGGCGAATAATGGTTCGACACCCAATCGTACCATTCGTAAGGTTTCTCGCCATTGTAATACAACGGGTCACCGCTCATACGCCGCTGTTTTGCCAGCGGCGCAATCGCGTCGAGTAACGCCGCGCGCTCCGGGTCCTTTTGATTCACCAACACCGTCCAGCCGACGGAACGCGGGTCGCCCCAATCGCGCGTTTCGCGTTTTTGTTCACCGCGTGGGGTCGCGCCGCGCTGCGCCTTTTGCACATCCTCCAAATCCGCGCGATTGCCGGCATACGCGTCAATGAGCGCCTTGCCCAATTCCGTATCTTGAATCGGGTCCAACAAAATTTTGCGTGTACTGTAATTGATGCCAAAGGGCGTGACCTGCATGTCGCCTCCGCGCTATGCGCGCTGCATCGCAAATTGAATTTGCGTGGTCGTCCATTCCTGACTCGCCGCGCGCGTCGTATCAACGCCGCGTGTTGCGGGAAACGCGATACTCTGGAGCAGTACGTCCAATGCCGTGCGCGCGGTTTGTGCGCCGCGCGCGCCGCGTACTCCCGTACCCAACGCGCCCATTTCCAGCCAACGAAAATTTCCGGTTTCGGTTGTCGCAATGATTTTGAAAATTTCGGTCCCCGAATCCATTCCGTCGGGCAGCCGCGCGCGAAACACCTGATGCGTCGTTCTGCCCGGTTCAAGCGTTGCCGTCGCTTGATTTTCGCCGGGCAAAATCTGCGTCACGCTCCAATCGGGCGCCAAATCCAACACGGCAAAATTCAAAACGAAACGCGAACGATTGGCGAGCTGAAAAATAAAATAATCGCCCGTGCGCAGCGCGTCATTCAAAGCCAACGGTGCGCACGCGGTGAAATCAATTTTTTGTCCGCGCTGCCACGTCGGCGGCGGCAGCAAAATCTGCGCCACCAATTTATCCACGAGCGGCGAAACGTCATCCGCATTGTCGAGCGCCACAAGCGCGTGATACTGCGCCAAATGTTCCAAGCGTCGTACAACCTGCGCTGCCGCGTCCGCATCGTTCACGCGCAGCGCGGGCAGCATGTTCGGAAACGGTGCGCCGACAGCATCGCCGATTTCATATTCGCCGCGCGCATTCACCGCGACTTGATAATGCGGCGAAACATTTTCCACCGCGCGTTCGACCAAACACAATTCCCCGCGCGCCGCGTGCTGTGCTTGCGCCAAAGCCAGCGCACCCTCGACCGCGCGCAGCGCGTCGGCTTGTGGAATTTGCGCGGGCAAATCATTGCGCGTCACGAACGCGACGCGGCGCACCAAATCCAATCGTCCCGCGTTCAACACCACCGCTTGCGAACCCGCGTCGGGCAATTTCGTCGCGTCAAAAATTTCCGTGACCGTCGCCAGCGAATCGCCGCCGCCGAGTTCGGTGATTTCCGCGAGCGCCGCGCGCGTTTTCACGTCGCCAAAATCGCGCGCGTCGCTGGGATAAATGGCGAGCGTCGCGCCCACCTCTACCAAACCGGATTGTCCGACATTGACGCGGACCTGATTTTTCGCGGCGTCGTAGGACAATACATTGATGACAGAACGTGATGCGAAACGTTCACTGCCAAATACCGCGCGCGTCATGTCGCCTTCGAGCTGCGGCGTCTGGGAAACAAAACGCGTATGCACCTTGCCGACCAAACGTTGATGCAACTGCGCGTACGTCGTTGCGGCGGAAACATTTTTCAACGCGTCGAGGAGCGCGAACGTCAACACACCATGCGATTCGCCATCAAATTCATCTTCGTTCGCCAATTCGTTTGCGCGACACGCGGCGAGTAACACATACCCATTCGGTTCGGGCAGCCAGCCGCTGACCACTTCGACACTGCGCGTTTGCGTTTTGCGCGCGTCGCGCCACCGGGCTAGCAATTCTTGCGGCGTGCCGACGAGATTGTCAATGGAACGCGGCGCGAAATCAATTTGATTGTTTTGCGCGGTGCGCACGCGCGCGTTCGGATTGCCGCGCGTCGCGCCGCCGGAATGACACGCGTCCAGCACAAACGTGACGACGAGTTGTTTTTCCACCATGCGTTGGAGCAGCGTCGCCATTTCCAAATCGCGAATGTAATTGCCGTCGGGCGCGTCAATGTCCGTCGGCACGATGCTTTCGTCCAAACCGTCCGCGCCTTTGAGGTCGGGAAACATTGTCGCGGCGCGTCCGCCGTGTCCGGCGTAATGAATATAGACCGCGTCTCCCGCACGCGCCGCGTGTGTTATTGCATCGAACGCGGCAATGATGTTTTTGCGCGTCGGCAGTTTGTCGGGCGCTTCGGCAGCCGCAATGCCCAAATCGGTCGCGGTCAATTTGAACAGATGCGCGTCGTCGAGCGGCAAACGCGCGCGCAAAAATT
The DNA here is from genome assembly GCA_964644955.1 of uncultured Anaerolineales bacterium. Classification (GTDB taxonomy): domain Bacteria; phylum Chloroflexota; class Anaerolineae; order UBA4142; family SHND01; genus SHND01. The sequence continues at coordinate 4,531 of CAZXYP010000221.1, read as the reverse complement.
TTTCGACGCCCGTAATATCATTGACCGCGCCGCGCAAACTCGTATAGCGCACGCCGTCGGGCGTCCGATTCCCGGTATAGTAATCAATACCGATGAGCAGGGCGAAAAATGCCGCGCGCGGGTTCGAGTCGTTCATAAACCGTTTCGTTGATGACGCGGTGCGTTATACGTTGAGGGGTATCTCACCATCTCCCGCGTTGGCGTCGGGACGCGAATCCTTCTTGTTCCAAATCCAGCGTCAAATGACTGTAGGCGTTGCGAATCTCCAACACATCGGCAGGCGTTGTGACCTCCGAAACAATTTGATAAAACACCGGCTGCATTTGGAGCGTCGCAATCGTTTCCGGCGCAATCGCATCCAAACCGCGCGCGGCGACCGTTGCGGGGAATAGTAATTTGGAAACACGCTGCGGCGCACAGAAAATGCGATTTTCGATGATACTTGGCAGTCCCTTGATTTTGAATTTTTGCGCCAAGCCGATGGCGCCCGGCGCGAGTCCGTCAATCCGCGCCGCGTCGTCTTCAAGCAAGGGCCCCACGATAAAACGTCCGTGCGGCGTAATCGTGAGAAAATACAGATGCGCGGGCGCCGCGCTCGTGTTTTCGATGTGATACCGCGCAATCGCGCCATCGCTCACCTGATACGCTTCGCCGACGGTAGCGGGCGCAAGCGGTGCGCGTTCAAATTCGCCCGCCGCATTCTCGATTTGAAAATCAATCTTGACGGGAAGCGTTCCGGCGGACAATTCCAACACCGGTTTCCAGTACGGCAGCTGCACCGCCAACGCTTCCAAATCACTGCGGCTCAATGGAATTGCGCCATCGTCAAACTTTGCGCCGAGCAATTGCAGCACCGCCGCCAGCGCGCCGTCGTAATCGTTTTGCATAAAGCGCAGGCGAAATTGCAAAAACAATGTTTCCGCCGCGTCGGGGCGCTGTGCCGCCAACTGCTGTACGAGCGGCGCCAACGCGTTGACATCGTGATTGAGCATTGCCGTGAACGCGCGCGCTTTGACCGCATCGAACGTATCGTTGCGCAAGGAAATGACGAGTTCGCCGCGTTCGTCCAACTGAAACGAACCGAAATCGGGCGTTTGTTTGGAATCGGATGCCTGACCGACGCGCTGCTGTAAATACAAACCCAATTCGTACGCCGAGACCAAACCATTGCGGTCCAAATCCGCTGCGCCCCAATTCAAACCTTCGATGAGTGTGCCGGTGAACAATGAATGATTCGGCAGCGGTCCGTTGTCCAATGCATCTTCGTCGCGGCGCGCGGATGAAATGACGTTGCGGCTCACGTTGCGCGCAAGCGTTTCCTGATACGTCACCGCGCTGCGATACGCGTTCATGCCGCTCAACGCGAACCCACTGCGGCACGCGTCAATGATGAGCAGCACGTGACGCGCGGGCAGTTGACTGACATTGTCCAAAAATTCGTCGGTGCGAATCTTGTCCGCCCAGCGTTCCAATTTCGCGCCGACGGGAACGAGGTAACCGCTTTCGATTTCGCGCGCGCCGATTTTGCTGACGCGCGTGTGCCCGTGTCCCGCGTAAAACAGAATCACATTATCGTGCGGCTGCAGCACGCCCGGCAATTGGTCGGTCACCAACGCCATGATATTGTCGAACGTGGCGTCCGCGTTCAATAACGGCGGGAACGGCATAGCGAAACCGAGTTTTTCGACAAACAATTTTTGCACGCCCAACGCGTCGCTGACCGCGTTGTGTAATTTGGGCCAGTACGTGTACGCGTCAATGCCGATGACGGCAATGATGTTGCGTCCTTGCGGTTCCGGTTCTGTTTCGGCATCGGGAATCCATTCGACGCCGCGCGTGAGAGCATCATTCATACGCGTTCTCTTCAGGGCATGTTTTCGACCGCAATGATTTCTTCGAGCGACAATTCGGGTTCGCCGGGCACAATGACGATGCCGCGCAAACGATAATACCCTTCCTGCGCGGGCGCGCTGAGCTCTCCGTCGAATTGTCCGGGCGCGCGCATCGTCAACTGCGTGTCGGGCAATTTTTTCGGCGCGTTCGTTTCGGGTGAACCGGGCAATGGTTGCACCCAACTCAATTCCGCAAAAATGGTCGCGGCAGTGTAAGGTTCTTGATTTTCGTTTTGGAGAATGGACGCGCCAATCGAAATCATTTCGCCGGGACGATACGAACTCTTGTCGGGATTGAATTCGATGCTGAAACGGTCGGTCATGAGCGCGGCGCGCGTTTGCACCGCGCCGGTGTACTTGTCCAACAATTCCCAGCGCAAAATTTCCTGCAGCGCGGAATTGGTGTACACGCTGCCGTGTTCGGCGACGACGGGGATATTTTTTTGCGCGTGCGGATAACTCGCGCTGTATTCCGGCACCGTGCCGTCGCCCCAATCGCTTTCCAGAAATTCGATTTCGTTCCACCGCGCGTTCGCGTCGAGCGTTACGCGCGCGCCGGTTGTCGTTTTCAATTTGCGTCCGAAAAAGGCAAGCGTTTCGACGCTCAGCTGATTGCCGAGCTCTTGATTGAACGCTTTGCCGTCCGCGAGCAGGGGATACAATTCGGGGACATGCAGCCACTTGTCGCCGTCAAAGGGGTCCAACGGTTCCTCGTGCGGTCCGGTGACAAACGCGCGCGCCTGCGGCAGCAGGGAATAGATATTGGGAAAGCCGCGCAGCGTCGCGCGCGTGCGTTCCCCAATATGTGCGGGATCAAAACCCCAACGCAAAAATGTATCCACCCCATTCAACAGCGCGTACAAACCTTTTGCCGCGCCGTCCCACGGCGACGCCAACAAAATCAAACGGTCCACAATATCTTTGCCGCCTTCTTTTTCAATGAACCAACGCGCAATGATGCCGCCGTTGCTGTGACCCATCAACCAGATTTGATGATTCGGATATTGCGCGTGCCACGCGCGGACCGCGTCGCCCAATTGCTGTCCCGACTTGCGATTGTTTTGTCGCCAATCGTATGTGAATGTGTACGCGATGCGTTCCGCCTGCACACCTTCCGCCGGATTGAGACGATAGCCCCAACGCTTGAGCAGCGTCAACAAACGACTGTATTGTTCCTGCTTGACCAACGGCGGCAAAAATAAAACATCTTCGATGATACCGGCGGGTTCGAGGCGGTCGTTGGCAAAATTCATTTTTTCAAACAAGCCGTCGAGCCACGCTCCCCATTCGAGCGGGTTGAGCGGAATTTTGGAAAAATCGAGCCACACGATTTCCTTGGTCTGGCGGTCGCGCAGTTGGCTGCCCATGAATCCGGGAATGAAAACGAGAATGTGCGGCGGAATCCCTTGCGCGGGGGCAGTCGTTTCGATGGAAAGCGTGCCGGGCGCGGCGATTGTTTTGGGCGCGCGCGCGTGTGTGGTCGTTTTGCGCGGTTTGGTGATTTTGCGCGCGGCGGATTTTTTCACTGCGACGCGTTTTGCAGGGACGCGTTTGGTTTTGCGCGGCGCTTGCGCGGACGATTTCGATGTCCGCGCGCTTTTTGATTTTTTGCTCTGTGCCATTTTTGCACCTCTGTTTGAAAAACACGCCGGAAACAAGACGGCGCACTCGTACGCCGGTTCGATTGCCAACGAGTGCGCCTGTGTCAACAGCCGTGTATCAATCCGCCCGGGCGAGAGAAACCTGTGGCGCGCGTTTGCCACACTTGATTTATACGCCCTTTTCGCGCGGTTGACAAGGGGTTGCGGGAAATTGTATCAGAACGCCAACACGCGCTGCGGATTTTCCGAAAACATTACGTGAATTTGTTCATCCGTCACGCCCGCGGCGCGCAGTTTGGGAAGGAACACGCGCGCGATGTAGGTAAAATCGCCGCTCAATTCCACGCCGGGATTTACAATTTCATTGTAACCATGCACCAACACGCCCGCGTCGTGACTGAACATGGTTTGGCGAATGAATCCTTTTTGAATCGCGTTCGTGATGAGCATCACCCAATGCTCATCGCCGCCGAACGTCGGTTCGCCGATGCGGTCAAAGGAAAGGTTCGCGCCGCGCTGCAACAGCGCTTCGGAATAGTCCAGCCAATTTTCTTTTTCACAGCCGACGTGACTAATAATGATTTCGCCCGCGCTCACGCCTTCGCTTTCAAAAATGTCGAGCTGCTCATTGCCCAAACCGCCGGTCGTGTGCGTAATAATCGGGCAGCCCGTTTCGCGATGCGCGCGTGCCGCGGCGCGCAGCACTTGTTCTTCTTTTTCCGACACGCGTCCTTCGCCCGTCGCGCATTTGATAATGCCCGCTTTGATGAGCGTATCGCCCATCCCTTCGGTAATTTCGCGCACAAACAAATCGGTCATGGCATCAATATCAAACGCGCGCGCAATCGGATGCATCGGACACCACGACTCGTGAAAAAATCCGGTACTGCAAACAATTTTGACGGGCGTGCGTTCCGCGACCGCCTTGAACAAATCCACATAGCGCCCGCACCCAATCGGCGTACATTCCACCAGCGCGCCGACGCCCAACGCGTGCGCGGCGTTCAATTTCTCCACCATCTTGTCGCGCATCGCATC
>CAZXYP010000220.1:0-9214 GCA_964644955.1 uncultured Anaerolineales bacterium | reverse complement strand
GCGCGCACCGCCTTGAGCAAACCCGCGTACGCCGCCGACGCGGCAGGTTCGGCAAACACCGCTTCACCGCGCGCCAACTGCGGCATCGCTTCCAAAATTTCGGCGTCGCTGACAGTAATGAATTCGCCGCCCGTTTCGCGCACTGCGCGTACCGCGCGGCGTCCATCGCGCGGGTAACCTACGTCAATCGAATCCGCAACCGTGTGCGATGCAATCGGCGTAATCGCGTCCGTACCGGCTTGCCACGCGTTGTAACACGCCGCGCTGCCTTCGGCTTGAATGCCCATCAGCTTTGGCAGCTTGTCAATCCAACCGAGAGCATACAAATCGCGCAGCCCTTTCCAAATGCCGCCGATGATGTTGCCGTCGCCGACGCTGACGAAAATGCGGTCGGGCGCAACCCATCTTTCGGGCGCGACAAATTGCGGCGTCAACATTTCGCGCATGGCGCGCTTGGTAACAGAAGGCGGCGCGCCGTGTCGCAGCAACGCGAGTTGCTCGCAGATTTCCAACGACGCGGTTTTTTTGCCTTCGGTGGTGTACGGATTGTATGCCGTGTTGCGACAATACCAGCCGAATACTTTCGACGCGGCAAGACACAAATCGCTCGCTTGGTCGTACGTGCCATTCACCAAAAACACGCGCGCGCCAAACATCAGCAATTGCGCGACTTTGGCTTGCGGCGCAGTCTTGGGCACAAAAATCACCGCCGGCAAATGCGCGCTCGCCGCGCAGCCCGCCAATGCCGCGCCCGCATTGCCGCTCGATGCAGTGGTAATGATTTCGACGCCGAGTTCGCGCGCTTTGGCAACCGTGACGACACTCGCGCGGTCTTTGAACGACGCGGTCGGATTACGCCCGTCGTCTTTGATGTACAACCGATTCAAGCCCAGACGCGCGCCTTCGTGTTTGGCGTGATACAGCGGCGTCCAACCGACTTGGAGGGGGGGGGGCGCGTTGTGGTCCGTCAGCGGCAGCAAGTCCCAATAGCGCCAGACGGAATTCTCGCGCGATTCGGAAATTTTTGCAGGCGACGTGCGCCGATTGATTTCGTCGTAAGCGTAAACGACATCCAGAATGCCGTCGTCGCCGTGGTCGGGGCAGACGTATTGCACCGTATCGGGCGCGTACGTCTTGCCGCAAAGCGTGCATTGCAAATGAGAGACAAACATTTCGAGCATTGAGCGTTGAGCGTTGAGCAGAGTGATTTTTCCCTTCACTCAATGCTCAACGCTCATTACTCATCCCCTTGTAATCCGCGTCCCCGTTTCGCCGCGCAGCGCGCGTTCAAGGTTTTCGGGGTTGGTAATGATTGCCATTCTTTCGCCCGACGCGTGCAGATGGGTGTTACCGGCATGATGCGTGTCATCCGCGGCAGGGGCGTCGCCTTCGAGAAACCAGATTGCGGCTTGGATTTTTGGTCCCATGGACCCTTTGGCGAAATGTCCTTCGGCGAGGTATTTTTTCGCTTCATCCAACGTCATGTGGTCGAGCCACTGCTGATTCGGTTTGTTAAAATTCAAGGCAACTTTTTCCACCGCGGTCGAAATCAGAAACAATTCCGCGCCGACACTGCGCGCGAGCAGCGAGCCGGCAAAATCCTTGTCAATCACCGCTTCGATGCCGACGAGTTCGCCCTTGTCGTTTTCCGCGACCGGTATTCCGCCGCCGCCGGAACAAATCACCACAAACCCCGCGTGTATCAACGCGTGAATCGCGTCGCGTTCGACTATGGCTTTGGGCAAGGGCGATGGCACCACGCGCCGCCAACCGCGCCCCGCGTCTTCAACCATCTGCCAACCTTCTTCGGCGCGTTTGCGCGCGGCTTGTTCCGCGTTCATGAACGAGCCAATCGGCTTGGACGGATTTTGAAACGCGGGGTCGTGCTTGTCCACCAAAACCTGCGTGACCACCGTCGCCGCCAGTTTGTTCATGCCGCGCGCGTGAAATTCATTGTGCAGCGCGCGTTGGAACATGTAACCGATGGCGCCTTGCGTGTCCGCGCCGCAGTAATCGAGCGGAACGGAATGCAGTTCGTGCATTGATAGTTCGGAACGGCGCAAAATAAATCCGACTTGCGGTCCGTTCCCGTGTGTAAGCACAACATTCCAGCCCGCTTCAATCATGCCCGCGACATGCTTGGAGGTTTCGACCGTCGCGGCGTATTGGTCGGGGATTGTCTTGTGTTTTTCGTCGAGGATTAAGGAGTTGCCACCAACGGCAACGACAGCAACTTTAGCCATAAATTTTGAGGGATGAAGGATGAAGGATGAAAATTTTTGCGCGCATTCATCCTTCATCCTTCATAATTCATCCTTTCTTAGCTCATCGTCAGAGCCATCACCGCTTTTTGCGCGTGCAAACGGTTTTCGGCTTCGTCATAGACCACCGAGTGCGGACCGTCAATCACTTCATCCGTCACTTCAATGTTGCGGTCGGCAGGCAGCGGGTGCATATAAATCGCATCTTCTTTGGCGAGCTTGATGCGGCGCGCGTCCGTAATCCAGTCCGAGTATTTGGCAATGATTTCGGCGCCTTGCTTTTCGTCGGGCGTATGCACCATCGCGCCCCACGATTTCGCGTACACCACATCCGCGTCGCGGAAACCTTCGTCCATGTCGTGCACCACTTCAAAGCCCGTGCCGTACTTTTTCGCTTGCTCGCGCGCCATGTCCATCACTTCGGGCATCAATTTGAATTCGGGTGGATGGGACAAAACCACGTCCATCCCAAAGCGCGGCATTTGCAAAATGAGCGATTGCGGCACCGACATGGGTTTTTGATACGACGCCGCATACGCCCACGACACGACAATTTTTTTGCGCCGCAAATCGCGCCCCTTTTTCTCCATAATCGTCATCAAGTCAGCGAGGATTTGGAACGGATGATAGATATCGCACTGCATGTTGAGCACCGGCACGCGCGACGCTTTGGCGACATCGTTCAAGTACGCATTGCCTTTGCCCCAATCCACGTGGCGAATGGCAATGCCGTCGAAATAGCGTCCAAAAATTTCGCCAATTTCTTTTGGCGTGTCGCCGTGCGAAATTTGTGTGGTGCGCGATTCAATGAACGCGGCGTGCCCGCCCAACTGCGCCATGCCCGCTTCGAACGAGCCGCGCGTGCGGGTCGAAGAAAAGAAAAAGAGCATCGCCAACACTTTGTCGCGCAGCAGTGCGTGCGGTTCGCCCACCGCGCGTTTGCGTTTCAAATCGAACGCCACGTCCATTACCGTTTCGACTTCGTCCTTTGAGAAATCGAGGTCGCCAATCAAATCGCGACCGCGAAGATACGTCTGCATATTGCCTCCGTGAATGCGTTGAACGTTATCGCGTTAGAACGTTTCAACATTTGAATGTATATTGACTCACAACCACTCTTTTAATTTTTCCAAATCCACATTCCCGCCGCTCAACACCGACACGACGCGCGCGTTTTGCGGCATTGGAATTTTTTGCGTCAACACTGCCGCCGTCGCCGCCGCGCCCGCGCCTTCGACGAGCATTTTCGCGCGTTCCAAAATCAGACGCAGCGCGGCTTTGATTTCGTCGTCGTTCACCAAAACGACATCGTCCACATAGTTTTCCATCAACGGATAATTGTGGACGCCAATCATCGGGCAGATGATACCGCCCGCGATGCTGTGACTGCACACCACGCGCGTATTTTCGCCGTTTTGCCGCGAGGTAAAATACGCTCCGCCCGCGACGGATTCCACGCCAATGATTTTGATACGCGGATTGTTTTCTTTCAATGCCAGCGCGATGCCGCTGATGAGTCCGCCGCCGCCAATCGGAACGAAAACATAGTCCGCGTCCGGCACATCCTCCAAAATTTCCAAACCGATGGTGCCTTGCCCCGCAATTACGTACGGACTGTCGAACGGATGCGCGATGGTGTAATTGTGTTGGCGCGCAAGCTCCAACATCTTGTCGAACATCGTATTGACCGATTCCGCAAACACGATTTTGCCGCCGTACCCGCGCACCGCGTTTACTTTGGCTTGCGGCGCATCCGACGGCATCACAATCGTCGCTTGCACGCCGTACGCGCGCGCGGCGAATGCCAAACCTTGCGCGTGATTCCCCGCGCTCGCGCTTACCAGTCCGCGCGCGTTTTCTTCATCGGACAAATGCGCCAACGTATTCAACGCGCCGCGCGGTTTGAACGAACCCGTTTTTTGAAACTGCTCGCATTTCAAAAACAGGTTCACGCCCACCATTTCGCCGAGCGCGGAGGCAGAGAGGATGGGAGTTCGATGGACCTTGCCGTGAATGGTGTTGCGCGCGTTTTGAATGTCACTCAGAGTTACCATATCACGCGGTCGCTTTTTCGCGTCTCGACGTACGACGCGCAGAGTGAACTGTTTTTTTCATTTGCGGTTTGGGGCGATGCGCAGGGATTCCATAGAGCATACCCCATGCGCTTATGTCTTCATCCAACTCTTTCCAATGTACGCCCTGTCCGTTGCCCAAAATCTCAAAACGATTACGCTGTGCCGGAGTTGCTTCGGACAATCGCCATGACCATGCAAGCGGCACACTTATCGTGCGCCCATCTTGAAGATGCGCGATAATTTCATCTTTCGTTACTTGAAGTGACGCGATGCGCGGTTCGCTACTCACCGCAATGCTCATGCCATGCCTCCTCAATTCGCCGATAATTTCTGATGACTATTGCGCGAATACGATTCAATTCAACGGTGTTGAATCCGTCGTTCATGCTCAACTGGACGGGTTCAAGCCAGTACTTGCAAAGTTTTCGTTCACGCTTGACGTGAACGTGCATTGGCTCGTTGCAATCAAAACTGTAAAAAAAGAACCGATAGGGTCCCGGAATTCCTTTGATGGCTGGCATGTTGCAGTTCTCGAATTCAATCGGAATTGATTGCGTCGCGCAAGTAGACAAGTACGCAATAATTATATGCGTGCTCGTCTACTTGTCTTCCTGTTTCTGTTCTACTCCATTGCGCCGAGGACAAGCGCCAACAGCGCCATGCGTATCACCACGCCATTGAACGCTTCTTGCCAGTAGCGCGACCAGCGCGTAATGTCCACGTCGGTCGGGACTTCGTCCATGCGCGGCAGCGAGTGCAAAAGAATCGCGTCGGGTTTTGCTTTGGTCGTGAGCAGCTCACGCGTGATGCGATAATTCGCGGGCGTGAGCGCCAAGTCTTTGCCGGTGCGTTCGTCGCGCGATTTCGTGTAATCGGGTTGGACAACGGGTTCGACCAAAATTACATCCGCTTTCGCAATCGCTTGTTCGACGTGTTCGGCTTCGGAAAAATCTACACTGTACTGTTTCAGTTCCGATTTGAATTCATCCGTCAAGCCCATGTCGGGCGGCGCAACGAATGTGATGGGACACGCAAACTGTGACAGCGCGTAACCGAGCGAGTGCATTGTCCGCATCCGCATGTCGCCCACCGCAAGCCAGTTCAATCCGTCAATGCGTCCCTTTTCATTCAACACCGTGTACAAATCGGTGAGAATCTGCGTCGGATGTTCACCCCAGCCGTCGCCGCCGTTAATGACGGGAATGCTCGCCCATTTCGCGGCTTCGTGCGGCGCGCCTTGTTGAAAATGGCGCATCACGATCACGTCGCCGTAGTATTCCAGCATCTTGACCGTGTCCTTGATGGACTCTTGATAAAAATCGCCCGCGCGCGTCATTTTCGGGTCGGCAAAACCGACGACGTGTCCACCGAGGCGGTGCATGGCGGATTCGTGCGCCAACCGCGTGCGCGTGCTCGGTTGATAAAACGCGGCGACGAGTGTTTTTTCCTTGAGCAAATCGCTGTTGCGGCGATTGCGCGCAATCGGTTCCAGCTCTTTGCCAACCTCGAACACGCGGAAAAATTCTTCGCGTTCAAATTCTTTGAGCGACAAAATGTCGCGTCCCATAAAACTTCGCATAATTCGTATCCTCCTTGAAACGAAATCCTGACGCACTGCCTCATGCGAGCGCGTCGCCATGCAAGTCTATGTTGGCACAGTCAAAAAGGTGTGCGCTTGATGTCCAATTGTAGTAACGAATTCATTCGTTCCTCCGCGCTTGCGCCACAAGCGCACCGGACGAATAAATTCGTCGCTACGGTTGCGCTTTCAACATCATTGGAAACAGCGCATACCATTCCGTCGCGCGCACCACTTGGTCGAGTGGAATTTGTTCGTCAATCATGTGCGCGTATTCTTCGTCGCCCGGACCGAAACCGATGGAGGGAATGCCCGCTTTGCCCGCCCAATACGTGCCGTTGGTCGAAAAGCCCCACTTGCCCGTCGGGCGCGTTTCGCCCCACAATGCCTGAATCGTCTGCTGTCCTGCTTGCACGAGCGGATGCGCTTCTTCCAAAACCCACGGGGGATAATACTTGTCCACCGGAAACACAAAGCCGGTATAACTCGGCGTGTCGTAAAACAAATCTTCCACGTGAATTTCATCCTGCAAGTAATCGGGAATCAAACCCCTGAACTGCGCCATCACTTTGTCTTTCGGCTCATCCAAAATCAGCCGCCGGTCCAAATAAATGGTGAATCGGTCCGGCACCGCGTTCAGCGACGCGGTGCGTGCTTCGACATCCGTCACCGCGACGGTGGCTTTTCCCAAAAAGGGATGCTTGGGCAACCGGCGGTCCAATTCACGAATCGCGGTGATGATGTTTGCCATCTTGTACACGGCATTGTCGCCGAGATAATGATGCGCCGCGTGCGCGGATTTGCCGTGCGCCGTTATTTTCAATTCAAGGCGCCCTTTGTGTCCGCGATAGATTTGCATTTTCGTCGGCTCGCCAATCACGACGAAATCGGGACGCACCTTCGGGTCGGCTTCGACAAACGAATTGGGCGCGATGCCGTCGCATTCCTCTTCCATATTCCCAAGATAATAAACGGTGAATCCGTCCAACAATCCCAAATCGCGCGCGAGTGCGAGTCCATAGATCATACCGGGAGTTGACCCCTTTTCGTCACATGCTCCGCGCGCAAAGAAAATTCCATCTTCAACTTTGCCCTTGAACGGATCCCACTCCCAGTCGGACAAATTGCCTATGCCTACAGTGTCAATGTGTGAATCATAGACAATTATTCTCGGGCCATTGCCAATGCGCCCGAGAATGTTCCCCATCTTGTCAAAGCGCACTTCATCAAAGCCAAGACGCGTCATCTCATTGCCGATTCGCTCCCCCACATCTTTGATTTGCGAAAGGATTGAAGGAATCGCGCAAATCTCAAAAAGGAATTGCTCGATCGCATTCCGCTGCGATTCCACGCGATTGTGAATTTCATGTACAAGCTCTTTGTTCATTGGTCGAATTCCTCCGTCGGTTCTTTACCTTGCTTGCCGTGTTTCAACATTCATCTTGACATTCCACATATCCGCTCGCCGTTTGGCGTGTTTCAAGAACGGTTCAACCAACGCGCACAGCGCGGTCAGTGTCTCTTTGCGTTCCGTCGTGAGACGCCACAAATCGCAGCGGCTTGTCAACAGTCCTGACAATGTACCTTTCTTCCTTACAATGTAAGGTGGAGAGAATTCCAATCCCATCCATTCAAGTCTTCGCCACGCTTGAAACAAGATGTTTTTGTCACATGAATCTACCTTAAAGTAGGCTCGCTTACCTGAGATAATAAAACTCCCTTCCGCATCCAAATAACCTGACCAAAACGATGCAAACATGTTATCGTCTGCAAGAACCCAATCAGGAATTTCATCTTTGAGCGAAACCAGAAAGTCAAAAGAGAGATTCAAGTGAGCAGTGATGCATTTGCCCCTTTTGAGTTTCATTTTGCTGATCCAAATTCCACCATAGTTTGCAAAGAGCTGTTGAACAAGATCAAACTGTTCTTGCTTTGTGCTCGTGCAACGAACACGAATAGCCCAATTTCCTCGGTCAACATGCAGGTCACCCTTCGCGAATCCAAGGAGGTATGCTTTGTCCAAGAGAGTTCCGTCAAAATCTTTTTTGGGATATTCAAACTCATCACCACCTGCTGGGCGTGCCGCGATGCCGCATTTCGCCAGTCGCCTATGAATAGTAACAGGGCTACATTCGTACTGCCCTGCTATTTCATAGATAGTCAGTTCTTGGTCGAGATACAAGGAGTGCAATTCATCACACGATAGTTCTATCCCGCGATTCAAGATAGCCGCTTCGGACATGCTTCGCGTGGGTATCCTACATTCTTCAAGACGCGTATAGATTGTGCCAACGGAACAACCAAGCTGTGAGGCAATTTCTGGTGCGGAAATCGCTTCATCGAGATAGAGCCGAACAAGTTCTTCGCAAGAGATTTCTGTACGTTTCATTTCGTAAAGTTTTCATTACTGGAGTTTGGCAAGTGAATGAAAAATAGCTTGAAATCGGTGCCTGCCTGACGCGAAAACAAGTTTATTCCGTGCGATTTGCCAAACTCCAGTTCATTAGACTTTATCGGAAATAATTTTTTCGACAGGATTCACAGGATTAACATGATTTTTTGAATTTGCTTTCCCGGATAATCCTGCAAATTGCGATGATTACATCGCCCTCATCCTGTCTATTTCGGATCAAGTCTATTTAATGTGCAATGCGCGCGCCGACCTCGCCGATTTGCGAGTTCATCGAAGGAATCGCGCAAATGTCGCGCATGAATTCAATAATCCATTCGCGTTTGTCCGCAACGCGTTTTTGGATTTCCGAAACGGGATTGTCCATGAAAACTCCTCTTGGGATTTTTGATTTCTGATTTTTGATTTTTCAGTCCGGGAGTCGCAATCCGTCAAAGTAAAAAAACTGTGAGACGGCGACGGGCGCACACCTCACAGTTCGAGATTGTATTGGATTGTGCGTCGGTCAACACAGACCGGGAGCATCGCTGCTCTCTAGCGTACAGGCGCAACAGGATGAACTGCCGTATGCTTTTTCTCGCCGCGCCGGTTCCACCACTTTTCCAGTTCGATCGCAAAAAGCACGAGCGACCCCAAGCCGGCACAGACCAACAGGTCGTTCACGTTCAACGGCATCGTGTTAAAGAACGTTTGTAAAAACGGAATGTACAACACCGCCAGCTGCGACAACAACACCACCGACGCGGTAATGAGCAGCATCCGATTGGACAGCAGACTCATGCGGAACACCGAGGTATCGGTCGAGCGTACCGCGAACGCTTGGAAAATTTGCGCGAACGCCAGTGTCGTAAAAATCATGGATTGCCACTGCGGCACATTCAACACAATG
>CAZXYP010000219.1:0-9238 GCA_964644955.1 uncultured Anaerolineales bacterium | reverse complement strand
CAAGTCGAGCGCGTCCTCGACGCGCGCTTGCATCTCGTCACGCGCAATTCCCAAATTTTCCAAACCGAACGCGATTTCTTCCGCCACCGTCAATTTCGCGCCCGAGATTTGATGGAACGGATTCTGAAACACCATTCCGACCTGCGTCACGAAATCCGCCAGCGAGATTGCGCGCGTGTCCGCGCCATTCACGCGCACACTGCCTTGCATCTCGCCTTTGAAAAAATGGGGAATAAAACCTGCCAATGCATAACACAGCGTGGACTTGCCCGCGCCGTTCGCGCCGACAATGGCGGTGACGGTGCCGGGGTGCAGGTCACAGGTCACATGGATCAGAGCGCGCACATTCCCGTGTAGATATTGGAACGACAGGTTTTCGACAGACAATGCAGACATTGTATCAATCAGACGCGGAGAGACAGCAGAATCACCGAGACGATGCTGAGAAGAATCGAACCAATCACCAGCAGCCAGCGCACCACGCGCTGTAAATTTGAATCGCGCAATTCGCGCCAACTCGTTTTTGCGCGCGGCGCGCGAAACGCGCGCGCGTCCAGCGCCAACGCGCGTTCCTGCACATTTTCCAACGCGCCGTACACCAACGGCGCAATGAGCGGCACAAACGCGCGCCCACGCATCAACAGATTGCCTTGCGTTTCCAACCCGCGCGCTTGCTGCGCGTTCAAAATGTTTTGCGCGCGCCCCTGCATTTCGGGCAAGAGTTGAATCGCCGCAACGGCAATGTACGCCAGCGAAAACGGCGCGCCCGCCTGCACCAACGCCAGCGCCAAATCGGCGGGATGCGTCGCATACACGACCAACAAGCCCGTGCCCGCAATCACCGTTAAACGCGCGGCGGTCACGAATGCAAATTCCAATCCCTCGCGTTTGAGCGTTAACGGACCGACTTGCCAAATGACGTCTTGCGCGCCGGGATAAAAAAATCCTTGCACCAGCGCGAGCGAAATTGCCAACGGCAAAACAACCGTAAAGGTTGTCCGCAAAACCTCGCGCCAGATTTTGCCCCACGCCGCAAGCGGCAGAATCACCAATACAAAAAGTGCGACGGAGATAAACATCCATCGCACACCAAACGCCGTCACAATCACCGCCAACGCCGCCGCTAACTTCGTCAACGGATGCAGCGCGTGCCATCCGCTCGCGCGGTCAAGAAAAAATGATTGATTCATTGATTCGTTGTCGGCTCAACCTTTTCATCCATCACATTGCTGCTCCGTGGAAATTGACTCAACAGGCGTTTCGACATGCCGCGCAAAATCACCCACACGACCAGATACGAAAGCGTTTTGTCCAGCGGGTCGGAAATGAATCCCTGAATCGTCGCGGCTTGCAAAAGATTTGCGCCGGTCGCTTGCGCCGCCGCAATAATCAAATCGGTACCGGAACCCGTGACCCCACCAAAGACAAACGCCGTAATCGGCGCGGAGACGAGCGCTGCAATCACACCGGTAATCAGACCCGCCACAATTGTCCACAAGATGTTTTTGAACACGCCGCGCGAAGCAAACACCCCCGCGCAAATCCCGATAACAAACGCCGTGATGGCATAGGGCGCTGCGGTCGGCGCGCTGAAAATAATCGCCCACACGATATTGGACAATGCGCCTGTAATCGCGCCCGCCAGCGGACCCGCCAACGCGCCGACCAACACCGTGCCGATGGAATCGAGATAAATCGGCAGTTTCAAAACGTTCTGCACGATTTGTCCGACGACGATATTGATGACGATGGCAACCGGTATCAGCACCAGCGTAATCGTCGTAAAGTCCTTTTGGATGCGTTCGGTGAATGACATTTTTCCCCCTTTCTTTATCCCGACACCCGCCGCGCTTCCAACACATTCGGCAGGCGTTCGATTTTATTGAGAATGCGCGTCAACTGGCTCGCGTTGCCAATTTCCAACGTCGCATTTACCACGGCAGTATTGTCGCGGCGCGACTTGCTGCTCAAGGCAATCATGTTTACGTTTTCTTCGGCGACGACGCCCGACAAATCGTGAAGCAGACCCGCGCGGTCAAACGCGCGCACCTCGATAATCACCGGATACACCTGCTCTTGCTTCATGCCTTTCCATGACAGTGCAATCCAACGCCCATCCGTTCCTTCATGGTCAATCACATTTTTGCAATCGCGCCGGTGAATCGTAATGCCGCGCCCACGTGAAATATAACCGACAATTTCATCACCGGGCACCGGTTTGCAGCACTGCGCGCCCCGCGTCAGCAAGCCGCCCACCCCGCCGATTTCCAACCCAACTTCGCTCGACGCTTTGGAACGCGCCCGGGTCTCTGTAGGGATGGACTGCGTTGGAGCCGTCGCCGTTTTGGGCTGCTCGAGGTCCAACAGTTTGACGCCAATTTGTTGCAGACTGATGTCGGCGTAGCCGATGGCTTCCGCCAATTCGTCCACATTCTTATAATTGAATTGTTTTGCAATTTCGTCAAGATTCTTGTTGCCAAAGCCCAAACGATGCAACTCCTTTTCCAACAACGCGCGTCCCTCGATGCGCGCGACTTCGCGTTCCTGCTTTTTGAAATACTGGCGAATTTTTTCGCGCGCCCGCGCAGTGCGCACCAAACCGAGCGTCGGGTTCAGCCAATCGCGCGAGGGTCCGCCTTTTTTCGCCGTGAGAATTTCCACGCGGTCGCCCGTTTTGAGCGCCGTTTCCAACGCGACCAATTTGCCGTTCACTTTGGCGCCGCGACAGCGATTGCCAACTTCGGTGTGAATATGATAGGCAAAATCAATCGGCGTCGCGCTTGCCGACAATTCGATAATTTGTCCTTTGGGCGTAAAGACATACACCTGGTCATTGAAGACGTCCGTCTTGAGCGCGTCCACATACTCGCTGGCGGAACTGACTTCGGCGCGCCATTCTTGCAGCTGCCGCAGCCAATTGATTTTTTCTTCCAGTTTCGGGTCGCGTTTGCCGCCCGGCTCCTTGTACCGCCAATGCGCGGCGACGCCGTATTCGGCGATTTGGTGCATCTCGCGCGTGCGAATCTGCACTTCCAATGCTTTGCCGCCGGGACCGATGACCGCCGTATGCAGCGATTGATACGCGTTTTCTTTCGGTTTCGCAATGTAATCGTCAAACTCACCGGGAATCGGCGTCCATAACGAATGCACAATGCCCAACACCAGATAACACTGCGCCTTGTCCTGCACCAGACAGCGAATCGCGCGAATGTCGTAAATGTGTTCAAAATCGCGCCGCTTGGCAATCATTTTCTTATAAATCGAAAAAATATGTTTGGGGCGTCCGGTAATGTCCGCCACCACCCCTTCTTGCGCCAAACGCTCGCGCAGCTGCGTAATCGCCTGCCCGATGTAGGAATGGCGGTCGTCGCGGTCATCCGAGAGCAGTTCCTCAATTTCCTCAAATTTTTCCGGTTCGAGATATTTTAGCGACAAGTCCTCGAGTTCGCGACGAATGTTGTAAATCCCGAGCCGATTCGCTAACGGCGCAAAAATCTCCAGCGTCTCGTGCGCGATTTTGATTTGCTTTTCGCGTTTCAACGCGCCCAGCGTCCGCATATTGTGCAAACGATCGGCGAGCTTGATCAACACGACGCGAATATCTTCCGCCATCGCCAAAAACATTTTCCGCAGCGATTCGGCTTCCACCTGGTCTTTGCCATAGCGCAATTGCGAAAGTTTCGTGACCCCATCCACGAGATTCGCCACGTCGTCGCCAAACTGCGCGCGCAATTCCTCCAGCGTGACCAGCGTATCTTCCGGCACATCATGCAGCAAGCCCGCCACAATCGTATCGCCGTCCATGTACAAATCGGCGAGAATTTTTGCGGTCGCGAGCGGATGTGTGACATAGGGTTCGCCCGATGCACGCGTTTGCCCCGCGTGCGCGGCAGCTGCCACCGCGTACGCGCGCTCAATGCGCTCGGTATCCATGTCCGGCGCGTACGAGTGAACCAGTTCAACCAACAATTCCAAATCCGTCATGCTCGCTCCAATCCGTCGTTGAATTTTACATGTCCGTTTGTTTTTTGTAAAGGAAAAATCTTCGGATACACTCGACTTATGAAACAGAGTTTGTTTTTATTAACCATGCTGTTCCTGACAGGTTGCTACAGCACGCCGACTCCCACGCCGTACCCGTTACAACAATATCCCGCCACGTGGACACCCGCGCCGACGCCAACCCATACGCCTCCCGGACCGACGGCGACCCTTGTCATCCAACGCACGCCCGGCGCATTCCCCACCCGCGACCCGAACGCGCGCATTTTCCCCAACGTCGCGCGCGGAACGATCGGACTGTGGGCGGATGTGTCGGAGGAGCAAACCCAAACGGCGGCGCCGTTTGTCCAACGCGCGCAAATCCTCGTTTCGAAAAATCCGGTTTCCAAATTGCGGCGGAGCAATCAATTTTTGTTTCTGCAAACCGACGCGCCCGACCCCGCCGCGCTGCCGCCGGACGTAAATGGGATTCTTTTGAAACCAACGACTCTCGCGCCCAATGCCATTGGCGTACTGCGCGAAACGGCGGCGCCGCGTCTTGTTCTGGCAAGCGCGCAGCTCACCGATACCGCGCGTTTGGGGGAATGGCTTGCTAATGCAGACGGCGCTTTGCTGCAAAATTTTTTGCGCGCCGCCGACGCGCCGCCCACACAATTTCCATCTGAAGAAGCGTGGAAACAAGATGTTGAAAATCTTGCGCGCGTTTCCGCAAATCCGAACCTCATCCTCTTGACCGAGTTGGATTTTCCGAAAGTAGGCGAGCAAGACCTTGCGGCAGTGAGACAGTGGGTCCAATATGGGCTCGCGTCGTATCTGCTCGCGGTCAACAATACACGCACTTTTATTGGCGTCGCACCTGCCGCGCAGCCCTATGCAAATCTTCCCGAGCTCGAGATTTTCTTGGGCGCACCGATAGGCGGAATCTCTAAACAGAACGGCGTCTATCAACGCCGCTTTGTCAAAGGTCTGGTATTGGTCAATCCGACAAGTGACCCCCGCGCGTTTTATTTGCCGCGCAAATATCGCAATGCCAACGGGTCTGTCATTACCCAACTCGAAATGCCGCCGCATACCGGCGCGATTTTGGAACTTGCGGAATAAAAAAAACTCTGCCGTGCATGCGGCAGAGTTTTTTTCTCGAGGTCTCGATTATTTGTTTTGCAGCGCCTCGACGCCCGGCAGAACGCGCCCCTCCATAAACTCGAGACTCGCGCCGCCGCCTGTAGAGACGTGCGACATTTTGTTGGCGACGCCCGCGACTTCGACTGCCGAAGCGGAATCACCGCCGCCAATCACGGTGATGCAATCTTTTAAGGTTGCCAAGGTGTGCGCCATTGCCAGCGTGCCGTTCGCGAATTTCGGAAATTCAAACACGCCCATCGGTCCGTTCCACACGACGGTTTTTGCGCCTTGCAATTCCGTTTCAAACCGTTTGACCGTTTCGGGACCAATGTCCAAAATGCGCCATCCGTCAGGAACGTTCTGCACATCAACCACTTTTGCTTCCGCGTCCGCCGCGAATTTATCGCCAATCACCCAATCCACCGGAAACACTAACTTGCCCGCGCCCTTGCCCATAATCTCGCGCGCGACGTCCAGTTTGTCCTCTTCCACCAACGAATCGGCAACCGGATACCCGTTCGCTTTTGCAAACGTATTCGCCATGCCGCCACCAATGAGAATACGGTCCACTTTCGGCAGCAAATTTTCAATCACGCCAATCTTGTCGCCGATTTTCGCGCCGCCGAGAATGGCGACGAACGGGCGCTTGGGATTTTCCAACGCGCCGCCGAGATAGTTCAATTCCTTTTCCATCAGGAATCCGGCGACGGCAGGCAAATAATCCGCCACCCCACGCGTCGACGCGTGCGCGCGATGCGCCGAACCGAACGCGTCGTTCACATAGATTTCGCCCATGCGCGCGAGTTCCCGCGCAAACGCGGGGTCGTTCTTTTCTTCTTCGGGATAAAAGCGCACATTTTCCAACAACAACACCTCGCCCGGTTTCAACGCATTCGCCTGCGCCGCCACCGCGTCGCCAATTACATCCTCTGCCATGATAACGGGACGCCCGAGCAATTCTTGCAAACGCGCGGCGACGGGTTTCAACGAATATTTTTCTTCTTTCGCTTTCGGGCGACCGAGATGGGACATTAACACCAGCGACGCGCCATGTTCCAACAAATAATTCAATGTCGGAAGCGATTCGCGAATACGGCGGTCGTCGGTAATGTGCAAATCTTTTTTGTCTTGCGGAACATTAAAGTCACAGCGCACCAACACGCGCTTGCCATTGACGTCAATGTCGCGAATGGTTTTCTTGTTCATTGCTGCGAGCATTGAGCATTGAGCATTGAGTGATGAGATAAAATTTATCTCAACTCAATGCTCAACGCTCGTTCCTCAATGCTCAAAGACCTTTGCCAATCATGTACTGCGTCAAATCCGCGACACGGCACGAATAACCCCATTCATTGTCGTACCACGAAACGACTTTGAACAGATTGCCGCCAATCACCATCGTCAATTCTGCATCTACGATGGACGAGCGCGCATCGCCCTTGTAATCGGACGACACCAATTGCTCTTCGCTGTAACCGAGAATGCCTTTCATCGAACCTTCCGACGCGGCTTTGAACGCGGCGTTGATTTCTTCTGCCGTCGCGTTGCGTTTCAGATTACCAACGAGGTCAACGACCGAAACGGTGGATGTCGGCACGCGCAGCGCGTAACCGTGAAATTTGCCTTTGAGCGCGGGCATCGTCAATGCAACCGCTTTCGCCGCGCCGGTGGTCGTCGGAATGATATTCATTGCCGCCGCGCGCGCGCGCCGCCAATCTTTGTGCACCACGTCCAGAATTTTCTGGTCGTTGGTGTACGAGTGAATGGTCGTCATCAACGCATTCTCGATGCCGAATGTGTCTTCCAAAACTTTGGCGACGGGCGCGAGACAATTCGTCGTGCAGGATGCATTCGACACGATAAAATGTTTCGCCGGGTCGTATTGATTTTCATTCACCCCCAAGACAACGGTAATATCTTCGCCTTTGGCGGGCGCGCTGATAATGACGCGTTTTGCCCCGGCGGTAATATGCGCCCGCGCTTTTTCCGCGTCGGTGAACAAGCCGGTGGATTCGATGACGAGTTCGACGCCCAAATCTTTCCACGGTAGTTTCGCGGGGTCTTTTTCTTTCAAGACCTGAATCTTGTCGCCGTCAATGACAATGCTATCGCCGTCCACGCCGACCGTGCCGGGATATTTGCCATAGTTGGTGTCGTACTTGAACAAATGCGCGTTCTCTTCCGGCGACGCCAAATCGTTCACCGCCACAATATCAATATCGTTGTAGCGTTCCTTGAGCGCCTTGGTAACTTGACGCCCAATGCGTCCAAAACCGTTAATGCCGATACGTGCTCCCATGATTTGACTCCTTATATGATTTTGCGTTTAACGTTCCAACGCCCAACGTTTCAACGTTCCCTTGTTCCAATTTCTTCGCGGCTGCCCTGCCGCACGTGCGCAGTCCGGGCAACCGCTTGCGTATCGCGCGCGCTGCTCGTTTTACCCCGTCCGGAGTACCAATGCAAAACCGCGCGCGCCAGTCTTTCCGAATCGTGCCGCCACGGACGTTCCTTGTCCACGACATTCGCAAACGCGTAAACGGGATTCGTTTCGCGCGGCTGCACATACTCAATCTGCGCCTGCGGCGGCAGTGTCCCCGAGATTTCGTCATTAATCAAAATGCCGTCAAAGTCCAAACCGTCACAATGCTGTTTCAGCGCGCGCAAATAATCTTCCACAGCGTAGCGGTCTGTTTCGCCGCGTTCGGTCGCGACATTGCAGATAAAAATTTTGCGCGCCGACGATTCGACCACCGCTTGCCCGATGCGTTCGACCAGCAGATTTGGCAAAACACTCGTGTACAGACTTCCCGGTCCGACCACAATCAAATCGGCATGCAATAACGCGTGGACAGCGTCAGGATAGGCAGGCACATGCGCTGGCTCCAGATAGACGCGTTCTACCGGTTTGCCAAATTTCGCGATTTGCGATTCGCCCGAGACGCGCGCGGTTTGCGCTTCGTGCGAACCGCGCACTTCGGCGCACAACGTCACATTTTCCAACGTGCTCGGCAAGATACGTCCGCGCACCGCCAACACGCGCGATGACTCCATCAAGGCGCGTTCCGAATTGCCGGTGACGCCCGCCATCGCCGCAATCAACAGATTGCCGAATGCGTGCCCGCCCAAACCGGAATCATTCGGAAAACGATATTCGAGCAACCGCGTCATTAACGGTTCCGCGTCCGCAAGCGCCGCAATGCACTGACGAAAATCGCCGGGCGGCAGCACGCCCAATTCCTGCCGCAAGCGCCCCGAGCTGCCGCCGTCATCCGCCACCGTAATAATGGCAGTGAGATTGTCGGAATAGTTTTTCAGACCGCGCAAGAGCGCGGACATGCCCGTGCCGCCCCCAATGCACACGATTTTCAAATCGCGTTTCCGCATCCGTTTGCGATACAAATTTTCCACCAAAGACGACGGGCGCGCGGGAATTCCCGCCAGCAGTGCCTGATTCAGCCGGTATAAACCATACGCGACGAGACCAAAACCGACCGCGCCAAACAACAGCGCGCGCGCGAGGCGCGGTAAAAATTGCAGCGTGAGATAATAAACAAAATCGGGAAAGGGCTGGGCGCGATAGAATTCCACCGCGAGATATGCCATGCCCAGCGCGAGCATGGTCACACCGGCGAGCAAAACGACGAGCCAGCGTTTTACGCCAATGCCGACATAAAGCCATTTCCACGCCGAAGACCGCGCGGACACTCGAGGAAAGCGTTTGCGAAACGATTTAGACAAATCCATAAACCGCAAAAGATTATATCACAGGCGCGCACACAAACAGTGTAAAACACGTGTTAAATTCGGTTCGTTTTGAAAGGAACCGGCACACCGCGCAGCTCTTGGCGAAACAAAAAATGTCCGCGCAGCTGCGCACCGCGACGCAAGCGGGGACGCACTTGCGGTCATTCTCCCGCGCGCGGACGCCGACGCCGCGCGGCAAATTCTCGCGCGCGTTCAAACACGGCCAAATCGCGCCGCGCCGGCGCGTAATCCATTTTGCCAATCGCGGAATCTTGCACTATAAATAATACATTCCGCAAAAAAGGTTGTGCATGAATTCCAAGCGAGTCTCGTTTTTATTCCTGTGTTTTGCTCTCGTCAGTTTTAC